>JAUWPQ010000332.1 GCA_030611515.1 Planctomycetota bacterium | reverse complement strand
GCCGGAAAACACCCGGACGTGGTAAAGAACTTCGTGTTCGAGGAGAAGGTCGAGGATGCTTTGGACGGGCCGATTTTCGTGATCGACTACCCGGCCAGCATCTGCCCGTTGACCAAGCGAAAGGCGGATAATCCGGTGATTGCCGAGCGGTTCGAGTTGTTCATCCAGGGGATGGAGGTGGCCAACGCTTACACGGAGTTGAACGATCCCGACTTGCAGGAGGAGCTTTTCAGCAAGCAACTGGCCGGATTGCCGGAAGAGGAGTCGATGGCCAAGATGGATCGGGATTTCATCCGAGCGTTGCGTCACGGGATGCCCCCGGCCGGTGGTTTGGGCGTCGGCATCGACCGGCTGGTGATGCTGCTTACGAACTCGCAGTCGATCCGCGAGGTGATTTTGTTTCCGTTGTTGCGGCCGGAAGCGGAAAATGTTCAATGACCAATGTCCAATGACCAATGTTCAAAGGGCGAAAGGCTTCATTGAACATTGAACATTGGAACTTTTTCTCATGTACAAACTCCTCCTCTGCTGGCGTTACCTTCGCACGCGGTACATCGCGTTGGCGTCGATCATCAGCGTCACGCTGGGGGTGGCCACGATGATCGTGGTCAACAGCGTCATGCAGGGATTCACCGGCGAGATGCAGAACCGCATCCGGGGCGCCATTTCCGATGTGATTTTCGAGGCCCGCAGTCTGGGAGGCATGCCCGACTACCAAATGCACGCCGAACATATCCGCAAAATTGCCGGCGACCGGATCGAGGCCCTTTCGCCCATGGTGGTGGTGCCTGCGATGCTCAATTTCCGGTGCGGAAACAACTGGATCACCCGACAAGTGGACATGGTGGGGATCGACGAGCAAAGCCAGAGCAACGTGAGCGATTTCGGGAGGTATTTGCAGCATCCGGCGAACCGCCGGGCGATGAGTTTCGACCTGCACGAAGACGGCTATGACGTTCGCGACCATCAGTCCGAGTCCGAGGAGGCTCCCGAGCGGAAGCAGATGGCCGGCGCCGGCTGGAAACACCGCCGCGAGGCCGCGCGGATCAGGGCCTTTCAGGAGAAGTATCTTAGCAGTCCGTTGAAAAAGGGTGCCACTGCTGGCTTGTCCAGCAGTGCGGGGAGAAACACCCGGGAAAACACTGCTGGACAAGCCAGCAGTGGCACCCGAACTCTCGAAAACCGACTTGTTCAACAGGCTGTTGGGCCGGAAAAGAAGCCCGCGGCATCGCCGTCGGCCGATCCGTTCGCGGGCAATCCGATTGCGAAAGAAAACCGTTTCGATCCGGCCCAACAGCAGCACGCCGGCGCGGTGCTGGGGATCGCCTTGACCAGTTACCGTACGCCCGAGGGCGAGGACCGGTTTTTGGCGCTGCCCGGCGACGACGTGAAACTGACCTTCCCCACCGTCGGCCAACCGCCGAAGGCCGTCAGCGACAGCTTTACGATCGTCGATTTCTACGAGAGCAAGATGAGCGAGTACGACTCGAAGTTCGTCTTCGTGCCGATCCGCAAGTTGCAGGAATTGCGCGGAATGATCGACCCGACGACCGGCGTCGGGCGGATCAACGCCATCCAGATCAGGCTGAAGCCCGGCGTGGACGGCGAGGCGGTCCGCGACGAATTGCGGGCGGCGTTTCCACCCGAGTTGTACTGCGTTTCCACCTGGCGCGACAAACAGGGCGCGCTGCTGGCCGCCGTGGACATGGAAACTCGAATCCTCAACATCCTGCTGTTCATGATAATTGCGGTGGCCGGGTTCGGCATCCTGGCCATCTTCTACATGATCGTGGTGGAAAAAACCCGCGACATCGGAATCCTGAAATCGCTGGGCGCGTCGAGCCGAGGCGTGATGGGTATCTTTCTCGGCTATGGACTCTCGCTCGGCATGATCGGCTCAGGCGTGGGAATGGCGATCGGGTTGCTGTTCGTCCATTACATCAACAATATCGCCGACTTCATCGGCTGGCTCACCGGACAGCCGGTCTTCGACCCGTCGATCTACTACTTCCACAAGATACCGACGGTCGTTTTGCCGTGGACGGTCTTTTGGATCGTGTTCGGCGCGTTGGCTATCGCCGTGTTGGCGAGCATTTTGCCGGCGCGTCGCGCCGCCCGGCTGCACCCGGTGGAGGCGCTCCGCTATGAGTAACTTGACTGTGAGAGACGACAAGGCGCCGGGATTCGGGGCTCGGGGCTCGGGGCTCGGGGCTCGATATGCGACAGAAGGTTCCGCCCGGTTGCCGAACCCCGAATCCCGAGCCCCGAACCCCGAATCCCCGCATCATATCCATCACGACCAACTGCGGACGATCGACCTGTACAAGAGCTATCGCAAGGGGCCGGTCGAAGTGCCGGTGCTGCGGGGCGTAGACATGGAGGTCCGTCAGGGCGAGTTCCTGGCCATCGTCGGCCAAAGCGGCTGCGGCAAGAGCACACTGCTGCACCTGCTGGGTACGCTGGACTCGCCCGACCGGGGCGAAATCCATTACGACGGACGCCGCATCGACAACCTCCCGGCGGCCGATCGCGACCTCTTGCGGAACCGCCGGTTCGGCATGATCTTTCAGTTCTATCACCTCCTGCCCGAGTTGAACACGTTGGAAAACGTGCTCGCGCCGCTGATGATTAGGCACGGCACGTGGTCTTTTCTCGCTCGGCGGCGGAAGTATCGCGCGGAGGCCAAAGAGCTGCTGGAAATGGTCGGTCTGGGCCATCGGCTGAAGCATCGGCCGTGCGAGTTGTCGGGCGGCGAGATGCAGCGGGCGGCCATTACACGGGCGTTGGTGGCCCAACCCCGGCTGCTGCTGGCCGACGAGCCGACCGGCAACCTCGACCAGTCCACGGGCGTAGAAATCATCCGCATTCTGCGGGACTTGAACCTCCAGCGAAACCTCACTATAGTGATGGTCACGCACGACCGTTCCATCGCCGACCAGGCCGACCGGATCGTCCGCTTGGTCGAGGGGCGGATCGAGGAATAATGGGGGGGATCGGGTGGCACCGGCGGTTTGTCCACCCGTGTTTCCGCACTGCTGGACAAGCCAGCAGTGGCACCCACCCC
>JAUWPQ010000339.1 GCA_030611515.1 Planctomycetota bacterium | reverse complement strand
GTTTTCTAAGGAATGGGAGGACAAGAAGAATGGGATTGTTTGAACCTCCCGAGAAAATAAGCGTCTTTTGCCCTTTTGGGCCCCGGTTGAGTGAAATGCATCGGAGAGACGCACGGATGGAGACGGCCCCGACCGGTTTCGATATTTGAATACCACATTCCCAACCTCTCAATATGCCCAAAAAGCTCGGCAAAGATGGCTTCTCGACCGCTTTCGCTGTTGAATCAACCCACAGATTCTCCGGAGGAGGCCTATTTCTATTGAAGTCGCTCGACCTGGACCTACGTTTCCGATGGAAACCAGGGACGGTCTTCAGCTACGAGAGAAAGGATTACTTCAAGTAGAATACTCTCGGGTTGGTACCTGCCCTGCACTTTCTGAAAACTGTTTCAGGTTAGGCGGCGAACGTCATGAGGCTTTTGGCCAGGTCGATGATTTTTCGTGGGAGCAACCACGCGTGGGTAATCGTCGATAATTGGTGCTGGAGAATCTGTCGGCGTAGGGCTTTGCGACGGTCGGCGTGCGAAGGTCTGCGATCGGAATCGTCCCAGGGCGAGTCGCTGCGGTCGACAAGCTGCCGTCCAGTTTTGTCCCACGCCCACACTTCGACCAGGGTATGCATCCATAGATTCAAGTTCTGCACTTTCTGAGAAAACGGCGATAATTGGTATCCAGAGCCTACGCATGAACCACATGGGTAACTGCGAGGCCTCTTGAAATCCTTGTGTCTCGTGTTTGTTATGTGGCGGATGCGGGGTGCAAGAACGTGCAATCCTTGGTTGCTTGACATGTGTCGTGGCCGGCAAGACTGCGGGGTTTTGCGGTTTTCCAACTCTGGGCTGGCCGCTTCCGGTTGGGGTTTTGCATAATTGCCGCTTCAGGCAGCCGACGGCCGTAACAAAAAATGGTCCTCTGCGTGCCCTTTCGTCTTCACCACGCAACGAGTTTGTGGTAGATGAAAGGTATTCACAAAAATAACACGCAAAGGACCAATAACATGATATCTTTCAGCGACATCGAAGTCCAGATACCCTTGATCCATCTCGTCGAATCGGACGACTTGTACCTTGAAGCCCAGGCGGATGTATTCTGGTTCGGCCTGCTTCGGGATCTCGATTGGGCCTCGTTGCGTCCGGTGGCCGCCCGGTACTACGAGGCCTTGTGGCAATTCAACGAGCAGCAGGCCAAGGCCCGCGCCGAGCGATTGGCCAGCACTGCCGCCGCCAATCCCGAAACGTCAGAGGAAGCCACCTACCGGCTGCTGTTCGGGCGGGCCACCCTCTGCGAGGATGCTCCGATCCTGCACGAGCCGAAGCCGCTGGAACCGTCCTCGATCCGCGTCGATCCTGGCACACTACGGCCGGGGCGAACGCCGGTGCGTTTGGCCGGCCGGTCGCCGAAGTGTTTCTTTGGGATGTTCAAGGCCTTCATGGGCGTGGCCGTTTGCGGAACACCGCCGGAACCGCGGCATGTTCGCCAGAAGTTGATTGACAATCCGTCATTCGCCCGGACTTGTGGATTCACGCTACCCGATCCGCGGCGCGGCTATCGCCCAAGCGACGTGCCGAGCCTTCGCAAGCTGGAGCAGTTTGATCAGATCATGAGCGACAACGGCTTGTGGGGCGACGCCGCCGTGGGGCAGGTCGCCAAGAATCTCAAGGAAGGTTATGTCAAGTTGGAGCCCACGTTGGTCCACGACACGACCCACTACCGTGCGTTTTCCTCGATGCGGGTCGTGGACCTGCCCGAGGGCGGAGAGGGGCCCTCCTCCAACGATGCGAAGCCGAACAAAACAAAGGGGGACACCGGCAAGCCAACCACAACCAAGCCGCGGAAGAAGCAACGGAAAAAGAAGGAGAAAAAGCGGAAATCCCACCCGAAAACGACCAAATCGTGCAAGTGCCCCGACTGGACGAACTGCCCGCATCCGTGGGTCAGCGCCGACGAGGGTGCCGGCACGGTGGTCAAGTCGACGGGCAAGATGCACTGGGGACACAAGGCATCGACGATCAGCTTCGCGCGGCAAGAAATCCTCCTCGACGCGGTGGCGATGACCGACGCCGCCAGCCATGACTCGCAGAGCCTGCCGGACCACGTGGCCCGCGTTTTCAAGCTTCATCCCGAGTTGGAACCGGTGATCACGCGTGTTTTGGACGATGGCGCGGCCGATGACCAACCCTTAAAGGACTTTTTCCAGACGGAGTGGGGGATCGAACTGTTGGCCCCGATCAATCCGCGTCGGCGCGGGCCGATTACCAAAAGTCTTCCTCGCGGGATCGACCACATCACGCCGACCGGTACGCCCGTTTGTCGAGAGGGATATCCTTTCGAGTTTCTCACCTGCCGCCACGACACCCGGAAGTTTGTCTTCCAGGCGCCTCGGGGCGAGGACGGACTTCCCGTTTGTTGGCAGTGCCCGGCACGCCCGCAATGTTACCGCGGAAACGTGGGATCGCGTCGCGTGACGATCGCGTTCGAGCGGCTGCCGTGGCTGGATCCGGAGTTTCCACAAGTCTCGAAACGGTTCGCCAAGATCATGGCTCGACGAACGGTGATCGAACGGCTTCACAAGCTGATGAAAGATGACTTTGGCGACGATCGTCTGAGCAAGCGTGGCACGAATGCTTTCCAAGCCAGACTCGACAAAACGTTGCTGGCGATGCACCTGGCGTTAGCCCACGGCTGAGGGCCGTCGGCCAACCGGCATTCCACCGCCCAAAACCGGTCCCACACTTCGGGAAGCGTGAGCGGTACGCGCCACGAGACGCCACCACCAGCCCAAACCCACGCTTTCCACCGCCACTCCACTCCTATCCGCCAATTCCCCGCTTCTCGTCATCACCCAAACGCCACTTCATCCCTGGCCTCGCAATTCATGCGTAGGCTCTC
>JAUWPQ010000183.1 GCA_030611515.1 Planctomycetota bacterium | reverse complement strand
GCGTTGGTCTCGACGCAGCGCCGCTGGCACGGCGGCGAGGAGCAGGCCCGGTTGCTGGCCGTGGGCTTGCGACGGCGGGGCTGCCGATGCGTCGTGCTGGCACGACGCGGCAGTCTGTTTGCCGAGCAGATGGCGGACGAGGGTTTCGAGGTCGTCACGTTCTCCGGCGGCGGGCGTGGCCCCGCGGCATTGTGGCGCATTCGCCGCGCTCTGCGGCGCATCCGCCCCGACGTGCTGCATTACAACGATTCACACGCCATCGGCGGCGCGGGTCTGGCCTCGCTGGGGCTGCGAATACCCGCTCGCATCGCCGCCCGGCGAGTCGATTTCACGATCCGCTCGCCAAAACAGTACCGCTGGTTCTGCGATTGCGTGGTCTGCGTCTCCGGCGCGGTGGCCGATGTTTGCCGAGAAGGCGGCATCCCGGACCGCCTGCTGCGAGTGGTGCATGACGGTGTCGATCCAGCGCGGGTCCGCTCCGGCGATCGAGCGCGAGGGCGGCAGGCGTTGAGTCTGAACGACGATCAAACGCTACTGCTGACCGTGGCGACTCTGACCGACCACAAGGGACACCGGTTCCTGTTGGAGGCCTTGCCCGAGGTGGTGCGAAAGGCGCCCAACGTGGTCCTCGCCCTGGCCGGCGATGGCAAGTTGCGATCGGCGCTACAGCAGCAGGCCGAACGGTTGGGAATCGACTCGCACGTCCGCTTTCTCGGATTCCGCGACGACGTACCCGATCTGATCCACGCCGCCGACCTGTTCGTTTTGCCGTCGCATAAAGAGGGGCTATGTTCGACGTTGATCGACGTGATGCTTGCCGGCTGTCCGATAGTGGCCACCACGGCCGGCGGAATCCCGGACCTGATCGGCCCTCCGCCATGTAGGACAGGTTGTCAACCTGTCCCACGCGAACCGGTCGCATGGCTGGTTCCTCCGCGCGATCCGCGGGCATTGGCCCGAGCGATTCTTCAGGCCCTGGATTCGCCCGACCAATGTGCGGCGATGCGAGAGTGTGCCTGCCGCCGCGCCGAACAACGATTCACCGCCGACCAAATGGTAGAGTCCACGCTGGCGGTGTGCCGGGAGTTGATTGCGAAACCGCAAGCGGTTTAGTTACGTTTGCTGCAATACGTTGCGTACGGCCGCGAAAACCGTCTCCACGCTTAGATCGCGCATGCAGCGATGATGCCCCAGCGGGCAAACCCGCTTGTGGCAGCCGATGCAGTCCAGATCGAGCACGAGGTTCGCGGCCCGTTGCGTCGGATTTTCGCTCCAGACGGGCAACATCGGACCGAAAAGCGTGACCACCGGCAACCCCAGCGCGGCGGCCACGTGCCGCGGACCGCTATCCGTTGACACCATCACCCGGCAGCGGCGGATGCACGCCTTCGCCGTGCCCAAGTCCATCGGTTGATCGGCCATCGAGCACACGCTTGGGCCGGAAAAGGTGACAGCCACCTTTTGTGCGAAGCACCCAGAGGGCCGTTCCGGCAAAAGGTGGCTGTCACCTTTTCCGGCTCCCGCCAGACGGACGACCTCACGGGCAATCTCACGCTCTTTTGGCCCGCATAGGATAAGCACGTCATAGTCCAGTTCATCGACGATCCGTCGGGCCAAGCGGCCGAAGTATTCGACCGGCCAGAGCTTCGATCCGCCGTAAGCGCCGCTCGAATTGAGCACCGCGATGGGCTTCTCGCCGCGCAGCCCCAGCCGCTCGAAAACCTCGTCGGCCGATCGCTCGTCGGCCGCCGTGGTGGTCAACTCCAGCCGAGGCGATTCCTCTTCACAACCGATCGAGCGGGCCAACTTCAGGTAAGTCTCGACCATCGGCTCGGGCACGATCCGGCGGGGGTGGCACTGGCTTAGCCAGTGGCACGCGTGGCACTGGCTTAGCCAGTGTCCGTCGCGGCGGGGATAGAGTTTGTCGGTCAGCAACGGGCCGCGGCCGTAACGGACGTAGCCGATCCGCCGCTTGGCCCCGCCTCGCCAGGCCACCCACGCCGTGCGGAGCGAGTTGGTCATCAGCACGGCCAGGTCGAATCGCTCGCCGCGCATCCGCCGCACTACCGTCCGAGAGCGCAACTCGCGCTGCTTCGACCGGGGATCGAAAAACCACTGCTCGTCAAGCCAGCCGGCGCCGGCCAGCACGTCGGCCAGATAGGGGCGCATAATGCCGATGATTTGTGCCCGCGGGCCGAAGCGCCGTCGCAGCGAACGCAACGTCGGCGTGGCCATCGCCACGTCACCCAACCAATTCGGCAGGAAAACAGCGATCTTCATGGGTATATTTTCCGTAGGCGCGATTCCAATGACTCTTGGCCGGCGAGCAATTCCAACTCGATCCGCACCGCCCACAGCGGTTTGGTCCCCAGCCGGTCGCGGGAGATTTTCACCAGGTCCTTGCAGGTACACAAGACGGCGGAAACGTCAAGCTCCTCGGCCCATCGGGCAAGCGAATCTTCATCTTCGGGAGTATAATGATGGTGATCGGGGAACTCACGGAAGCCGACAACCCGGCAGCCGCATTGTTCGAGCGTATGTCGGAACGCGGCCGGATTGCCGATGCCGCAGAACGCCGCCACCGGGCCGCCGGCGGAAATCAACGCTTGCGGGGCGTGGGCCGCCTCGGCGCAAACCGCATCGGGGGCATGGCGGCGGACGATCCGCCAAATTGCCTCGCGCCCGGATGGTTCGATCAGATCGGCGCGGGAAAGAACCACCACGTCGGCTCGCCGCAAGCCCGAGATCGGCTCGCGCAACATCCCGCGCGGAAATACGTGGTCGTATCCAAACGGGGTCAATGCGTCCAGCAGCACGATGTCCAAATCGCGGGCGATCCGGCGGTGCTGAAATCCGTCGTCCAACACGACGAGCTGACTGCCGTGTTTCTCGACGGCCTCGCGGGCGGCGGACACGCGATCGGGGTTCTGTAGATGCGGCACGTCGGGCAACAGCAGCCGCATCTCCAAGGCCTCGTCGTTCGCCTCGCCGGCGGCCGAACCGTATCCGCGGCTGACAACCGAAACGCGGACGCCGCGTTCGAGGAACCATCGCACAAGCCAGCGGACCATGGGCGTCTTGCCGGTGCCGCCGAGCGTGAGGTTGCCGACGCTGACCACCGGCACGCCGGCCCGTCGAACCCGCGCCGCGCCGCAATCGTACCCCCAATTCCGCAGTTGGACGGCCGTTGCGTAGCAGGTCTCGCCCAACCGCAACGCGCCGCGCAGCAGCGATGCCCCGGCCCCTCGCCGCCGGCCGCTGACCAAATCACGAAATGACGCGGGATCGAACAATTTCAAGCACCCCTCGATGGTGGGTAACTGGTGATGGCCATGATAGGCGGACGTGCCCGGCAAAGCAAGCCGGAATGGATTGCCGACAAGCCCGTCGTGAGGGATAATTACATGGCGGCGGATTTTCGGAACTGAGGATCGACAACGACACGAGGCCATTTATGCGGTGTTCGCAACCACCGACGGTCCTGATCGTCGCGGCGGCAGCGGCATTCTGTGCCGGGCAGACCGCGCCGGCCGACGAACGGTTCGACCTTGCCTTCGAGCAGGCAAAACAGGCGATCGAGGACGGCGACTACAACATCGCCCTGGCATTGATGGACAAAGCTGTCGGCCAGTCGCCGAAAGAGGCGAAGTACCGCGGGGTGCGTGGCGTGGCTTGGCTCTGCAAAGGGCAATACGCCAAGGGCGAGGCCGATCTGAAAGCGGCCATCGAAATGAACCCCGGCGACGCCGGCATACGATACCGGCCCTCGACGACGGCCAAGCTCACGGCCGGCAAGCTGAAACACGGCCGCCGGCAGGTAGACCGAATGTTGCGAGACCGGCTGGCAATGGACAAGTATGGCGAAGAGACGGATTTTCTGCGCCGTTGGGCGGAGCGGAAGTTCGCCGGCGAGGATTTCGGCTCGCCGATCGACTGGGATCCGACCCCTCCGTTGCACTCCGACGCCGAACATCTGGCCCCCGACGAGGACAGCAACGCCGCTATTCTGATCGAGGAGAATTACACCGAAGGACCGAAGCACGGCAGGCCGCGGTCGTTCGAGGAGCTTTGGGCCGGCGCGGTCTACGAATTGCACAACGTCGCTTACGCTTGGGAGTTCATCCGTCTGCACGACGAAGCCGATGAAGGCAAACTCTCGAAAGAGGAGTTCGTCGCCGGCATTCTCAAGTTCGAGCTGCTGGCCGCGCAACGCACCAGGGCTTTTTACGTGCAACAATTCCTTCCCTTGGCGGCGAAAAAGAAGCTGCCGACCGACCCGACGCTCTGGTTCTGCGAGTGGTGGGACACGCCCGAGAGCGTTTTGGACAGCTTCACCGACAAGACGGCGTACCCTTGGCATCCTTACGCCCGCGAGTACGACTGGGGCGCCATCTATCGCTACTGGCACGACGGCGAGTATAAAAAGGCCCGAAAACTCCTCAAACAGATGCTGGCCGAGGAAGGCTATGATGAGGAGCAAGCCGACGTATATTATTGGATCGGGGCGTGTCTGTTCAAGCTCAACAAGCCGGCCGAGGCCCTGGCGGCCTACAACAAGTCGATCCGGCTCGATCCTGAAAACTCCGCCGCTTATCGCGCCCGCGGCCAACTCCACAAGCAACTCGGCGCCAACGCCAAGGCCCAGGCCGATTTCGCCAAGGCGAAGGAATTGGAGAGCGAGGAGTAGGCCGCAACCGCGCGCCGGCGGTGGATGATCTTGCGGGCCAACATTGCACGAATCGTCTCCACGGCCGGATAGTATCCGGCGGCGAAGGAGTCGATCGCCGCGGTAACCCCCGAACAATATCAAGCCGGGCATCAATCAACAACGACGTTGAACGCTTCGGCTACTCGACGACCTTGAACACGTGATCGTGTTCGCGGGCGTGTTCCTTTACGCACAACCCGATCGATTGCCCTGCGGTGGCCTCGGCGACCGGTTTGTTGTCGATCTGCATCGAATCGATTTTTTGGGTGAAGTCGCTGGTGTGGCCCTTGATGTGGATCGTATCGCCCACGCGCAGGGTGTCTTGGGTGATTTCGATCGCCGCCACGCCGATCTTGCTGAAGTAATGGGTGACTTTGCCGAGTTCTACTTCCGCCATGACGTCGCCCTCCTTAAGTTAGGACAAGAAGAACTGAAGCACACCACGACGCACGGAATAACGTGTTGGAAAATCGTTCATTTAGCCCGCCGTGAATACACGGCGGGGAGAGTTGTCGGCGTACAATGCCGCTTACCCCGGGTGTATTCACCCGGGGCTAAATACGAATACTCCACGTTCCATCGCCGGGATTATACCGCTATTGGATATTTTACAATAGTCCAGGGCGGTGGAAAAATCGGCTCCTTCCCTTCACCGTCCCCGCCAAGTACACTTGTATTTTATGTTCATCGACGAAATGGAAATACGCGTTGAGGCGGGCAAAGGGGGCGACGGCTGCGTCAGTTTCCGGCGAGAGAAGTACGTTCCCCGCGGCGGACCGGACGGCGGCGACGGCGGCGACGGCGGCGACGTGGTCCTGGTGGCCGAGGAAGGAATGAATAATCTTGCCCCGCTGACCCATCGGACGCTCTGGAAGGCCGAGGACGGCCGGCCCGGCACGGGCGCAAAGTGCCACGGCCGATCGGCCGAAGACCTGGTGATAGCGGTATCGCCCGGCACCGTCGTCTTCGACGCCAAGCACGGCCACATCCTGAAAGACCTTACCGCTCCGGGCGATAGCGTGGTGGCGGCGTTCGGTGGCAAGGGCGGCAAGGGGAACACCCGTTTCAAGTCGGCCACCAACCGCGCCCCGCGCCAGTCCACGCCCGGCGACCCCGGCGAGGCCCGCTCGCTGAGGCTCGAACTGAAGGCGATCGCCGACGTGGGGCTGGTCGGCAAACCGAACGCGGGTAAGAGTACGCTGCTGAGCCGTCTCTCGCGCGCCCGGCCCGAGATCGCCGCCTACCCCTTCACCACCAAGCAGCCGCATCTCGGCCGAGTGCAAGTCGATTTCGACCGCACGTTCATCATGGCCGACATTCCGGGGCTGATCGAAGGCGCTTCGCGCGGCGTGGGCTTGGGGCACGAATTCCTCCGGCACATCCAACGGGCGGGATTACTCGTTCATCTGGTCGAGCCTCTTCCGACCGACGACACCGAGCCGACGGCAAACTACCGCGCGATCCGCACGGAACTGGAAATGCACGACCCAGAACTGGGGCGCCGGCCGGAGATCGTCGTCGTTACCAAGGCCGACCTGCCCGAAGGGCAACAGGTGCAACGGCAACTGGCCGAGGCAATCGGCGGCGAAGTGCTGCTGATCTCCGCCGTGACCGGACAGGGATTGAATGAATTGGTGGGTCGAATCGCCCAATCGCTCAAGGGAGATACGCCGTTGTGGTGAATCTCTTGATTTTCGCGGGCTTTCGAGGGAGAATATCAGTGGAGACCGGCAAACCGAATTGGAGACTATCATGCGTTACAAGGTCATATTGAGTAAAAACGAGGATGGGTATACCGTTCATTGTCCTGGTTTACGGGGTTGTTGGAGCCAAGGGACCACCGAACAAGAGGCCTTGGACAACATCCGCAGCGCGATCGAGGAGTATCTAACGGCGGTCGATGAGTTGGCGTCCGGCGAGGAGGTGCGGGAAGTAGAGGTGGCCGTTGGCTGACGTTCCCGTCTTGCCGCATTTACGGGTTGTTCGAGCCTTTGAACGAGCGGGGTTCCGCGTTCTACGCCAGGGCAAGCACGTGGTAATGACAGACGGCAGCGCGGTGATTACCATCCCACGGCACAATCCCGTGAACCGCTGGACCTTGGCCGGAATCATCAAAGAAGCCGGCTTAACCATAGCGGAGTTCCGCAAACTGTGCTGACTCGCGTTTCGCAATTCATGTCCAATCAACTATTTGTCGCCGCCGACGTGGGCAACACCCGAATCAAACTCGGGCTGTTCGGGGAAACGGTTTCGGAACCATTGCGGACACTGCCGTTGCCGGAAGGGGAAATTTTTAAGTTTGACCGGGTCACTCCGTGGCTGGACGACATTGCCCAGGAGAGCTTTTGCTGGCGGATCGCCAGCGTGAACCAGCCGGCGGTCACGCTGCTGATCGATTGGCTCCGCGAGCATCGCCCGGCCGACCGGGTCACGCTGCTGGCGGCGGACGACCTTCCGTTGAAAGTGCGGTTGCCCCGGCCGGACATGGTGGGGATCGACCGGCTGGTCGACGCCGTGGCGGTAAATCGGCTCCGGCATCCCGGGCAGCCCGCCGCGATCGTCGATGTCGGATCGGCCATCACCGTCGATATGGTTTCGGCCGAAGGGGTTTTTCTGGGCGGGGCGATTCTGCCGGGCATTGAAATGTCGGCCCGAGCGCTGCTCCAATTCACCAATCTGTTGCCATCGGTCGATACGTCCAATTTTGGGCCTCCGCCGCCGGTAGGCATCGACACCGTCTCGGCCATCCAATCGGGGTTGTTTTGGGGCGCGATCGGCGCGATTCGGGAGTTGGTCGAGCGGCAATGCGAAACCGAACACAAAGCCGCGACCGTTGGTCGCGCCACTCGGCCGCAAGTCTTTCTCACCGGCGGCGCCGGCGCGACGGTGGCCGATCTGCTCGGACCCGCGGCCCGCCACGTCCCCAATCTAACGCTGACCGGAATCGCCTTGGCGGTCAAGACGTCTGCAACCGGGCCGCGGTGAGCGTGTTGTGCAGGAGCATGGCGATGGTCATCGGCCCGACGCCGCCGGGCACCGGCGTGATCCGGCCGGCCACCTGCTGGACGCCCTGGAAATCGACGTCGCCGGTCAAACCGTCCGGCGTGCGGTTCATGCCCACGTCGATCACCACCGCGCCGGGCTTGACCATCTCGGCGGTGACGAACCTAGGCCGGCCGATGGCCACGATCAAGATGTCTGCCGAGCGGGTGACTGCGGCCAAGTCGCGGGTGCGGCTGTGACAGACGGTCACGGTGGCGTCGCCATCTTCGCCGCGCTGCATGAGCAAGATCGCCATCGGCTTGCCCACGATGTCGCTGCGCCCCACCACCACGACGTTCGCTCCAGCGGTCGGGATGTCGTTCCGCTTGAGCATTTGCAGGATGCCGTGCGGGGTGCAGGGTAGGAACCGCGGCCGGCCTTGCACCAGCCGGCCCACGTTCTCGGGGTGAAAGGCGTCGACGTCTTTGATCGGATCGACGGCCTCGAGCACCTGCCGCTCGTCTATCTGCCCGGGCAGCGGCAGTTGCACGAGGACTCCGTGGACCGCCGGGTCGCGGTTGAGCCGGTCGATCAGGGCGAGCAGTTCCTCGGTGGTGGTTTCCGCCGGGGGAGTGTGTAGTTGGCTGGCGATGCCGGCCTTTTCGCACGCTTTCTGCTTGTTCCGCACGTAGACCTGGCTACCCGGATCGTCGCCCACAAGCACCGCCGCCAGACAGGGCGTGACACCGGTTTTTGTGGTGAACTCGGCGGTTTCCAGGGCGATTTCCGCGCGGATTTGCGCCGAGAGCATTTTGCCGTCAATTATCGAAGCAGTCACGAAAGCATCTCCCAGGCGAGTTGTTTGCCGATCGTTTATCCCCGGCGTCCATGCCGGAAGGACTCAATGTAGCAAACCGACGGATTTTTTGGCAGGGGGAGGAGTGCGTGCCAACAGTCGCCTGAAACCGGCCCTTTCCAGCAGGCCGGCCTTACGGCGACCAGCCCGACACAAAATGGGTATGCGGCATCGGACGGCCCAATTACAGGCGGGACCGGCCGACGGTTTCCCGGCGGCGGACCATAGGGTGACGGGGCTGGTCCGAACACAACGTTGTCTTCACAATCTGATTCGGCCTTGTCGAACTATCCGTGCGTTAAATCCGTAAAACAAGGAAGAAACGGATTTCACTCACGAATGAAAGGAGTCTCGACATGGCTGGAACACGTAAAGGTACATACAAAATCACAAATTGGAGGAAATACAACGAGT
>JAUWPQ010000257.1 GCA_030611515.1 Planctomycetota bacterium | reverse complement strand
ACGATTAGTATTTCGGCCAACAGGTCGCCTGGCGTGCCGTTCTTGGGTTTTACTCCGTATCCCTTGACGCGAAGTTTCGTGCCGCTCGAGGTGCCGGCCGGAATTCTCAACGCGACAACGCCTTGTGGTGTCGGCAGGTCGATTTTCGCGCCCGCGGCGGCCTCGCCCAACGTGACCGGCACACGGACGTGCAGTTGATTTCCGCGTCGGTGGAACCAGCGATGGGGCAGGACGCGGATCGTCAGCAGGATGTCGCCCGGCTTTCCGCCTCGCGGCGCCGGTTGGCCGTGTCCGCGGACGCGGATTTTCTTGCCGTCCTCGATCCCCGGCGGGATTTTCACCGCCAAAGTTTTCGCTTTACCTTTTGGACGCTGTATGGTGATCTGGACTTCTCCGCCGCCGATCGCGGTGGCGAAGGGGATTTCCAATTCCTGGTGCAGATCGCCGCCGCGCCCAGGGGCGGCGGACGGTTTGCGGAACTTTCCCGCGGCGCGGCGGAACTGGCCGAAGATGTCGCCCACCCCGCCGGGCATCTCCTGGCCAAACCGCTCGCCGAGGAACTGGCTCAGATCGATGTCCTCGGGATTGAATCCGGCTGGTCCTCTGCCCGGTCCGGCGCCGCTCGCTCCGGGCGACCAGGACCAGGTGTATGCCTCGCGCGGGTCGCCGGTGCCTTGCGTTTCAAAGGAGCTACCGTAGCGGTCGTACATTTCCCGCTTCTCGGTGTTGTCGAGCACGTCGAAGGCGGTCTGAATCTCCTGGAATCTTTTTTTGGCCGTTTTGTCGTTTGGGTTCATGTCCGGGTGGTGCTTCCGCGCCAACTCGCGATAAGCCTTTTGGATATCGGCTTGCGAGGCGTTCCTCGGCACCCCCAGAATACTATAGTAATCCTTTGCCATATCGCCGCTCTTGTCCTTTCCGTGGATGGAATCCGTCCGCCCGGACCATTTGGACTATTGTATGGTCTGGCAGACCGTTGAAAAAGGGTGCCACTGCTGGCTTGCCCAGCAGTGCGGGGAGAAGCACCCGGGGAAACACTGCTGGACAAGCCAGCAGTGGCACCCAAACTCCCGAAATCCGACTTTTTCAACGGACTGCTGGAGCGGGTGTTCATCAAGCCGGCCCCGCACCGCCGCGAAAGGGTGGTAGCCGCGTGCTAAAATTGTCTTGTATCCAAAGATGATACAATGTGTTTAGCAGCCGTCGGCACGACGGCTAACGAGTCGGGTCGGGGCCGCCGTACCGGCGGCCGCTAAACGAATCCGCCAACAATTGACCGCACGACAACATGCCTCCCTCTTTCCGAAAACGCCGCTCGATCCCGTTCCGATGCGCGGTCGGAGCGTTTCTGATGGTCGCCTTGGCCGGGCAACGGCTCCCGGCCGCCGGCCAATTGGAATTGATCGTCGTCGATAAAGATACGGGCCGGCCGATTCCTTGCCGGATGCACCTGACCGGACCCAGGAAAAACATACGAAAGGTTCCCAAAGCCCCCTTTTGGCACGACCATTGCGCCATACCGGGCAAGGTTCTCCTGAAACTGCCGAACGGCTACTACGAGTTCGTCTTGGAACGCGGCCTCGAATACCTGTGGCGAAAGGGGCATTTTACCATCGAGCACCTGGCCGACGACTCGAAGCGGGTTGAACTGCGACGGTTCGTCGATATGTCGGCCGACGGCTGGTGGTCGGGTGATCTCGACGTGCGGCGGCCGGCTCGCGACATCGAATTGCTGATGGAAGCCGACGACCTGCACGTGGCGGAAGTCATCACCTGGCGGAACGATAAAAACGAGTGGGGAAACAAACCGCCCGAAAAACCGCTGGTCTGCTTCGACGAGAATCGCTACTACCACCTGCTGGCCGGCGTTTTGACCCGGTCGGGCACCGAGTTGTTGCTGCTGAACTCGCCGACGTTGCTCAATCCGCCGGGCGGCGTGGACGAATATCCGCCGATGATGAACTTCCTGCTCAAAGCCCGCGAAGCGGCCGATATCTGGATCGACGCCAACCGGCCGTATTGGTGGGACTTGCCCATGCTGGTGGCGACCGGCCAGATCGACTCGATCGAAGTGGCCGGCGGCAATATCCACCGCAACCGCGCGATCAACCACGAGTCGGGCGGGCGGCCCCGCGACCGGCTGCGTTACCCCGGCCCGTGGGGCAACGCCCGGTGGGCACAACACATCTACTATCAACTGCTCGACTGTGGGCTGCGGATTCCGCCCACCGCCGGCAGCGGCTCGGGCAAATCGCCAAACCCGGTCGGATACAACCGGGTCTACGTCCACGTCGAAGGACCGCTTAGCTACGAGAAGTGGTGGAGCGGGCTACGCGCCGGCCGGGTCTTTGTGACCAACGGCCCGTTGTTGAAGCCATCGATCCGCGGCGAGTTGCCCGGCCACGTATTTCGGGCCGAGGAAGGGGCCGAACTAGACCTGGAAATCGGCCTGACCTTCTTCACCCGCGATCCGATAAGTTACCTGGAGATCGTCAAAAACGGCAAGGTCGAACATTCCATCCCGTTCGACAAGTACTCGAAGGGCGGCCGCTTGCCGAACGTCACGTTCGACCGTAGCGGCTGGTTCCTCATCCGCGCGGTGACCGATCTGCCGAAGACCTACCGTTTCGCCATGACCGGGCCGTACTACGTCGAGATCGGCCGACAGAGGCGAATCAGCCGCGGCGCCGTCCAGTTCTTTATCGACTGGGTGTACGAACGTGCCCGGCGGATCGAGTTGGCCGATCCGCAACAGAAGCGAGAAGTGCTCCAGTGGCACCGTCAGGCCCGCGACTTCTGGAAAGAACTGCTCGCCCGGGCCAACGCGGAATGACTCAGCGCTTGCGATTAAGAGCCGTTTTGCGTACCATGAGTACTTTCTTTCATGGTTCCGCCGATGAATAAAATCGACGATTGGCGTCCGCTATATCCATTTCGGTCCCGCGAGATCATGCTCGACGGGCATCGCTGCCATTACGTGGACGAGGGAGAAGGGCCGACGTTGCTGCTGGTCCACGGGAACCCCACCTGGTCGTTCTACTGGAGGGAAATCATCCGGGCAATGAGAGACCGATACCGCGTGGTGGCCATCGATCAGATCGGCTGCGGGATGTCGGAGAAGCCTTCGGCGAAGGAGTATTCCTATCGACTCGCGCGGCGAGTGGCCGATCTGAACGAGTTTATCGAAAAGCTCGATCTGCAACAGATCACGCTCGTGGCCCACGATTGGGGCGGAGCGGTCGGCATGGGAGCGGCCGTCGCCGCGCCCGAGCGGTTCGCGCGGTTCGCGCTGATGAACACGGCCGCGTTTCTCGCGCCGAAGTGTCACTGGAAAATTCGGGCTTGTCGGATTCCGCTGTTAGGACCACTGGCCGTGCAAGGGCTGAATCTATTCGTTCGGGCGGCATTGCGGACGACCGTCACCAAGCCCGAGCGGATCACGCCGGCGGTCCGCGCGGGACTTTCGGCGCCTTACGATTCTTGGCGCAATCGGACGGGCGTGATGCGGTTCGTGCTCGACATCCCGCTCAGCCCGAGCCACCCCAGCTACGCCACGCTGCAAGGGATCGAGAATGGCTTGGCCCAATTCCGCGACCATCCGGTCTGCATTTTCTGGGGCATGCAAGATTGGTGTTTCACGAGCTGGTTCCTCGACCGCTTCATTGAAATCTTTCCCGGGGCCGAGGTACATCGTTTTTCGGACGCGGGCCATTACGTGGTCGAGGACGCCCACGAGCGGATAGCCCCGTTGTTGGACGAGTTCGTTCGCCGGCATCCGTTGACGAACGTTTAGCAGCCGCCGGTACGGCGGCTTACGACGGAAACAGGGCCGCCGTTTCGGCGGCTGCTAAACAGATATAAAATTATGCTCGATCGACCAGATAAACCGCTGAACGAAAACAATCCGGGAAGCCCGCGCCAGGTGCTGGCCGTTTGCCTCCTCTTGTTGCTGGCGATGGGGCTGGTGTTCGGCCAGACGGTCAATCACGAGTTCATCAATCTCGACGACGACGTATGCGTGTCGGAAAACCCCTGGGTTTCGGATGGACTGACCGCGCGGTCGATCTACTGGGCATTCACCAGCCGCCACGTCGGCAACTGGGATCCGCTTACGTGGATTTCACATATAGTGGACTGGCAGATATACGGCGATTACGCCGGAGGGCACCATCTGACCAACCTGCTGTTGCACGCCGCCACGGCAATACTGCTGTTCCTTGTGCTGCGGCAAATGACCGGCCGGTTCTGGCCGAGCGCGTTGGCGGCGGCGCTGTTCGCCGTTCATCCCCTGCGCGTGGAATCAGTGGCTTGGGTAACGGAGCGGAAGGACGTCCTCAGCGGACTGTTTTTCATGCTTACACTTGCGGCCTACGTCGGCTACGCGCGCCATCGACGGTTTTCGCTCGTCCGCTACCTCGCGGTGATTGTGCTGTTCGCGCTGGGTTTGATGTCAAAGCCGATGCTGGTGACGCTGCCCTGCGTGTTGCTGTTGTTGGACTACTGGCCGCTACGGCGGATGGATTTTCAACAAGGTTTCGGAATCCTCCGACGCCTCCTCATCGAAAAGATTCCCCTGTTTGTCCTGGCGGCCGCCTGCTGCGTGGTTACCGTCTGGGCGCAGCGCGTGCCGAACTATCAATACGGTCCCTTGTCGTGGCGGATCGGCAACGCCGCGATCTCTTATGTAGATTATCTGGGGAGTTTTTTCTATCCGGTGGGTCTGGCGCCTCTGCATCCCCGCACACAGTTCGACTTGCCGCTTGGGCCGATCGTCGGCGCCTTTTTGGTTTTGCTGTGCATCACCACGGCGGTCTTCGCTTGGGCGCGAAAACGCCCGTACCTGCCGGTCGGTTGGCTGTGGTTCGTGGGGATGATGTTTCCCGTGGTTGGGCTGGTGCCGTTCGGAACTCAGGCGATGGCCGACCGTTTCACGTATCTGCCGCAAATCGGTCTGTGCATTGCACTGGTCTGGGGAGCGGCCAAACTGTGCCGGTCGTGGCCGCATCGTCGTTTGGCGTGCGGCGTCGGATCGGCCGTGGTGCTGGCCGCGCTGATGGCGTGTGCCTGGCGGCAGACTTCGTATTGGCGCGACAGCGAAACCCTCTGGAACCACACCATCGCTTGCACTTCCAGGAACTATACGGCCCACAATGCCCTGGGCAACGCCCTGGCCTACCAGGAACGGTTCGACGAAGCAACGTCGCAGTACCGCAAGGCGCTCGAAATATGGCCCGACTATCCCTCGGCGCACTTCAACCTTGGCGTCACCGCGGGCAGCCGTGGCCGGCTGAACGAAGCGATGGAGCATTATCGAAGGGCGATAAAAGCCAACCCGAACCACGCAAACGCCCATAACAACCTAGCCGCCGCCTTGCTTGCCGTCGGCGACTTGGACGAGGCGATC
Organism: Planctomycetota bacterium; assembly: GCA_030611515.1. Taxonomy (GTDB): domain Bacteria; phylum Planctomycetota; class Planctomycetia; order Pirellulales; family Thermoguttaceae; genus JAHIKV01. The sequence goes on along the minus strand of JAUWPQ010000257.1, from coordinate 239 downwards.
GAGCATTCTCGGGCGACAATACGGATTGTCCCCGAGTTCCCGGAGGCCCATTTTACTCTCGGCAACGCCTGGTTGCTTAGCGACCGATTCAACGGGGCGGTCGAAGAGTACCGAAAAGCGTTGGACGCCCGACCCGATTTCGCCGACGCCCACGTCCACCTTGCCGTCGCCTTGATTAAATTGGGCCGGCGCGACGAAGCGGCGGAGCATTATCGCAGGGCGCTGGAAATTCAACCCGA
>JAUWPQ010000300.1 GCA_030611515.1 Planctomycetota bacterium | reverse complement strand
ATAAATTGGCCGGCAGCGACGGCGACGATGGTGTTACCCTTGCCCGTATTTACCGGCACCTGCCGGGGTTTGCGGTTGGCCCGCAGCAGACACCAGCAAAACAGTCGCCATAATTGCGGGTCGGCGAAAACGTCGCTATCGAGGGATTTTCGCCACAACTTGACCCAGCCGCCGCTTTGGGATTCGCTCATACCTTCACCCCTAATTTTTTGCGCTGGAGCGCAATCTCCACCTCCAGCCCGGCGGCCGCGTACCGATCAAGGGCCACCCTCGCCGGGCCATTGGTCCGTCGAGCAACCGCTTCCACCCGGCGGACGTGGGGGGGAATGGTTGCAAGTAGTTCGGCAATTTCGACGCGGTTCTCGGCTGTCATGCGTCGGCCCTCCCTTCCGTCTCGCCGGTTTGGGCGTCGATAAAATCCCGCAGCCGGTCCACTGGGTACAACACCCGCGACCCCAGCCGAATCGAAGGGATTGGGCCACGGGGCGCGGTAAGGGAGAACAGGGTCCGGGGGCAGACCGAAAGGGCGCGAGCCGTTTCTGCGGTTGAAAGCAGGAGTTTAGGGGTGGTGTCAGTTCGCATGACGGTCCTCCTTCTTTACTCGCAATTCCGATTTTTTCCGTTCCAGTTCGCGGCGAATGATTCTCGCACTTACGGAGTCTCGACCAGCAGATAGCTCGGTCGCACGAAGTATCCGGCGTAGAGTGGTAATCGGCAGGTCACAAAGTTTGTTGCTCATTCCCGCGAGAATACGCGGGGCAATGAAGTCGATGTTGCCGCCGCCCGTTTGCTGGACAGAACGTCCAGCGAGAAATGCCGGAAAACACGGGGCGAAACGGGCCTACAACTTTTTTCGCCGCCCGTTTGCCGCCCGTTTTCATCCGGCGGACTTTGCCTTCATCGCGTCGATAACCGGCATGACGGCCGATTCGTCATAGAGATATTTCGGCTCGCGCGGAGTCGGGTTGGAGACCTCGACATACCCGGTGTCGTGATCGTACCGCCAGCGGTCGAGACGTTTTCGCAACGCCTCATTGTCAATATCATGCTTGTTCGCCAGTTCGCGTGGACTCATTTTCGCTCCGGTTATGCCCTGGGGAGGTTCTCCACTGTCCTCGCCGGGCCGTGGGGCCGCCGGTGTGGTGTCAACGGCGTGCCCCTGGAGGCTCAGATACCGGCGCAATGCCCTTCTCAATTGCTCCGAATGTTCCTGCTGGTCTACCGGGCACTTGCTATCCAGCACGAATCGCAGACTCTCTTCGCACACGGCTTCGAGCGCCTCCTTCTTTCTCCCTCCCCAGCTATGTTCGTTGATTTCGTTGAGTTCGTCACACCTCAATATGTGTGAACCGTAGAACCCGTCCCTTCGTTTCCAAACCTCCTTGCAATTCGCACCAAACAACGCACACGGTCCACTTTTGTCGGAACTGTAGTCCGTGACAAATTGGTTTACGGCGGCGGCCACCTCAGGGTGCTTCTTTGATTCCAACTGGTCAAGAATCTCTTGGAGCCGGCCGGCGAGTTTGAGGAGGTCGAGAAGAAGAGGATCGGACATGATTCGCCTTTCGTTGTACGGGTCGGCCCGGGCCGGTCGGCGTGAAAGGCGAATAACTCGCCGACCCGGCCCAAACCGCTTGACTACCCGTCGGTAGCCTTCCCGATTCGTTAGTTGCCTAATTTTTTGGCATATTTCCTATTTTACCACAGAGTTTTTTGTGAAATATCCCCACCGCTGGACATAACATAACTCCCTCCTGCATTGGGCCACATGCCGGGTGGGTCATTAGCACCATAAAACGTACCCCGTAAAGGGGTTAAGTTGCCGAGTTACCACCGGCTAACTGCCGGCGCTGGACGGCCTCCACCAAGGCTTGCCTCGTCGAAGTTGGCAGGTCGCCCCAGGCCGCGATGATAGCCGCCAAGTCGGGGGGAATGACCCCTTTTCGTGCGCCAACTGCACCGGATTCCGCACCGCCTCTTTCGGAAACTGGCGTATTTTCCGAGGATTTCGGGGTAGGTTCGAGTCCAGTGCCGCCCACTTGATAGCTTGTACACTCCCGCATACCCGCGCATTTCTCTGCAAATGCGCGGTTTTTTCTTGCCACGCCTTGATCAATCCTTCGGCAATCGATCGATACGCCGGGTGGCGACGAACAACGCCCAACCAAGCAGCAAGACCAACACGACGACCGCCGCGCCGAGCAGCAGCGGATTGTTGAGAATGGCGCGGAAGGTGATCGACGGCGGCTCGGCGGCCGTGTCGGCGACTTCCGGGCCGAGCGCCGCTTCCGAGGGCCGATGCCCCTCGGCGCGAAGCGGGGCCAACACGGCCGCCGCGTCATAATTCGGCCGCTCGGCGTCGTCCGACCCATAGACCAGACGGTAGGTTTCGGCGGCGGCGGCGAGGAAGATTGCCCGATACACGTTGCCACGCGCCGTGACGTCGATGATCTTCAGCGGCGGATTGTCCTCGTTGCGGATCACGATGCGGTACTCTTCGGCGCGTTGTTCGGGGAAGGAAATCGCCAGCGATTTTTCCCTGTATGCGCCGAATTCGATCATCGAAACCTTGCCTTGGGAGATATCCCTCCATTCGGTGCGGCCGCCGCGGGTTACAGGAACCTGGACCTGGACCGGCCGGTGGAAGTTGCGGCTCGATGTCTTTAGCGTCAATTTCGTGATCGGCTGTCGCCGCGCGTCGACGAAAATGTTCGTCGTGTTTTCGATCAAATCTTCCTTCACCTGCGCCACGGCGATGGTGTAATCGGCTTTTCTGTCGCGCCGTTCGAGCGTTTTGCTCCGGTTCTTCCACATTTTGATGCGGTCCATGCGGAAGGGACGCCGCTCGAGCACGGTCTTTTCGACCCGCTCCACTTCTTTGTTGCCTTGATACTTGCGGGTCATCTCCCGAAACAGCGATTCCTCGACGTCGTCCACGCCGACAATCTCCACCGCGTAAAACTGATATTCGTTTTTCGGCAGCCGCACGTCGCGGTTGTCAATGTCCATGAAGCGGGAGTAGTCGAACACCAGCCCGTTTTCCTCGAGCGCCATCCAGCCGAAACCGTCCTTGCTGCCGAATATCCGCACGCGGCGTTCGTAGTCCTTCAAGGGCGTGAAGATGCTCAGTCCGTCCGCGCCCTGCTCTCCGTCCTCAAGATCGAGGATAATCTTCAGGTCGTCGCCCTGTTTGCGCATCGAGACCACCCGGCTGCGCAACGGCTTGCGGACGGTGTAGTCGATATTCTCGACGACCTTCTCGATCAGCAGGGGCGTCTGCCTGCCTTGACCGTCGAGCACTCGGAGGTCGGGCAGCCCGTCGCGCGTGGCCGCGAAGACGTCGTCGTCGAAGGTGACGGCGACCATGCTTTCCTCGCCGGTCTCGCCGCGCTCGATCTCCTTGTGGAAACGGAACGTCTCCGGCTCCGCCGCCGCGGACGGCAACGCCCAGACCAACAGCAGACACAATGCGGCAGTGCGCGTCATTGCTCGATTTCCTCCTTCTTATTCCGCACCACGGCGGGACGACACTTCATGTAGACGAACGCACCGCACAGCACCACGGCCCCCACCAGAATGCAAGCGATAATGCGATAGAATTCATCGCAACCGGCAAGGTCCATAAACAGTATTTTACAGGCCACCACCGCGAACAGCGCCAGGCCGACGTAGCGGACCACGCGCGAGTCTTTCCACATTCCGCCGATGATAAGCCCCAGGGCGAACATCGACCAGAGGATCGACACGCCTCCGGCCCGCAAATCGCGCACGTAGTGGTATAAAAACGTGTTTGTTTCCAGCGTGAGAAACACGAACAGCATCGCCAGGGCGGCGGATCCGAACAAGCTACCAGACGTTTTCGCCTCCATACTGTCGGGCGTCGTCCTCAACAGATTCCACCCGAAAACCAGCAGGGCGATCATCGCGCCGAAATCGAGCAACCTCAGCGCGCCGTCGCGGAATGAATAACCGCTTCCGTAGAGCAAATCTTCTCCGATATGCCAAGCGGGCAGATCGAAGGCGAACAGCTTAATCACCATCCCGGCAACGAAGGCAAGCAACAAGGCCAGCAACACGTTGTTTCGGTAGACGCGGTACGCGAACAGCAGGAAGACACATAGGGCTACCCACAGCAGCGAGAGCACGGGCAGTCGGAGCGGCTCGGCGAAAAAGGCCAACGAGCGGTCCAGTTCCAGGTGCAGTGCCAGGAATATCATTCCCACCACGGCCGCC
>JAUWPQ010000162.1 GCA_030611515.1 Planctomycetota bacterium | reverse complement strand
GGCCGCTTTCGATTGGTCGATGACCGCCTTGAGCGTTTTGACGGCGTCGCGGCCGGCGGCCAGATACAACCGGTCGTCGGCGATTCCCATGACCACTTCCAACTCATCGCCCACAAACGGCTTCATCTCGGGCTGAGGCGTAGGTATGGACAACGTATGAAAGCGGACGCCCCGATGGGTATCGGCATTTAGCTTGATCATTTCGGCCGCATCCGGATCGGTGTTTTTCAGGTCGGCGACCAATTGCTCGATGACCTTTTCCAACTTGCCGCCCTCGGCCACCGCGCCGCCGGCGATCAGCGTGACGGCTTCTGTGTCGAGCAGCAACGCCAGTCCGCCGTCGCTTTTCTTGGTCTCGATGGTCTTCACCAAGAAGTCGTTGATGTCGTCCAATAATTTCGTGGCCAACTTGATTTCATCCTTGGACAGCCCCTGGTCCTCCAGATTCGCGATCAACGATTTGTGGAACGTGGCCAGATTGCTCTTGGCCCGGGCCACGTCGGCGTCGGTCATCGTACCGATCCAATTCGCGGTCAGCGCGGCCTGGGGCATCAGAAACCCGGCGAATTTCGACTTGCCGGGCTTCATCATGGCGAATTGATCGACCAGCTTCGTGCCGCTCCGGGCCGTAAGCTCCAAATCGACGTAGGTCGTACTCGTGCTGGGATCGACGTTCCAGCCCAACATTACGCCCTCCAACTCGTTGACCATGGTTGCCAATTGCTGGAAGCCCTGTTCGGCCATGCCGACGCGCAGTTCATATTGTTCATCGTTTTCGTCGGGCATCCGCGTCATACCCACCTCGACACCCGCCCGAAGTTGGGTCAGCAACTGCTCGCGGTACTCCTTGGGAGCGTTTCTTACCGAAACGCGGACCGCCAGGGCGTAGTTTTTCGGCATGTCGCCGAGCAGCTTCGAGGGATCGGCCGGGGCCTGGTCCAAGGTCTCTTTTGTCTGGCCGATTATCGCCCAGTTGTCTTTTTGCCGCGCATAGAGCGTCATGGCGCCGCCCTGGATTTCATACACGCCGTTGTCTTGGTTGACGTTCCGAAGTATTTGAATCGCCTGCCCGGTCTCGATCAACTGGCTTAAATCGGTCACGGGAACAAACGCATAGAAGGCGGACTTTCCCTGATCGTCGGCGAGATACACGGCGCCCCAGGGCCGCGTTTTGTCCAGGCCGGAGAGGCCCCTGCCCTGGGTTATCATCTGCAATATGAACTCCAACCCCTTTCCCATGTCGGGGTTGCCGCCCAGCCGGCCGAATACGCCGATGTTGGTCAGCAACTCGTCGTAGCCGGAGAACGACACGGTCGCCACCGGTTTCATCTCGCTTTGGGCGACAGATATGTTGGCGAACCCCAGCAACACCGCCACGGTCAGTATCGATAACAGCATCTTTCTCACGACACGTTCTCCTTTTACAGCGATTGTGGAACGAGTATTTGTCACGGGATGAATAAGCCTACGGCCGTAATTCGTCTTCGGCCAACGGATATTTGCAACCAGCCCGAAATACTTTTCGCGGCATGGAGCCGAACCTGTTCGCCAAAAGAGGGAGTGGTTAGCGTTCGCGGAAAGTAATGCGGCCCTTGGTCAGGTCGTAAGGCGAAAGCTCTATCCGGACCCGATCGCCCGGCACGATGCGGATAAAGTGCTTGCGCATCTTACCGGCGACGTGGGCGATGATGGAATGTCCGCTTTCAAGTTGGACTCGGAACCTGGTATTGGCCAGTGCCTCCGTAACCGTCCCCCCGACCTCGATGGCTTCTTCCTTTTTTCCCATGTAGCTATCTCCAGGAGGGGCATGTCGCCCCCAATTGTTGTGTAATTCCCAGTATTGCGTTATCCTATCATTTTCTTGGTCCGCGTCCAGACGTTGTACGCAACGGTGGATATACTTAACCGACATGTCGCTCGCTCCACCCTCCGCCGCTCCGCGTCGCCAATTGACGCTCTTCGACTCCACGTGCCTCATCGTGGGTATCATCATCGGGGCGGGCATCTATCGCAGCAGCCCGACCATCGCCGCATTGACGCCAAACCTGGCGTGGCTGATGGGTCTATGGCTGCTCGGCGGGGCGCTCTCCTTGATCGGCGCGCTCTGCTACGCCGAATTGGCCACCGCCTATCCGAAACAGGGCGGCGACTACGTCTATCTGACCAGGGCAATGGGCCGAAGGGTCGGATTTCTCTTCGCCTGGTGCCAACTGTGGATCGTCCGACCCGGCTCGATCGGCGCGATGGCCTACGTGTTCGCCGAATACGCAAATCGCATCTGGCCCCGGGCCGAAGGGCAGTCGGCCGGTTACGTCTTGGTGGCCTACGCCGCCGGCTCGATCATCGTGATGACGGCAATCAACATCCTCGGCGTGCGGGAAGGGAAATGGACGCAAAATGTGCTCACCACCGCAAAAGTGCTGGGGCTGGCGGCGATCGTGGCGATCGGACTCCTCTCGGCCGGGCCAGCCGCGCCGACGCCGGAACCGCCTGCAACGCCATCGAACTTCACGCTGTCCGATTTCGGCATGGCGATGATCTTCGTCCTGTTTGTCTTTGGCGGCTGGAACGAAATGGCCTACGTCGGCGCGGAGTTGCGGAACCCGCGGAAAAACATCCTCCGCACCCTGTTGATCGGCACCCTGTCGGTCACGGCGATTTACGTGTTGGTGAACCTGGCCTTCGTCCATGCCTTGGGACTCGACGGCGCGCGTTGCCCCACCGCGGCCGCCGACGTTTTGAAACTGGGGATCGGTCCGTGGGCGGACCAGGCAATCAGCCTGTTGATTTGCATCTCCGCCCTGGGTGCGATCAACGGTCAAATCTTCACCGGATCGAGAATCTATTACGCCTTCGGCACGGAACACAGGCTGTACGTCTGGTTGGGCCGCTGGAACCCCCGACTCGGGACGCCGGTCTGTTCGCTGCTGATCCAAGGCGCGATCACCCTGGCCTTGGCCGTCTGGTTCGGCTTGGGCCACGAGGGATTCGAGAGCATGGTGAAGTTCACCACGCCGGGCTTCTGGTTCTTTTTCACGCTTGTCGGCGCGTCGCTGATTGTATTGCGGAAACGGGAGCCGAACGTCGAACGGCCCTATCGCGTTCCATTCTATCCCGTCACTCCGATCCTTTTCTGCCTATCGAGCATCTTCATGGTTTACGCCGGCTTGGACTACGCAGTGACGAATCGCAGTTGGGAGGCGTTCTGGTCCATAGCGATCCTTCTGGTGGGCGTGGTGATGAGCTTCCACGATCCACGGCCGCGGCGCGAGAGCCACGGGTAGCAGCCTGTTGAAAAAGGGTGCCACTGCTGGCTTGCCCAGCAGTGCGGTGAGAAACACCCGGGAAAACACTGCTGGACAAGCCAGCAGTGGCACCCAAACTTCCGAAATCCGACTTTTTCAACGAGCTGGTAGGGCGGAACCAGCGCGGTCCCATCAAGAGCCTACGCAACGTCGTCATCCCTATGTTCAATAGCGGCCACCGGATCGTTCCATTCCGGCCGGCCGTACTTCTCGACCGCTAGTCTGGCGACGCGCAACTCGGGCCAGGCGTCGCGCGGCTCTCGGGCGTCGAAGGTTTCCGCCAGCAATCGCCGAATCGCATCCGCTTGCATCGGCAGATTGGTCACAAAACTGTCGTGAGCACGGCCCGTGCGGTAGTCGGGAGTCCGGGGCGGCATATTCAGACATCGCTCGATTAGTTGCAGCGGAAAGTCGTACAACAGCGTGCCGTGGTAGAGGATATGTTCGCGACGGCATCGGGCGCTATTGCCCGAAAACTTTTGGCTTCCAATCGCCAGGTCGCTCGTTCCCCGGTATTGTACGCCCGGCACGTGGGGCTTTAGCGCCGTGGCCAGGGCGCCCAACACCCAGCGATGGGCACGATCCACGGCACGTAATTCCGGCCGCAACCGATAGTCGAGCACCAGGGCGTACATCAGGCACCCCGGCCCGGCCAGAACGGCCGCCCCGCCGCTGACCCGCCGCAACACCGGAACGCCCAGTTCGCGGCACGCATCCAGCCGCACTTCTTTATGAACCTTCGACGACCGGCCGACGACGACCATCGGCTGCCTCGACTCCCAGAGTCGCAGCGTTTCGCTCGGCGCGTCGGCGGTCTCGGCCTCATCGAGCAGCGCTTCGTCCAATGCCAGATTTTCGGCGGCGGTCGACAACGTAAGATCGAGGTATTGCATGGGAGTATTGTCGTCGAAGTCGCTTCTCGTGTGTAGCGGGGCCGCTGGAGGCCGTTTTTATATGCCCGCCGTGATGTTATCCAGAATCATGGCTTACGGAGTTGCGTTACGAGGGATTGCCGGAGCATCGCAACCAGAGTACACTTATTATGAGGGGAACGGAGCATACAAAGGCAAACCAGGTCTTGCCATATCGGTCGTTTTCGGCAACTTGCGAGGACTATGTGTTCACCATCAGTTACGCCGAGAGCATCGCCGACGATTTGGCTTCGATTCGAGCCTTCGAGCGACGGCACTTGTTGGAGCAGATCGACCGGCAACTTTCGCATGAACCGACCCGCGAGACTCGAAACAGAAAGATTCTGCGCGGCCTAACGCCGCCTTGGGAGCATGTGGAGCCGATCTGGGAGTTGCGAGTAAATCAATACCGCGTGTTCTACGACGTGGACAAAGCAAGCGAACAAGTAGTTGTTCGAGCGGTGCGCCACAAGCCGCCCCACAAGACGACGGAGGAGATTTTATGAAGACGGTTGACATTCAAGAAACCAGCTTGGACGCCTGTGTGATCGACGCCCAAACGGATCGCGTTGTGATTATGCGCGGCGGCAACCCGGTAGCGCTCGTGGTGGGCGTTCAGGGGCTCGATGCGGAACAGGCACAACTCGGAGCAAGCGACGACTTTTGGAAGCTGATATCCGACCGCCGCAAGGAACCGACTCTCAACCGCTCGGCATTGGAGAAGAAGTTGAACGGTTAGACGGCGAAGCGTACCTTTTTTCGCCTTTTTTGTTTTTCTCTTCAAAGCGAGTTGCGGAGGGAAGACTTCCGTTTTATGGGGCCGGTTGTAACGATTGAACAAGCTCTGACGGTGCGGTTTTTGCACCGCGTAATTTACGCTGTTGGGGAAAAATTCGCCGTCGGCGCGGGGAGACGGAAACTTGAGAAATTCTTCCTCGCACTAACTCGCAATGCCAGTTGAGGTTCGGACCAAATCGTGATTTTCGGGCCTTGTCCGCCGTTTGCCATTTGCCCAATAATCTGTCAGACTCATCTGGAGAGATATATCCTATGGTTGCAGTAGCTGCCGCGCATTTCAGCGGCGGACTACCGAAGGGAATTTACCATGAAAACGTCCGTTGGTCTGTGGTCCATGTTTTCCGTGTTGGCGGTCTTGGCCGCACCGGCGTTTGCACAGGTGTGCTGCCCCGTGTCTGGCAACCAAACGTGCGCCGACGGCCAAACCTATCGAATCGTCTATCAGACCGTTTGCGAGCAGCGACAAGTAACCGCCTATCGCATCGAATATGAAACGGTCTGCGAGCAACGGCAGGTGACCACCTACAAACCCGTCTGGGAGACTGCGTTCCGCGAGAACAGATACACGGTTGCCCGGCCGGTTTTCGAGACCTCCGTGCGGGAAGAAACCTACACCGTGCAGCGTCCGGTGTACGAGACGGCCGAGCGGGAAGAGCGTTACACCGTAATGCGACCGGTGTATGAGACGGCCTATCGGACCCAGTACCGCACGGTGATGCGTCCGGTAACCACCTGTCAGACCCGATACATCGATCAGGGGTGCTACTCCCAGCAGGTCGTGATGAAGCCCGGTCTGCCGGCTACTCGGCTGAAGTGGCAATCGGCCGCCTGCGCCGTCGATCCGATCACCGGACGGACGGTTTACCAACGGCCGGGGCTGTACTGGACCCAAACGCCGCGCGGCCGGTACGAAGTGCAAAAAGTATGGCGTCCGAACATCGTCGCCCAGCAGGTGCAGCAGACCAGCTACGTACCGCAGACGGTAGTCGAGCAGATTCCGTATCAGGTGTGCAAATACGTGCCCCAGCAAATGGTCCGCAAAGTGCCGTATCGGGTTTGCCGGATGGTCACCGAGCAGCATGTTCGCAAGATTCCGGTGCGGACTTGCCGTATGGTTTACGAAGAGCGCGTGGAGCAGATACCGTATCAGGTATGCCGGATGGTGGCCCAGCAGGAGACGATCAGCGTGCCGCGCGTGGTGGAGAGGCGCGTGCCGGTGACGTACACGTACAACGTGTCGCGGGTGATATGCTACCGCGTGCCGCTGGACGCCTGCGGCCAACCGATCGTGCAAACGATCGCTCCGGCGACGGGTTCCTTGCCCGCCATCGAACGTCCCACGCCGGCCAAACAGCCTTCCGGAGGCAACGCCGACGTAAAGCCTTCGCTTGGCCCCGACGCCGCGTCGCCGCAGCCGCTCGACGAGTCGGAGCAGTTGGAGGCCGTGCCGCCGATCGGGAAACCCGCTCCGCCATCGTCGGTCTACGACTCGAAGCGGGCGTAATTCAACCGGTTTCCCGCAAGGGAATGGTGGTCATGCAGAAAGAAACATTGCAGCAGATGCTGGTCGAGTTGCCCGAGGAAGTGAACGTCGACTCGCTGGTTGAGAAGCTGTATTTACTGGAAAAGATCGAGCAGGGCGAGCGTCAGCTTGCCCGGGGCGAGGGTGTTCCCCACGAAGAGGCCAAAGGGCGGCTGGAAAAATGGCTGAAATAGTCTGGACGCCCAAGGCGTTGGACGACTTGGAGAGTCTGCTGGACTATATCTCGAAGGATGCCCCGGCCGCGGCCCGACGTTTCGCGCAAAAGCTGGTCTCCCGCGTCGAAATGCTCGGTCGTCATCCTCTCTTGGACGGTTTCGTCGCCGAGGATCCGGGGCATGTCTATCGCGAACTTCGGCAAGGCAATTACCGCGTGCTCTATCGCACCGACGGCCGGATGGTGTACATTGTAGCTATTCACCATGCAGCCCGTCTGCTGGATTCCGACGATCTTTCGTAGTGCGTTGCAAAGAATTTCATGGCCGCCGACGACAACACATCCGCTATTCTCGACGGCCGGCGCATCGCATTCGTCGGCAAGCTGGCCAGCATGGCCCGGCGCGACGCCGCGCAACTGGCGCGTCGGCACGGGGCGACGGTGTTGGAGAAGCCCGACGCTTCGGTCCAGACAATCGTCATCGGCGAGGCTGATTTTCCCCTGCCCGAGGTGAGCGATCAGGACAACCTGTTCGATGAAGCGGCTCGGCGACGGATCGAGGAGGGGTCGGTCGAGGTCATCACCGAGACGCAACTTTGGCAACGGTTGGGATTGGTCGATACGCAGCAGGACATTCATCGGCTCTACACGCCGGCGATGCTGGCCGACCTGCTGAAAGTGCCGGTGGCGGTGATCCGGCGCTGGCATCGGCGGGGATTGATCGTGCCCGCGCGCGAGGTACGGCGGCTGCCGTACTTCGATTTCCAGGAGGTGTCCACTGCCCGGCGGTTGGCGGAATTGCTGGCGGCGGGTATGTCGCCTCGGGCGATCGAGAAGAAGCTCGAGGTTTTCGCCCGCTGTTTACCCGACGTCGCCCGGCCGTTGGCCCAACTCTCGGTAATCGTTCAGGGCAAGGACATTCTGCTTCGGCAGGGAGACGGGTTGATCGAGCCGGGTGGACAGTTGCGGTTCGATTTCGAGTTCTTGGAAAGCGAGCCTGCGCCGTCGAAAGCGGTGCCGGTCGCGCCCGAGCAGATGTGCCGGCTGGCCGCCGAACTGGAGGAAGACGACCAACTGGATGCCGCCGACGAGATGTATCGCGCGGCCCTGGCCGCGCTTGGTCCAAACGCCGAAATCTGCTTCCACGTCGCCGAGTTGCTCTATCGGCAGGGCGATCTCACCGCGGCGCGCGAGCGATATTACATGGCCGTCGAGTTGGACGAGAATTACGTCGAGGCCCGGGCGAACCTCGGCTGCGTGTTGGCCGAGACCGGCCAGCACGATCTGGCGGTGGCCGCCTTCGAGGGCGCGCTGCGGTATCATCCCGATTACGCCGACGCGCATTATCACCTCGCCCGCACGCTCGATGAAATGCACCACCGCGATCGGGCCGAGGAACACTGGCGGGCGTTCCTTGCCCACGCGCCGGACAGCCCGTGGGCCGAGGAGGCACGACAGCGGCTGGGATGTGGGGAGGGATGAAGGATGAAGGATGAGGGATGAGGGATGAACGGCGGTTCATTGGGCAAATAACTCGCCACTCTTCCCCTTTCATCCTTCATCCTTCATCCCTCATCCTTCCTTTTATTGGCCCGGGGGGGATTGCAAACTACCCGCCTTTGTGTATCTTAATGGGTCATGCAGGAAATCCTTTTCGGATACAAGCTGAATCCGACCACCTGGGCGTATATTTCCGCGCTGATGATGGTCGGCGTCTACTTCAAGTTCCAGCGGCTTTGGAGTGTGCGGAACTTGGATCTGGCGGCCCTGATCGCCTTCTCGCCCGGCTTGCTGCTGGTCTATCACGGCCTGTTGAAACAATTGCCGGAACTGATCCAAGCGGGATACGTCTGGCTGTTCGTCGTCGGTCTGTTCTTCCTGATTCGTATGCTGCTGGATCCCGTGATGGTCCGCCGGCCGCTGTTGGACCCGAACCTTTCGGCCGGCGGCCTGGCGTTCACCGGAGCCGCCTTGCTGGTGTTCTTGATGGCCAACGTCATCACCAGTCCGAAAGAGCGATTGGAGTATTTGTTGGCCCAGCAGGAATCACCCGCTTCGCCTGGTCTCGGATACGCGCCGTTCCAGTCGTTTTCCAACTTGTCCAACCAGGAAATCATTCTTGTCGATGTCGATCCATCGCGTCCTGAACCCCCGCGGGGCCTTTCGTTCCGTGCGGCGGCCACCCATGCCGTGGCGATTTTGGCGCATCTGGCCGTGGTGGCGGGCATGGTCTGGATCGGTTTCCGGCATTTCGACAATTTCCACACCGGCGTGGCGGCGGCCACGCTCTATCTGCTGACTTTCTACACCAGTCAACTTACCAGCCAGGTGGAGCACGTCGCGCCGGCGGCGCTGCTGGTTTGGGCCATTGCGGCCTATCGGCGGCCCGCGATCGCCGGCGTGCTGATCGGTCTGGCGGCTGGTCTGATCTTCTATCCGCTGTTCCTGCTCCCGCTGTGGTGCGGATTCTATTGGCGGCGCGGCGTGATCCGATTCGTTTTGGGCGTGACGGCGGTGCTGGCGGCAATGGTGATTCTGCTGGCCGTTCTTTCGTCGGACTTCGGATCGTTTGCCGCCCAACTCGGGCAAATGTTCGGCATTCGCAATCCATTCACGGCGCAGCTCTCGGGCTTCTGGGGATATTTCGACTCGGCGTATCGCATTCCGGTGGTGGCCGCGTTCGCGGCGCTTTGCGGCGGATTGGCCTTATGGCCGGCGCACAAGAACCTCGGTACGCTGCTAAGCTGTTCGGCGGCGGTGATGCTGGCGGCCCAATTCTGGCACGCCGACCAAGGCGGCCTCTGCATGGCCTGGTATTTGCCGCTGCTGATCCTGACCATCTTCCGCCCGAACCTCGAAGACCGCGTCGCGCTGTCGGCCGTCAGCCCGGCGTCGGGACGGAGAAGGAAGGGGTGAGAGTTTCAGTCCCTCCGCGCGTCCAGAGACGGTGACGGTTTCTTCTGCGCGGCGTACCAGTACTTCCACGCCTGCTTGTCGAAGTTGAAGTTGCATCCGGTTATGACGACCAGGGCGTCGAGCACGGTCTGGTTGGGGATCCGCCGGCGGATGTATTTGGGTTTGTTGCCCATC
>JAUWPQ010000185.1 GCA_030611515.1 Planctomycetota bacterium | reverse complement strand
GAAATACAACGAGTCGCTCGTGCAACGAGGCTCGATTACGTTCTGGTTCAGCGAGGATGTGATCGACCAGTGGCATCACGCGAACAACCAGCCAAAGGTGGGCCATCCCTTTGTCTACAGCGATACGGCAGTCGAATGTTTGCTGGTTTTGCGAGAATTGTTTCGACTTCCCTACCGCCAAACCGAAGGACTCGGAATATCGCTGACCAAACTGATGCAGATTGCCCTCGACATTCCCGACTACACGTCGTTGGCCAAACGAGCCGCAAAACTGGGAATTGTGTTGGATGTCCGCAAACATCGTGGACCGATCGACGTAGTGGTGGACAGCACCGGCCTGAAGGTTTTCGGTGAAGGCGAATGGAAGATGCGCAAGCACGGCAAGAGCAAACGCCGCACGTGGCGTAAATTGCATCTGGCGGTGAACCCGGACACGCATGAAATTGTTGCCGAAACCATGACGGAAAACAGTTGCGACGATGCCGGGCAGGTGGACGCCCTTTTGGATCAAGTGGCGGGCAAGATCGATAGTTTTTACGGCGATAGCGCTTACGATAAATGGAAGACGTATGAAACGTTGAGAAATCGACGAATCAAGGCGATAGTACCACCGCAACGGAACGCCAAGCTCAAGCGGCACGGCAACACGAGCGGTCGTCCGCTGTCGCGCGACGTAACGATTCGCGAAATCCGTCGCCACGGCCGTCGTCGGTGGAAAGAGCAAGTGGGCTATCATCGCCGCAGCCTTTCTGAAACCGCCATGTATCGAATGAAATGTTGTTTTGGCGACCATCTGAAAAACCGTGAAATTCCAAACCAACAAACTGAAACGCGGCTACGAAGTAAAATCCTCAACAAGTTCACTCGCCTTGGACTCCCCGAGTTCGAGTGGAATTAGTCAACAAGGCCCTTACGAATTGTCGGAGAAGGATGCTCACGACGTAACTCAGGCTATAGCATATCGACCGGATCCACGTCCACGATCCACAGCACGTCGTCCGGCGGCTCCAGGTCGGCGGTGGCATCGACGACGGCGGCTCGAAGTCGATCGCCGTCGGAACCCTGAACTTGTATTTGGAACCGGTGTTTGCCCTTCAGCCGGGCGAAAGGACACGGGGCCGGGCCAAGCACCCGTGCGTCGACCTCCCCCCGCCGAAGCGACGCCCGCAACCGCTCGGCAACATAAGTTGCGAAACCGGCCGCGACCGGCTCGACCGGGCCGCGAACGACCAACCGGATCATGCTTGTAAACGGGGGGTAGCGAAGCATTTCACGGATCGGCAACTCGCCGGCCGCGAAGGCGTTGAAGTCGTGCCGGACTGCCGCCCGAATGGCGGGATGGTCGGGGCTGAAGGTCTGCACCAGCACGCGCCCGCCTTTCGGTCCGCGGCCGGTCCGCCCCGCCACCTGCGTGACCAGTTGGAAAGTGCGCTCGGCGGCGCGGAAGTCAGGCAAGTGCATGGCCGTGTCGGCGTTGATCACTCCGACCAGCGTGACGTTGGGAAAATCCAATCCCTTGGCGATCATCTGCGTACCCAACAGGATGCGGACCTTGCCCGCCCGAAACGCGGAGAGCGCCCGCTGATGGCTGCCGTGGGCCTGCATGGCGTCGGTGTCCATTCGTAAACTCAGCACGTTTGGGAACCGTGCATGGACCTCGGCCTCCAACCGCTGCGTACCCAGGCCCGAGTAGCGGATGCCCGCGAATCCGCACTCCGGGCAGGCCGCCGGAGCGGGCACTTCGTAGTCGCAGTAGTGGCACAGGGCGATCTCATCCTTGCGGTGGTGGGTCAGGGCAATGTCGCACTCGGGACACCGCACCACGTGGCCGCAGGCCGGACATTGAATGTGAGTGGAGAAACCCCGGCGGTTCAGCAACAGGATCACCTGCCCTCCTTCGTCGAGCGCGGCGGCGATGGCCGCGTGCAATTGCCGGCTGATTGACCCGCGGGAGCAAGCACGGCCTCTTTCGGCACGCAAGTCGATCGTGCCGACGGTCGGCATCGGCCGGTCCAACACCCGCCGCGGCATCTCGACCAGCACGAACTCTCCCGCTTTGGCCCGGCGCCAACTTTCCAACGACGGGGTGGCCGAGCCGAGCACCAACGGAATCCCTTCGGCCTCGGTCCGGGCTTGGGCCACGTCACGCGCATGATAGCGAGGGGCGCTCGCTTGCTTGAACGACGTCTCGTGTTCCTCGTCCAGCACGATCAGCCCAAGGTTCGGCGTAGGGGCGAAAACCGCGCTGCGGGCACCGACCACCACCGACACCGATCCCTCGGCGATCCGCTGCCAGTGCCAGTGCCGCTCGGCGTCGCTCAGATGGCTGTGCAGCACGGCCACGGCCGAAAACCGCCGGCGAAATCGCTCGACCGTCTGCGGTGTCAGGCTGATCTCCGGCACCAGCACGATCGCCTGGCGACCGAAATGGATCACCTCCGCAATGGCCTGGATGTAGACCTCGGTCTTGCCGCTGCCGGTCACGCCGTGAATCAGAATCGTCCGCTGACGGCGGGAGTTCATCGCGTCGAGGATCGTCCGCAGGGCGTGCTCCTGGTCGGGATTGAGCACGAGGTGTTTTTCCTGCGCGGGCAACGATTCCTCGGGCCGCAGGGTGGCGATTCGTCCGGTGCGAGCGCGAATCAAACCTTTCCGCCGCAGGGCCGTGACGGGGCCTTGGGTGCAACGAGCGGCGCGAGCTAACTCGCCCGGGGACATCGGTTCCTCGGACGCAGCCAGCGTATTCAATACTTCCCGTTGTTTAGCGGTCAGTTTCAATTCCCCCAGCCGCTCGACGGCTTCACGGTCGATTGACAGCAGCGTGGTCATCCGTGTGCCGGCGCCAACCCGCACACCCGCCGGAACCACGGCGTCCAGCACGGTGGCCCAATCACAGAGATAATGGTCGGCGATCCAGCGGGTCAGCCGGAGCATGGCCGGAGAGAGAAGGCTGCGCTGGTCGAGCACCGAATGGAGCGGCTTGAGCCGCCGCCGGCCGACCGGGCGGTCCTCGATCCGCACGCAATAACCCGTCACTAGGCGATTGCTTGGCCCAAGGGGGATTTTCACTCGTCGCCCGATCTCCACGGTCTCTCGCAACGCATCGGGCACCAGATAGTCAAACTCCTTCGCCGGTCCGGCCGAGAGGACAACCGAAGCCACAAGATGCCGCGACTGATCGTCCGCCTCCCACGGCTCCGGGCTGCTGTCAAAGAGTTGGCGTTGTTCGGCGGACATGGGGCGTTGTTTGAGCGTTGAAGGCGGCGCAAGGGGAACAATTCAATTTTCGCGGCCAATACGCGGATTGGAAAACCATCGTCCGTTGCACCGCTTCGTTAAACGGCATAGGGACTAACCGACATCCTGCCCGCCGTCCTTTACCCCGTGTCCTCCGCCCCCCCGCATCGGCGTCATGCCCGCGGCGATCAATCCGACGCCGGCCAACGCCAAGACGACGGCTGCCGCCAGCCAGACGCGATAACTCTTCATTTTGCGAGCGTATACCGTGTCGGTTCGACGATCCAAACCTCGTTTCGCCCACTGCCATTGATCCCACGTTTGCGATGGAGTCAGCTTATGTGCGTTACGTTGGACTTCTTCTGGTGATAAAACCTCAAAACGGGAGACCGGACGACTCAGAAGCAACATCACCCCGGCGATGATCGTTGCCGACAACAGTATTACGCCAAGCAGCTTTGTCCGCTGCCGCCACCCCCAACCTACCCCGGATGGCGGTGGGGCGGACTCGGCTGGCACCGGTTCCAAGGCCATGATTTCGAGCATCCTTGGTACAGGCAACGTCGCGCCACACCGGCATACGACCGTTTCGCCCGCCTGACGTGGCTCGATGGCGATCTGTTGGCCGCAACGACAGGGCAGTAAATACTTGGAACTCACGACTTCACTCCGGTAAGACGTTCAAGGTGGCTACTAATCGGCAGTCTACCGTCCGGGGCGGTTTCATGCGAGTTGGACACTTATTTTTTCACAGGATGCCGAATCATGCGAGACGCCGAGCATCTCCCTAGACTGTGCACCCTACCCACCTTAACATTATTTGGCTTCCCTTATTGCTGTCGGGGTCGGCTTTGGGTTTTCCGGCAAAAAAATACTGGACGATCGGCGGAAAGCGATTAGAATAAAGTGGGCGTGGTTATGATTATGACAGTCTGCGCATCAAAAGGCCTGCGGGCGATAAGGTGCATCCCCCCCCGTTTTCCGAAAGTTGGAAATCGCGGTGGTGGGGTTTGTTATCTGACGAGTTGATGCCCTGTCGGCGTATCGGGGTCCGGTAATTGGTCGGCCTGCCAGCAACGACCGGAAAGCGTGATGTTGGCATGGGTCGCTTTGCGGATTCTGGAACGTTTAGGGTTCTTAAGACGAGCGCATGAATTCTCGCCGCAGACTGAATCTTTTGCCAAATGGTGGCTGGCGGTCGCAGCGCGGAAATTCGGTGGTAGAATTTTCTGGCCTTGGGTCGTTGTTTACTAAATCGTCCGACGCCGGCACCGGTTGGCACACGCGGTGTTTTATCGACTTACCTTCAGGAGCATCATTTTGTACGACGCACTCTTAGAGGACTTAGAAGACGAACCAATTTCTCGGGAAGGGAAGCCGCTGGGCTTGGCGGAGGATACGGAACAGACGCTGGACGCTGACAACGATCCGGATGGCACGGCATTGGACGAGAAGGCGGTGGACTCGGGCGCCGAAGAGTTGTTGCCCGGGGCCGACGAATCGTGGTCCGACGATCCGGTCCGCATGTACCTGACGCAGATGGGCGAGATTCCGTTGCTCACCCGCCAGCAGGAGGTCTCCCTGGCCAGGCAGATCGAGGTGACGCGCACCCACTTCCGCCACAAGGTTCTGGAGTGCGACTACGTGATGCAGACGGCCGTAAAGGTGTTGCGGCGGGTCCACGACGGCGAGTTGCCCTTCGACCGCACCGTGCAGGTATCCGTCACCGATCAGCTCGAGAAGCACCAAATCCTGGGTCGGCTGCCGCACAACTTGCGGACCCTGGAAACCTTGCTGAAACGGAACCTCCGCGACTACAACATCTCCACCAGCCGGTCGCGCTCGCCGGCCCAGCGCCGCGCCGCCTGGCGCAAGCTGGGGCGTCGCCGCCGTCGGGCCGTCCGTTTGATCGAGGAACTCGGCCTGCGCACACAGCGGATCGAGCCGATGATCAAGATCCTCGACGAGTTCAGCAGCAGGGTCGACGAACTCCGCGAGCGGATCCGCCAGCACAAAGCCGAGAACCCCAGCCGCAAGGGGCGCGACCGGCAGCAGAAACCCTGGATCATCGAGTATCGGAACATCCTCCGGGCAACCCAGGAGTCGCCGACCAGCCTGCGCAACCGCGTAGTCTATCTCAAGCAGATTTACGCCCAGTACCAGCACGCCAAGCGCGGACTGTCGGAGGGCAACTTGCGGCTGGTCGTCTCCATCGCCAAGAAGTACCGCAACCGCGGCTTGAGTTTCCTCGATCTGATTCAGGAGGGGAACGCGGGCTTGATGCGCGCAGTCGACAAGTTCGAGTACCGGCGCGGGTTCAAGTTCTGCACCTACGCCACCTGGTGGATCCGCCAGGCCATCACCCGCGCCGTGGCCGACCAGAGCCGCACGATCCGCATCCCGGTTCACATGGTCGAGACCATGTCGCGGGTGCGGAACGTCTCGCGCAAGCTGCTGCAGAAACTCGGCCGCGAGCCGACCATCGAGGAGACCGCCCGAGCCAGCGACACCTGCGTGGACGAGGCGCGGCGGGTGTTGGCCATGAGCCGATACCCGATCAGTCTCGACCGCCCGGTGGGCAACAGCGAAGACAGCCATTTCGGCGATCTGTTGCCCGACGGCTGCGCCCACAGTCCTTCGACCGGCGCCACCCACGGAATGCTTCGCACCCGCATCGTCAAGGTGCTCAAGACGCTCAGCTATCGCGAGCGGGAGATCATCAAGCTCCGCTACGGCCTGGGCGACGGATACAGCTACACGCTCGAGGAGGTCGGCCACATCTTCAAGGTCACCCGCGAGCGAATCCGCCAGATCGAGGCCAAGGCGGTCCGCAAGCTCCAACAACCCTCCCGGAGCCAGGAACTGGTCGGCTTCCTGGATTGATCCGGCCAATCCAATTTGTGCGTCTTCGACCGCCTGCGGCTTCGCATTGCATCAGTAGCGAGGCCACGGGCGGTTTTTCTATTTGGAGTGCGGCAACCGCTTCTTCAACATGCCCCGCGCCAACCGCTTAAACGCTCTGGCGAAGCGGTTCCTGATTACCCGCTGACGGGTCTTCTCGTCATAAGCGGCCATCGCACCGCTTTCGGTACCGATCGGCACTAGATCTGCCGAGGGCGGGGCAAGGTTCAGATAGAACTTCCGCGCGGCCATCCAATCGTATACGCCCAGATCGGTGATTTCAAAGTGGTTTTCGTGGACCATTCGGTCGCCGGTCGAGCGGGCGGCGACGCTCGGATCGACGAGGTTGCCGGCGATCAGTCGTGTCATCAGTTTCGAGAAGGCCGCGTTGCTGTGTCGCACGCCCATTGCCCGCAATGCCACGCGCAACTGCCGCCCGGTACGCGGTCCGACGAACAGCAAATGCAACGTCAGGTATTGCAGCGGGGTCAGGTTGGGAAGCATCGTGGGGAAGCAGTGGAGAGTGGATAGTGGATAGTGGATAGTGCGTTTAGCCGCCGCGTCCACGCGGCGAACGGCGTTAGGAGTCAACCGCCGACTTAATGTACCAATCGACCATCGGTCAGTCACGGCGAGTTTTTGAGCCACTCACCTTCCGCCTTCCGCCCTCCGCCTTCATATTGCGTCCGCATTGGCCACTAAAGTGGCCAACCCTCCGCCTTCTCCCCTGCATTTTCGACCTAAAAAACGCTTTTTGCACCCGCCATAGGCCCTTGCAAAAAAAGGCGAAAATACCGGCGGCCAGAAAACAGCCTTTTTTAAGGTGTTTCCGGCTGGTAGAATGACCTCGTCGCGCATACCTCGCAGGAGGGGCAGTTGCGAAATGTTTTGCGTTCCGACGCCGCAAGCATAAGGTGTTAAACAGGTAACGGTCGATTTTCCGGTCTCAATTAACTGGAAAAAATTTCCGAATTTGCCATTTAATTCTTACGACGATTCGCCGAGGTCCGCCGATGCGTTCAAACCGCTTGAAACCAGGGCTATTCATTTTGCTTTGACGACCGCGCTTTAGACGTAACCCCAGTTTAACCCCAGGTTGATTAACCTAGGATCCCGGGTTAATTAACCTGGATGCGCCAGGTTAAATTGGCCCCGAAAAACCAATTAAGCGCGCAAAAACCGGTTTGGATGCTTTCCTGGAAAGTTAGCGCAAAATTGAGTGTGACTGGAACCGTGTAAATTGGTCCCCTCTCCCTTTGGGAGAGGGCTAGGGTGAGGGCCGAGGTTGCACTGGCGTCTCGCCGCGTTCGCATTCATGCCCGAGCATGTTTATCCCATTCTGGACAAGCCAGCAGGCTATGTCATCAACTCAATTTTCACGGCTTCACGGTGTTTTGAATTACGAGACGCCGATCTCGGATTGCTTTGGCGGGGACGTCGACCGAAAGGGAGTGTGATGGGTTGAGGGCCGGAAAAGAAAGACGTGATAGAACACCAAATGTCAAACAAGTGAATGTCGGTTGTCACTCATTGTCCCGTAGCGATCGCATCGGCTGTGGGAATGCGAAGAAGAAGATGATGGCACGTGAATTCCCTTGGGGAGTTCCGATGCGGTGTGTCGTCCCGTTGATGGTCGCTGATCCTTTGGGGGCGGTCGGGGAAGTGTGGATGCTTTTTTATGGTCTGCTGCAACCGAGTGGCGATCAACGCAAAGAATTGCTCGGAATCCCCGCGCAATAAATAGCCAAGCATTGCGCCTTCGCTGGAGAACGTAGCGTAGCGACCCGTGAGGAAGTTGTTGTTGATTTCGTTGAGGTAAGGGCCCACGTTCTTATCGTGAGCCAGGATTTTGGCTTCCAACGGCCAGACCGTTCTTGGGTAGTTGTATAGCGTAAATCCAATATCCGGCTGAGGGGATCTGCCCTTTCCCCGTTTTCGCTTGGTTTGCTCGGGCGGCTGGTGTTCGACGCAAAATGGCTCATCCCCGCTCTTGCACTGATCGATCCGAACGGTCAGAAGAGTATTAAGCGATTCTTCTTTCGCCTCGTCGTTGGCCGAAAACGGAACCTTGTTCAAATCCTGCGCTAAAAGTCGATCGTAACCTCGCCAGACCAGATCGAGAAGCAGACGCGATTGATCTTGGCACCAACGACTGGCAATCTTCTGAAATGGCGGCGAATCAGGCCAGCGTCGTTCGAGGTAGGTCAGACGTATCATTTCCGTCCTCTGCCGACGGACTGCGCCTGTTGCCGCCAGAGTTGCACGTCGGCTGCCACCTCATCGGCATCGCGCAGTGCGGCCGATCGCGTCCAGTAACGAATGCGGTCTGGTTTGACAATGTAAACAGTGGGGATCAATCGCCGCTTGTACCTGAATTCCGAGTATACGAGAGCAACTCGCTGATAGAAGATGCCACCGCGAGACTGGTCGCCGGTTTGCAGCCACTTCTCGTCAAGTTCCATAAGTCGATCACAGAGCGCCGCCGAGTCGATCCGCTCCACAACGACATCCTTTTCTCGCGCCCAATCCAGATGAATGGCAACCAACCGGACCGGAAGCGGCGAGTCGGCAGTATCCTGGAAAATCGTCGCGCAGACCGCCTTATCCTGTCCAAAACCAGCCTTGAGAACACGAGTGAAATAGTGGCAATACTCGGAAAGGTGAGGCTCCGACTTGGCCACTAGGGTGAAACGTCGTGCTCGTTCGGTTGGTTGACGCCCTGGCGATGTTTCATCGCCTTTGAAATCGGGCA
>JAUWPQ010000043.1 GCA_030611515.1 Planctomycetota bacterium | reverse complement strand
CGGCGCCTCGTCCGATTCGCGGCCGGAGGCCAAGGCGGCCACCTTCGGCGGGAGGTGTTCGGGCAGAATCACGTCGCCGCGGCAGAGGAGGCATGCCCGTTGTATCGCGTTGCGCAGCTCGCGGACGTTGCCCGGCCAGAGATACGCCAACAAGCACTGCGTTGCCCGGGGCGAGAGCCGAACCGGACCGCCGGCGAATTCCACGGCGAACCGGCGGGCCAACGGAAGCACGTCTTCCGACCGGTCGTGGAGCGGCGGGACGATCAACTCGACGACGTTTATGCGGTAGTACAAGTCGTCGCGGAACTTTCCGTCGCGGACCGCCTTGCCCAAGTCGCGGTTGGTGGCCGCCACCAGCCGGGTATCGACCTCGATGGCCTTCTCGCTGCCGACGGCCGTGATCCGTCCCGATTCCAGTGCCCGGAGCAGCTTGGGTTGCAAGTGCATGGGCAATTCTCCGATCTCGTCGAGAAAGAGCGTTCCGCCGTCGGCCGCGCGAAAGTATCCCTGCCGGGCTGTGTCGGCCCCGGTGAAAGCCCCGCGCGTGTGGCCGAACAATTCGCTCTCGATCAGCGATTCGGGAAAGCCGGCACAATTGGCCACCACCAGTGGACCTTTCGACCGCGGACTCCAGCGGTGGATCAACTCGGCCACGACCTCTTTGCCCACGCCGCTGGGGCCGAGGATCAGCACCGGGGCGGTCGACGGGGCGACCACGGCGGCCGTTTCCAGCACGTGCCGCATCGCCGCGCTCTGGCAGATAAACTCCTCCGGCAGATCGGGCACGGCCCTGTCCTTCGAGGGCCGCTCGCCGGCCATTCCCACCGCGTCGACGATCGCCGCCTCCAACTCGTCGAGGTCCAACGGCTTGAGCAGGTAGTCGTCGGCGCCGCTCTTGATGGCCTCGACCGCCTGACGCAGTTCGCCGTGGGCGGTAATCAGCAGCACCGGCAAATCGCCGGCGATCTTGCGAATCTCTCCCAGAGCGGTAATGCCGTCCATGCCCGGCAGCCGGACGTCCAGCAGCACCATGTCCGGCGCTGAGCGTCGGATTATCTCCAACGCCTCCTCGGCCGAGCCGGCTTCGGTCGTGTTGAAATCGAGCGAACCGACGAAATCGCCCAACAGACGCCGCTGAGCCGCATCGTCGTCGACCACCAGAATCGTGCGTTGCGTTTCGGTCATGAATCCATCCGAGTTTTACATTTCCTGGTTCCCACGCTCCGCGTCGGTGTGGGCGCGACGCAGAGCGTCGTGGGCGGTGCGTTCCCACGGAGACCGTGGGAACGAGGGAAATCTTAAAGTTTAGCCCCGGCGTCCACGCCGGGAGCAATACCGGATAAAATCCGCCAACCTGCTTCGATAGTTTCGGCTGGTTTCATGCGTATTCGTAAACCGGCGTTTCAATTATTCTGGCAGGTTTTTGCTGACTCTGGATGAGGGATTGAATTCGTTCGACGGTTTCGGGCGCGAAAAACTGTTCGCCGGTTTCCACGCACACACGAGCCGGAACGTGTTCGACGACAACCACCTTGCCGTCGCGTTCCAACGTATATGTCACAGTAGCGTTGACCATTGTCTCCTTCATGTCTGCCTCCTCAGCCTTGCTTTCTGATCCTGAAATCCATCCACTGGTTTGGGTCCGGTTGGTACAACGTAATGATTTTGATCAGTGAACGGCTGGGGCAACTGCATTGCACGTGCAAGGGGCGCCTCGCTTTTGTGAACCCCAAGATCAGACAACTTGGACCATACTTGTCGTTGGGATAGTCCTCGATTAACTCGCTTAGGCCGCCTATGGCTTCTTCCAATTCCGCCACGGAAATGCCCCGGAGAATGCTTTGATCGACGGCGTGTTTGGAAAACTCATACTGCTTCCGCAATACTTTACTTCGGATTAGCTCGATCGTCGCCATGCGTCGGATTGTATGGGCTCTCGATTGCCCGGTCAATCTATCGAATTATACCACTTTCGATGACTAGCCGGCTAAACGGACACGCTGTTGCCGATTTACACTGTGTGGTAAGAAACGCGGGACATTGGCTGGGATCCATCCCCGATGCACCATTGCGGGGGGGGGGCGAGGGCCGCGATTTCAGCTATACCGAGTCCTGACACTATCGCTCTACGGTTCCTTCCGTTTTGTTGTGCCGGCGATATAGATTTCACCGTCGCCGAGCCGTAGAGTTTCGATCCGCACGATCCGGCCGCCGTCCTCGCTGTTGGGCAACGAGAGCAAGGCCACCGGGTCGTCGCCGCCGCGGCATTCCAGGTGGAGATGCATTTTGCGGGCCATCTTGGAGATGCGATCGAGCACTTTCCCCAACGGCACGGGCAGCAGCCCCACCCTGGCGCGGACGATCCGCAGGGCAACCACGTTCGGCTCGGGGACGGAAGGGGCTATCGTCAGGCTCAATATGCTTCTCGTGCCATCTTGCTCGAAGCGGCAGGCAACGGTGATTCCGTTTTTGTCGATCGCCACACGGGGGTCGCGGATCGTCGCCGGCAGGGCGTTCGGATGGTTCTTCTCCAAATCGACCGCCAGCCAGCCGTTGATCTCCTCGGCGGTGACGAGCACTTCCCAATGTTCTTCCTTGTTGGCAGCGCTTTCGAGCGCCGCGGCCTGACGGAGCATCCGGTCGCTCCCCTTTTCCAGCTTTCCCCGGGGGATTTCCATTGCCTCGCGGTAAAATACCGGCACGTGCCTCACGGCGATGTAAAGCATCAACAGGGCCAGCAACGCCAGCACCGCGAAGCAGCCGAGCAGCAGCAGAGACACACGAATTCTGAAGGTCATGGTGGTTTCCTGCCCTTTGACGCACTTGATTTCTTATGGAAATACTGGGCCGGGGTTTGAATCAATACTCCGCCGAGGCGTTTGCCGAAAAAGCGGCCGAAATGACGCTTGTCGCCGGTGAGCAAATGCGTCGCTCGTGCCGAGATTGCAGCCGCCAGGATCGGTCGATCCTTTTCGGGCAGGTCGAGCTTGGGAGCCAAGCCGGGCAAATCAGACACCGCCCGATCGGGAACGACTTCCACCACCTCGATCAATCCGTTGAACCGCTTCAAACGTTCGGCCTCGCCAAGGTTGCGGCGCGCTTCCTCCAAGGCATAGCCGGACGCGAGCAATCGAATCCCCTTCAACCGCCACAGTTCAAGGAATAAGTTCTCCGGGGCATAGGCCGCCGAGAAGAGCACGTTGGCGTCCAGGAACAAACGGTCCAAGCGTCAGACTCCCGTGGGTTTCCGATGATCGATTTTACTCGGGTCGAGTCCCATCCTGCGGACCTCCGCCACCGCCCAACGGTAGTCCTTCTTGGTGACCGCGTTTGTCAGAAGGAACTCCGCTTTTCGCTCGGGCGAATAGATTTCCACGGGCAGGGCGACCGCTGGGCGAAGAGACAACCCGTCTTCGCACTGTTCGATAATCACGTGCGATCCTTCTTCCAACGCGAAGCGACGCCGCAATTCGGCGGGAATTACAATGGTTCCTCGCTTGCCGATTTTGGCTATTGCCCTGGGGCCCATGATTGTGTCCTCGATCGCCTGAATGTCAGTAATTCTGATTATCTGATTCTACTATTATTATAACATTCAGATATGCAGAGGCAAGGGGTGGTTATGGGGCACTCCCTTACCTATATCCTCTCGCGTGCTTGCTCACCACAATAATCGGAAAAAATCACTGCCAGCAGGCTTTTCATTCCTTTGTAATCATGCCGTGGTCTACTTCCCAGTAGAATGACCATCGCCTTCTGTTGTGAGGATGTCTTGGATATATTGCATGACTTTCGAGGGGAATTTAACAATGCCGTCGACGATAGTTATGTTCAGCGTCTTCACAACAAGGGTGCTCGCGTATCCAACCGCATCACATGCATCCTTATCTACGTTCTGTTGTGGGTCAACCATAAAGTGAAGATACTGGCGACGAAGAGACCGAAGTTGACCAAATGCCTTCACCAGTTCTTCGTCAATAGTATCCAATGCCCTGAGAACTCGAACCCTCTCCTGTTGTCCTAGCTTGTCGAATTCACGGCCCATAAGAAGCTTCTGCAATTCCTCATCTAGCGGACGGCCATCCAACTTGGGCTCCAGCATTCGGAAACGCCACAACGCCACCATCTCGCCAACTAAACCTGCTTGGGCAATGCACGCGATTGGCATACCGAGCGTATAGCACTGGATAGCTTCGTTGAGCGGATCAATGATGTGGCGCATAATCGTGTCATGCATAGGCGCAAGTGGCAGGTAACTCACGCTCTCCATAATGTCCTTGTAGCGACTTCGCACCGCTTCCAATGGATCGTTGCGATTCTCAATCATGTCGCCGATAAGCCGTAAAGCAACGTCATCTGGTTCATGGGAGACATTAACAGGCATTGGCTCATCAAGCGATGAGATTCCCAGAGGCCGAACATACATCCTCATCAATTGATTGTCAGCCATTGCTGTGTCTTTAGCTTCGGACTATTGCTCTGCCTGTCGCTGCTTCATGGCCGCTTCGCTGATTTCCTCGATGCTTTTGTCCGGCCAGAGGGCGCGTTGCCATTGGGTGTAGTCGAAAGGCTCGCGTTGGATGAGGGCAATGAACTTCTCGGCTTGCACGTCGCCCAGAGCCGCAACCAACGCACGGAAACCCGTGGTTTTGATCTCGGTGTCGGTAATCATCATTCCACCTCAACAATGAATTGCGTTGGGTTCATTACGGTGATTCCGACATATCCTCGTATTCTCTTCACCACGAGGTCGTCGGTCGTCAAAAAGAAATCGCAGTCGGCCGCGATCGCACACGCGATGTGCAAAGAATCTTTTGCACGCAGGCCACGATCGGCAATTTCGCGGGCTTGCCGCACGATAGCGGCCGTCTCCTCCATGTCCACGACCGCCACCGTTTTCCACCGAGTGACTACATCGCGACGTTCTTCAAACGGATTCGCCTGGTTTTCATAGTCCAAGATGTAGGACCATGCCAATTCGATTTTTTTGTCCTTGATGCGTTGCTGTATCTCCAGCTTGGCCTCGGCTTCAATGCGAACCCTCGCCTGCGACTGGTCGTCGAACGGGCGGTTGAAACAACAGTTGTCCAAATAAACTCGCATTGGCAAAACACCCCTCATTATGAGTATACCTTCACTGTGCTACCTCAACAATCCCCCTCCCCGATTTACTTCGTCAACTGTGTCGGATTCCACGCCACTATACAAACCGAAGCAGGGCGTATTTCTTCTTGCCTGCGCGGAGGATCATGGTCGTTTCGCCGGCCAGATGGTTCTGGTCTAGCGTGGTTTCGATCCCTTCCATGCGGCGATTGTTTACGTACGCCCCGCCCTGGGTGATGATCCGTCTGGCCTCGCTCTTGTTCTTGCACAAGCCGGAGAGAACCAGGGCGTCGATGATCGACAGTCCGCCGTCGAGCTTTGCGCGGGGTAGCTCCTTGCTCGGGACGTCGGCGAAGATGCCGGCAAGTTGGGCATCGTCCAACTCGCGGATTTCGGCGCCGAAGAAGACCTCGGTGGCCCGCTCGGCCGAGCGTAGCCCGTCCTCGCCATGCACCATGCGGGTCAACTCGACGGCCAGCCGGCGCTGGGCAGCGCGCCGCCCCGGATCGGACTGGTGCTCGGCCAGCAGCGAGTCGATTTCTTCCTGCCCGAGGTCGGTGAAGAAGCGCAGACAGCGGCCCACGTCGGCGTCGTCCAGGTTGATCCAGTATTGATGGAACTGGTATGGACTGGTCCGCTCGGCCGAGAGCCAGATGGCGCCGGACTCGGTTTTTCCCATCTTGGTTCCGTCGCTGCGGGTCAACAACGGGCAAGTGCAACCGTAAAGCTGTACGCCGGAGAGCCGCCGGGCCAGGTCGATCCCGGCGGTGATGTTGCCCCACTGGTCGCTCCCGCCGACTTGCAATTCGCACCCGAAACGCTCGTACAAATGGACGAAATCGTAGGCCTGCATAAGCATGTAGCTGAACTCCGTGTAACTTAATCCCACGTCGTCGCGTTCCAGCCGGCCGCGGACTGAATCCTTCGCCAACATAACGTTGACGGGTACGTGCTTGCCGATGTCGCGGAGGAATTCGAGATAGCCGAAGCGTCCCAGCCACTCGTAGTTGTTCACGAGGACGGCGGAGTTTGGGCCGCAATCGAAATCGAGGAACCGCCGTAATTGGGGTTCCATGCCGTCGATGTTGGCTTGCAGGGCGTCGAGCGAGAGGAGATTGCGTTCCTCGCTCTTTCCGCTGGGGTCGCCGATCATTCCGGTGGCCCCGCCCACCACCGCGATCGGCCGGTGACCGGCCTGCTGGAACCGCCGCAGGATCATCATCGCCATCAGGTGGCCGACGTGCAGGCTGTCGGCCGTGGGGTCGAATCCGGCATAGACGGTCCGCTGCTTTTCCATCAACAGCCGCGGCAGGTTCGCGTCGTCGGTGGTTTGGTTGATCAGTCCACGCCAGGAGAGTTCGCCGATGATGTCGGAGAGGGGAGAGGGGAGAGGGTGAATTGTCGGGTGTCATTGGGGAATCTTTCTTTTTAATGAGTTCACAAGACCACTGATCAGCCGGGCGATCTCGGTCGTCATCCGTACCAATCCGTCGCTGTGGCTGGAATCGATGTATCGGAGCCGCTCCGCGATAAGCACCTGAGTCTCCACTTCCTTGACGGAACCATAAGCCATACCAAGAAAATGCACGTAGTCGCGAGTTGTGTTTCGTCCATTCCCTTCGGCGATATTCGACGGAATGGAGATGGCGGCGCGACGAATCTGGCTTGTTAACCCATAGATTTCCTCCCTCGGAAACGTCTTGGTGGTGCGGTAAATTGCTTCCACCAGACTCATTGCTTTTTGCCAGACAATCAAATCTCTATAATCCTTTTACCGACATGTTGATTCCTCTCAGATAAATTGTGTTTTCCGCCCTCTCCACTCTCCACTCATCACTCACCTCCACATATCCCCATCGGCAAACGGATGCGACGGGCCGGAGAGTTTCGGCTTCGGCAACGCCCTAAGCGAGTGCTCGGCCAAGCGTTGGTCCTCCTTGGTGGTGATCTTGATGTTGATTGGCGAGCCGGGCACGACGGTCACCGGATGGCCGATCCGCTCGACAAGTTGCGAGTCGTCGGTGGCCTGAAAGCCGTCGCGCTTGGCGTATGCCTCGAGCAGCAATTCGCGGCGGAATACCTGCGGCGTCTGGGCCTCCCACAGCCCTTCGCGCGAGACGGTTTCCTCGATCTTCCGGTCGGGACCAACCCGTTTGAGCGTGCCGGCAACGGGCACGGCCAGAATCGCCGCGCCGGTCTTTTCGGCGGCGGCGAAAACCGCGTCGATCCAGGCGTCGGCCAGAGCCGGCCGGGCGGCGTCGTGGACGCAGACGAACTCGGCTTGCGGTTTCAGATGCCCCAGGGCGGCTTCGATAGAGTCGGCCCGTTCGGCGCCGCCGTCGACCACATCAACCCCCATAAAGGCGATATTCGCGCCGAACTTGAAAAAGAACTGCTCGCGGTCCTCCGGCGCGATCACCAGGATCGTCTGCACCACGTCGTCGCGGCCGAGGAACCGCTCGGCCGAATGGAGCCAAATGGACTTGTTGGCCAAAGGGGCGAACGGCTTCTTGTAGCTCTTGTCGTGGAATCGGCTGCCGCGGCCGGCGGCGGGCAATATCACGGCGAAACGGGACATCTGCATCTCCATTAGAATGGCTTATGATTGTCCCGTTTTACGGCCGTGCGTCAAGCCAAACCGAAACACGCCGGATCACGCCCCGGCCCACCGTGTTTCCGCATCGACCACTCCACCCCCATAAGTATTGTCTTCTTGACATTCCGCCCGAAGCCGCATAGCTTTGAGGTTTTGTCCGTGTCCAAATTTGTCCACCCTTCAGCGCTGCAGGGGGTAATCCACACGATCTTGGTATCTGGAAATGAATAACGTGTGCAATTCTGTAGGACGGATTTCCCGATCCGTCCCCAAAAACTGGACGGATTAGGAAATCCGTCCTACGTGCGTCATTCTTAATCGTCCGCGGCCGCGGCCGACCCGGCCGGCGCGAGCGAGCTTCACAAAAGGAAGGGCTGGATGCTCGATAGTTTGGACTACCAAGCGGTTGGCTTGATCTCGGGGTTGGAGGTGCATCAGCAGCTTATGACCAGCGAGAAGCTGTTCTGCCGCTGTCCCGCGGGGCTATACACGGAGACCCACGACGGCGAAGTGCTACGCCACATGCGGCCGACCCTTTCTGAACTGGGAGAATACGACGGCACGGCCCTGATGGAGTTCAAGACGAAGAAGGAGATCATCTATCTGCTGAACCAGCAGAACGTATGCACTTACGAGATGGACGACACGCCTCCGTTTCTGGTGAACCAGGAGGCCATCGACGTGACCATTGAGCTGTGTCTCGCCATGAACATGGACGTGATAGACGAGGTCCACATCGCCCGAAAGCAATACCTGGACGGCTCCATCCCGACGGGCTTTCAGCGCACGGCGATCGTCGGCGTTAACGGATGGATACCCTTCAAGGGTCGGCGTCTGACGATCACGCACGTCAGCGTGGAGGAGGACTCCTGCCGCGAGGTAAAGGACAAGGGGCACCAGATCATCTGGCGCACGGACCGCCTGGGTATGCCGCTGACCGAGACCGTCACCGGCCCGGAACTCTTTACTCCCCAGGAAGTTCGGGAAGCGATCTTGCTCTGCGGCCTTGTGGCCCGGAGCACGGGCCGGGTGCGTACCGGCATCGGCGCGAGCCGTCAGGACGTGAACGTGAGCGTCCGCGGCGGAGACCGCTGCGAGATCAAGGGCGTACCCCGTGCGGGGCTGGCCGTGAAACTGGTCCACAACGAAGGCTTGCGACAGTGCAACCTGCTGAAGATTCGCGAGGAGTTGCATCGGCGGGGACTCCGCACCCCCGACTCCGTTCGGATGACCGCCCACGACGTAAGCGATGTTTGCGCGACGGCCGATTTGGGGTTCATGCAGCGAGCGCTCCAGGCGGGTGGCAAAGTCTACGTCGTGAAGATCGAGGGAGTTGCGGAGATTGCGCAGCATCTCACCCAGCCTGACACCACCTTCCTCGACGAGCTGCGCGGCCGAGTCCGAGTGATCGCCTGCCTGGACGAGGCGCCCATTGTGCTCAGCAGTGCGGCGATGCCGGAGTTTCCCGGCAAGCACGGTATACTGGAACGCCTGCGGAAGCGAGTGAACCCTGGAGACAACGACGATTTTTTCATCGTCTTCGGTCCCGAGGAGGACTGCCGCACCGCCGCCGAG
The DNA here is from genome assembly GCA_030611515.1 of Planctomycetota bacterium. Lineage (GTDB taxonomy): Bacteria > Planctomycetota > Planctomycetia > Pirellulales > Thermoguttaceae > JAHIKV01. The sequence goes on along the minus strand of JAUWPQ010000043.1, from coordinate 12,776 downwards.
GAAATCCGCAGCCGTTTCGCCGACGCCACGGCGGGCGTGCCCAAGGAGACAAGGCAAGCGCTGGTCGGAGGCTTTACCACATTCGAGCGCATCCTGCCCGGCCCAGATCGCATGTATCCCGACACCGATTTGCCGCCGACCCGCATCACCCGGCAGCGGATGGAAGAGATACGGTCGCGCCTGAAACCGCCCCCCTGGGAACGAATCGAGCGGTACACGTCCTGGCGCGTGCCCGAGGAAACGGCCTGTTATCTGATCCGCCGGGGCGGCGCCGAGATCGTCGACGCGGTGGTCGAGAAGACCGGCGTGGACGGGCTGCTGGCCGGCATCGTGATCGGCCAGCAGTACAAGGCGCTGCAACGCTCCGGCGTTCCCGTGCAGCGTCTGGGGGTCGCGGAGTGGATTCAGGTCTTCGATCTCTATACGGATGGCCGCATACCCAGAGAGGCCATACCGGCCGTGGCCTCGACCATGGCCAAAGACAATCTGGACGCCGAGGGCGCGTCTACGGCCCTGGGCATCGCGCTGCGGAAGCACGAGGTTTGGGCAAAGGAGGCGGACCGGTTGACCTTCGAGGGATATCGTTGCAAGAGTAATGAGGACACGGACCAGAAACGGGTGCGATTTCTGACGGGCCGGGCCGTCCGAATGCTTAAAGGCAAGGCGCCCGCCGCGGAAGTCGCCGAGTTCATCAAGACGAAGCTCGGGGAGGTAGCCCGATGAGTAACAGCATCCCCTTCAACGAGCGAGCCGACCGATTCCAGGGCTACCGAGGCCCAGTGAAGGAAATTCTGGAAAAGCACCAAATCGGCGTCTGGAGCGAGGTCGACGTCACCAACGACCGAGGCTCCGTCTTCGCCGGCGTAATCCTGCCGCGCAGCGAGACTTTTGACGATCTCCATCTGGTCGTAAAACTCTTCAACGGCTACAACATTGGCATCGCCGCCGAGCGGATCGTCTCGATCAGGGAAACCGGCTACAAGAAGGCCGTCTATAAGATTCCCGAAAAGGAATTCCCCTTCGATCCCCAGAAGAAAAACGTCACGTTGCTCGGCACGGGCGGGACCATCGCCTCGCGGCTCGACTACCGCACGGGCGCGGTTATTCCCGCCTTCACGCCCGGCGAACTGTACGGCGCCGTGCCAGAGCTGGCCGACATCGCAAACCTCACCACGAAGAAGCTCTTCGGCGTTTTCAGCGAGAACATGGGGCCCGAGCAGTACAAGGTCCTGGCCGTCTCCATCGGCAAAGAGATCGCCAAGGGGGTCGATGGCATCGTCGTCGGCCACGGCACCGACACCATGTCGCACACCGGCGCGATCCTCAGCTTCATGGTCCAAAACTCTCCGGTGCCGATCGTGGTGGTCGGCAGCCAGCGCAGCTCGGACCGGCCCTCGTCCGACGCGGCGTTGAATCTGATCAATGCCGTGCGGACCGCCGCCGAATGCGACATCGCCGAAGTGATGCTCTGCATGTTCGGTCCCACCTCGGACAACTACGATCTGCTCCACCGCGGCACGCGCTGCCGAAAGATGCACTCCAGCTATCGGAGCACGTTCCGCACCATCGGCGACACGCCGCTGGGCACGGTCATCCGCTATCCGAACGACGACGGCAGCCACTTCAAGTACCTTACCGACGACTTCCTGCGTCGCGACAAGACCCGCGTGCCGGTCATAAATCCCGTCTTCGAGGAAAAGGTCACCATCCTGTACTATTATCCCGGCTTCAAGCCGGACATCATCGAGGGGCTTACCGACATGGGCTACCGGGGGATCGTCATCGCGGGCACCGGCCTGGGTCACGTCAACAAGCCCCTCTATCCGGCAATCAAGAGGGCCATTCAGAAGGGCGTTACCGTCGTGATGACCGTCCAGACACTCTGGGGCTTCACCCAGATGTACGTCTACGACACCGGCCGCGACCTGTTGGACTTGGGCATCATCCCCTTGGACAACATGCTCCCCGAGACGGCCTACATGAAACTAGCGTGGGTGCTGGGACAGACCGACGACCGGCGGCAAATCCACACGATGATGACCACGCCGATCAACCACGAGACCACGCCTCGCGAGCCGCACAACGGCTACCTTATTCTCCAAGGCGGCCTGCCCGAGGTCGACGCCTTCGTGCAGAAGCACTGGAAGTAGTTTTTGTCGCGGAAAGTAGGGTGCCATGGGTAAGCGGAGCTTACCCGTGCATGGTTTCCGCGTTTTCCGGCCCACGGGTAAGCTTCGCTTACCCATGACACCCCGTCCAATAGCTTTCCGCAACAGCAACTATTTAGCCCCGGGTGAATACACCCGGGGCAAACGGTTTTTCACGGTCAATCCGGCCCGCCGTGTATTCACGGCGGGCTAAATGAATGATCTTAAAACACGTTCTAAGGTCCGACTTCTTGCTCGACCGGCGTTGCCGTTCCGTTGTGTTGCGCGGAAACGTAGGCGCTGTAGATCGTCGAGACGGCGTCGGCGGCCAGACGGCTGTCGCTTTCGACCGGCTCGCCGTAGGCGATCGTGCGATAAAAAGCCTCGATCTCCTGCGGATAGCCGGTGACCCAGTCTTCGTCGGGCGAGGTGCAGGCCCAGCCTTGCTTCGTGCCGATCTTTTCGAGCACGTAAACGTCGGCGAAGTTCTTTTCCACCGGGTTGTAGGTCTGCATTGCGGTGTTCGGGTTGATGTTGCAGATAGCGCGGTGGTTGTTGGCCGAGACCTCGAGCCAGTTGTGGATGCCGCCCAGCACGATGTCCGAGGCGAACACGTCGGCGATCGTGCCGTCGTCGAACTCGACGTGAATGGCCGCGAAATCCTCGATGTCGTAATAGTCGCGGCGGATGTGCCCTTCGTCGCGGAAGCCGGGTATCCGGGTCAGCGCGTGCGTCCGCGCGGAGACGGTCCGGGGGCGGATCGGGACGCCGTCGCGAGTGCGGCCCTCGACACGTTTCAGATAGAGCGCCGCGGTCAACGGATGGCAGCCCTTGCCGATCAGCACTCCGCCGCCGCATCGGGCGGCGTAAGCGTAATCGACCGAGTGCGAACCGCTGTGGGCTTCCTCACCGTGCATCCAGAGTATCTGCGCGCCGGTCTTTTCCAGGATTTCACGCTCCTTTTGGATCGACGGCGCGTAGACCCAATTTTCGGCGTAGAGCAATTGTCCCTTGCCGGCCTGCTCGGCGTCGAGAATCCGCCGCACGGCGGCCAGCGCCGCCTCGCGCGCCACGGTCATGTCGGCCCGTTCCCAATGGAAATCCTCCGAGCCATCGCCAAAATAGCCGGTCAGCGGTTTCTCGCAGATGACGAACTTGTCGCGCCGCAGTCCCGCGATGGAGACCGGCTCGTGGGCCATCGGCGGTGTGCAGACGTGAATGACATCGACCTCGTCCAGCAGGTCGTCGAGGCGGTCGAAGAAACGGATGTTTCGCTTTTGGGCGTAAGCGTTGCCGCCGTCGCGGTCCAGCGAATGGACTCCGACCACTTCGACGTTCGTTCCATGGACTTTACGCAGCGCCTCGAAATGAAACGTCGCGGAGAAGCCGGACCCCACGATGCCTGTGCGAACGGTTTTCTTGGTCATGGTTTATATGATCTCCGGTAATTCATACGGTTTTCGTCGCTGACGATCGAGGAACTCGTTGGCCTCGTCGTCGTCGGGAAAAACTTCCTTGACCGGATCCCAACGGAGTTTCCGGCCGGTCCATCGGGCGATGTTGCCCAGGTGGCAGACCGTGGCCGAGCGGTGGCCGATCTCCACGTCACAGATTGGTTTCTCGCGGCTGCGGATGCAATCGAGCCAGTTCCGCAGGTGCAGGGCAATGTGATTTTCACGGTCCCCAAGCGGCCCCTTGACGATTTCCGACGGATCGGATTTGCACAGGTTGCGGCCGATGGTGATCGTGCCCTTTTCGCCGACGAAGATCGCACCGCCGCCCGGGCCGTCGCCCAACTCGACGACGATGTCGTCAGGATAGCGGAAGAACACCTTCGGCTTGCCGCACATCTTGTTGCCCCGATCCCTCGACTCAGGTTGGGTATAGGTGGGCGGGGCGAACTTCTCGCCCTCCGTCCACACCTCGACCGGCCCGCTCTCGTCCATCCCCAATGCCCACTGCACCTGATCCAACCCATGCGCGCCCCAACCTGTCATCTCGCCGCCGGAATAGGGGCGAAACGATATCCAGCCTGGCTTCGCACGCGGCGTGTACAGGTCGATGTGATAAGGGACGACCTCGTTCGGCCCGCACCACACGTCCCAGTCAAGCCCCTCGGGCACGGGCTGGGCCGGCAGGCCACATTCCCAAGGGCTCTGATAGTTGTGGGCGATGATCTTCGTAATCTTTCCAATTCGCCCGTTGCGGATCAGTTCGCAGCCGGTGCGGTTGGCGGCCATCGAGCGCTGCTGGCTGCCGGTTTGCAGCACGCGCCGATGTTTGCGGACCGCCTGAACGATCAGCCGTCCCTCGCGGACGGTGTGGCTCATTGGTTTTTCGGCGTAGATATCCTTGCCTGCCTGACAGGCGTGGATGCAGGTCAGTACCCGCCAGTGGTCGGTCGTGGCGGTGATCACTGCGTCCACGTCGTTGCGTTCCAGCAGTTCGCGGTAGTCCGAGTACGGCTCGGCCTTCATCTTCGCGGCGAACTGTTCCACGCGGGGCCGATTGACGTCGGCGACGGCGACGATTCGGGCGTTCTTCGAGCGGGAGGCAATCTTCACCACCGCGCTCCCCTGGCGACCGACGCCGATCCCGCCGATGCCGATCCGGTCGTTTGCGCCCGGTCGGCCGGGCGTAGCCAACACACCCGAGGGAATCACGTACGGCGCGGCCACGGCGGCGGTCAACGCCGCGCCGTCGCGAATGAACCTCCTGCGCGAGACTTTATTGGAGAAATAGCCCATGAAAATTGCTCCCAACAAAAAAAACTATTACGCCTCATTCGTCGGACGAGCGAAACGCACGGTGGAATGTAGACGGAGGACAGCGATATAATACATCTATTTTTCACCGCATGCAACAGAGGCGCACAACGAAAATCCGCTACATTTGTTCGACGTATTCGCGGAGCCGGAGCACGGTTTCGTAGGGTAACGCGCCGATGCGGACGTTTTTCTTGCTCATGGATTTAACTCAGATCACGAGGGGCTGGGCTATTGACTCTCGGAAGGCAAATGCCGTAATAGCCGGGGGCCAACAGCCCCCGGCTATTGTTTGCAACATTGTTTTCTTGACACTCAACAAATGCGGTTGTGTTGATCGAAAACCTCGCTCTTAAACCACCTTCGGCAGTTCATAAGGTTTTCGCCGCCGACGATCGAGGAACTCGTTGGCCTCTGCGTCGTCAGGAAAGACCTCCTTGACCGGATCCCAACGAAGTCTTCGGCCGGTCCAGCGGGCGATGTTGCCCAGATGGCAGATCGTGGCCGAACGATGGCCGATCTCGACGTCGCAGATTGGTTTCTCGCGGCTGCGGATGCAATCCAGCCAGTTCTGCACGTGGGCCAGTCTGATCCGGTGTAGCGGCCAAGGTTTGACCGGCTCTCCGACAATCTCCGGCGGATCGGCCCAATACTTGCCCGCGTCGATGGAGATCGTTCCTTGCTGGCCGTGGAACCTGCCGCCGCTGGACGGGCCGTCGTCCAATCTGAGGACCAATCCGTCTGCGTAGCGAAAAAACACCTTCGGCACACTGCAAATCGCCTCGCCCCGCTTGCGAGATTCGGACTTGGTGTAGGTGGGCGGATTGAACTCGCCCCCTTCGGTCCAGACCTCGACCGGTCCGCTCCGGTCTATCCCCATGGCGCATTGCACCTGATCCAGCCCGTGCGAACCCCATCCGGTCATCTCTCCGCCGGAGTAGGGTCGGAAGGAAATCCAGCCCGGTTTCGCCCGCGGCGTATAAAGGTCGATGTTGTACGGCACGACCTCGTTTGGGCCGCACCATGTGTCCCAGTCGAGACCTTCGGGGATTGGTTGCGCCGGCAAGTCGCATTCCCAAGGACTGGGGTAGTTGTACGCGACGACCTCGTCGATCTTTCCGATCCGCCCGTCGCGGACCAACTTGCAGGCCGCCCGGTTCGGCGGCGACGAGCGCCAGTGGCTGCCGGTTTGCAGCACGCGCCGATGTTTGCGGACCGCCCGAACAATCAGCCGCCCCTCGCGGACGGTGTGGCTCATTGGTTTTTCGGCGTAGATATCCTTGCCCGCCTGACAGGCGTGGATGCAGGTCAGTGCCCGCCAGTGGTCGGTCGTGGCGGTGATCACCGCGTCCACGTCGTTGCGTTCAAGCAGTTTGCGATAGTCCGAGTACGGCTCGGCCTTCATCTTCGCGGCAAACTGTTCCACGCGGGGCCGATTGACGTCGGCGACGGCGACGATTCGGGTGTCCTTCGACCTGGAAGCGACCTCCACCATCGTGCTCCCCTGGCGACCGACGCCGATCCCGCCGATGCCGATCCGGTCGTTTGCGCCCGGACGGCCCGCCGCGGCCAACACGCCCGAGGGAATCACATACGGCGCGGCCACGGCGGCGGCGGTCAACGCAGCGCTGTCGCGAATGAACCTCCTACGCGATACTTTCTTGGAATAGTCCATGACAAATTGCTCCCAACAAAAAAGATACATCGACTCCCACCCGTCGGACGGATGGAATCGAAACATGGAGGGAAGTAAATGGAGGGTAACAGTATGATACACCCATTTCTCGCCGCTTGCAATGGGCATACGCATATTAAACACAAAGCCGCGACCGTTGGTCGCGCCGACGAAACCATCGTTTGACGCGGATTTCCAAACAGGCGCGACCAACGGTCGCGGCTTTATGCCCCGGCGACCGCGGCGCAGAGGGCGTCGATGTTTTCCGTGGAGGTGTTGAGCGTAGCTCCACCCCCGCAGGAAACGATCACTCGGCGACGGTCTTCCAGCGAATCGAGCATCGCGGCCGTGCTGTGTCGAACCTCTTCGGGCGTCCCATTCGCCAGCACGTCGCGCGGAGGAATGTTGCCCAACAGGACCGCCGACGGTCCGGCCGCCGCCCGCATCTGATTCATATCGTGGTTGAAGGAGAAATTGAACAGGTTGACGCCCATTTCGTCGAGATGCCGCGCCGTGATCAGGCCGGCGGCGTCGTTGTGCAGAAATCGGACGGAGACGTTCCGCGACTGGAAAATCCGCTTTAGGTAGGGCAAGGCGAACTGCCGGAAATCCTCCTCGCCCACGAAGCCGATCAGGTCGTCCAGGACGAGCATCCCGTCGATCGAATCGAAATTATCCATTTGCCAACCGATCCACTCGACGAGGAAATCTGTCACGATCGTCAGCAACCGATGGGTTTCCTCGGGGTTGGTCTTCACACCCATGAGAAACTCGGTGTGACCGATGAGGAAAGAGGCAACGTTCAACGGTCCCCTCGCCGTGGCGAAACGGATGCGATGTCCGGCCGCCTCGATTTCCGGCCGGCAGCGCTGGAGGCGGCGGATCGTAAACGGCAGCAGTCCGTCGGTGCGGCAGTTCGGCTTTTTCAGCCGGTCGATCGCGGCGTGGTCGGCGAGCGTTTTTTCCACGCTCGGGAAGTCGTTTTCGTGGAAGACGCACTTCGCGCCGAAGGCGGAAGGCTCGGTACACATGCCGTATTCAGCCCAGAAGCCGGGCAACATCAAGACTTGCTCGAACCGCCGCACGGCTTCGAGGTTGGCTTGCAGCCAGACTCGCTGGTCGGCGAAGTAATCGAGCATCGAGACCCCGGCCCATCCCGGCAGCCAGGGGCTATCGATAATCAACCCTACCGGCGGCGGATCGAGCGGCTCGCCGTCGATCGTCCGCAGCAGTAGTTCCCATTGCGGATCGGTCATTTCGCCTCCATGCTTTACCGGCCTGTTGAAAAAGTCGGTTCCCGCGAGTTCGGGTGCCACTGCTGGCTTGTCCAGCAGTGTTTTCACGGAACATTTGCACCTGCACTGCTGGGCAAGCCAGCAGTGGCACCCTTTTTCAACGGACTGTTACCGGCCGATGCTTTCCAGCGCGTCGGCGGCCGTGGCGCGGACCATCTCGTCCTTGTCGCGGCTCGCCTCCTTCAGCGCGGGGATGGCATCCTTTGCCAGCGGTCCCAGACACCCCAACGCGATGGCGGCCTCTTGGCGGACTCCCGGCTGGGATTCTTTCAGACCGCGGATCAGCAGCGGAACCGACACTTGGGCAATCTCGGCGGAAGCCGGCTCGATATGGGCCAGCGCCCAGGCGGATGCCAAGGCCATGAACTCGTCCTTGTCGGTCAGCATCTTCTTCAACTCGGGCACGGCCACGGCGGCCGGCTTGCCGATCTTTCCCAGGGCATAGCAGGCGGCGTAGCAGATGTCCTCTTCCGGGTCATTCAGAGCGGCGACGGCCGTCTGAACGGCCTCGGGCGCGTCGTGGCCGATCGCCCCCAAGGCCAGCAGGGCCTCGCATCGGATGGCGATGCTCTTGTCGTTAGCCGCGACGTCGGCCAGCATGGGCACGGCCTCTTTCGCCGTCGGCCCCATCCGCCCCAAAAGCGAAGCGGCCAAAGGACCGACACGATCGATCCGAAGCGATTCGATCAGCAGCGGGACCGCCGGTTTACCCAACCCGGACGCAACGACCAGCAACTCCTCGACGATGTCGTCTTTGGCGGAGATATTGGCGTTCTTGATTGCGGAGAGGATCGAATCCGGGGCCGGTTGCAACTCGACCAGGCCCCGCATCGCCAAGCGGCGGACCCGCGGATTCTTGCTCCCCAGCGCCGTCGAAAGTAGTGCAACGGCCCTTTCCTTCCGGTCTTCATCCCGCGGTTCGATTTTTGCCAACGCCCAAGCGGCGACGGTTTCCAGGAACGGGTCGGTGCTTTCGCCGCACTTGGTTAACGCCTGTTCGGCCGACTTGGCCTCCGGGCCGATTTTGCCCAAGGCAAAAGCCGCGCCGCAACGGACCGCGGGGGCCTTGTCGTTGAGCGCCTTGACAAGCGCGGGGACGGCCGTCGCGGCCGCCGGGCCAATCGCGCCGAGGGCCAGCGCGGCTTCACGTCGGACCTCCGGCTTCACGGCGGTTTGGATCAACTCGGTCAGCGCCGGCGCCGCTTCGGCGGCGTCGGGACCGATATCGGCCAACACCAGACAGGCCCAGTAGGCCACCTTATTGTTTTCCAGGGCTTTCACCAACACCGGAACCACCGGTTTGCCAAACTCCGCGAGAATCGCAAGCGCGTGTGTACGGGCAGCCGGATCGGCCTTCTCCAGCACCTTGGCCAACAACGGAATCGACACCTCGGGACCGGGACGGATACGGGACCAAGCGCGGAGCGCCATCCGCCGCACCCGCGCGTCCGGGTCGACGATCAACGGGGCCAGGGCCTCGATGGCCGGCCGGGCCGACGGACCAAAGCGTCCAAGGGCATAGGCGGCGTGCGCCCGAACCATTGGCGAATCGTCCCGCAACTGCTTGCTCAGGGCCTGGAGGACTTCGAGCGAGGCCTCGCCCCCCTCGCCCAACGAATCGATGGCTTGGAGGCGGACTTGCTGGTCGCCAGACTTCAAATCCTTAAGCAATTCGGCAACGTCCGTGCCGGCCAAGGCCTGTCCTACCGACAATAACCCAACCGCGACGGCAATTAGCACTCTGGACATGGTTCGTTTCCTTTGCGATGGTTGGTTTTCTGGTTGATTTTCGGGGAATTCAAAAACCCCTCAATGCCTGTGTTGGTTTCCGTGGGATCAAAAAATCCCTCGATGCCTGATTGTACCAGGGAGGGAATTGACATACACTAGGGGCTGCATATTATGACTAGTGTCGTGGATAAGACTCTTGCTCCCTCAGTAGGGTGTGATTGAAAAACAGGATTTTCCGCTGGTTCAACCCCATCCGACAATAGTGTACGGGAACGGGTTCGGCCAATCAAGGAGTAATGCCATGAAAACCGTGTTTTATGTGTTGGTTTCGATCGTGGTCGCGGCGGCGTTCGTTCAAGCTCAGACGTATGCGCCGGGCGGCGGCTCCAGCCCGCAGTCGTATTATCCTCCGCCTTACTACGGCGGATCTCCGTATTCTTCCTACCACTCCTCGACCGCCGCGGAAGGAGCCGCCCGAGGAATGGCGGACGTGATCCGTTCTCAGGGTCAATACAACCTTGCCACCTCGGCGGCCGCGATCAATCTCGGCAAGGCCCAGAAACAGCAAATCAAGAATAAAGAGCAGTGGACAAGCACGTATTTCCAGATGCGCGACATCAACAGGCAGCACCGGGACGCCGAATTGAAACGCCGCCGCGGCAATCCCGAGGATTGGATCCGTTATGCTCAGGCGGGGAAACCCAAACCCCTGAGCAGTAGCGAATTGAACGCCGTGACGGGCGAGATACATTGGCCGATGCTGTTGACCGCGAAGAATTTCGACGCGCAGCGGGCCGAGTTGCAAAAAATGTTCACCACCCGCGCCTATCACGGCGTACTCGGCGCCGAGGACTTTAGTAAGACCTCGCGGCTGATCGACCAGATGATCGCCACGTTGAAGGACGGCATCGGCGACGTTCCGGCTCAGCAGTATATTACGGCGAAGAAGTTTTTGGAGAGCCTCGCCTACGCGGCGGGCCGGCCCGCCGCGTGAACGGCATGCAAGCACGTCGGCTGTTGAGTGTCAAATTTTCAATGTCATATGTTTAGCAGCCGCCGGCACGGCGGCTTGCGGCAGAACAAGGGCCGCCGTGCCGGCGGCCGCTAAACGGTCGCGGCTCTATGGTGTCTCGAGCGCGTCGCGGGCGCGGCGGACGGCATCGGCGGCCCAGGGCTTCTCGGCGTAGAGGATCACTACCGCCCGATACATTTCCTTGGCCCGATCGGGTTCGCTCGGCAACAGTGCATCGGCGGCGTCGAGGCGTTCTTTGAGCAGGTCGAGTTGCTCGGCCACGAATTTTTTGGCCTCTTTTTTGAGCTTTTCCAACTGGCGTCGCGCCAAAATCAGGCACTGTCCGGTGGGTTCGGCGTCGTCCCCCGGCTTGCCGAACAGATCGATGATCGCCTGAAGCCTCGTCGCGCCCAACTCCTTATTGAGACGGATGTAGCGGATGGCTTCGAGGTAGGCCCGCTCGATGGGTTGCAGATTATCGGTTCTCTCCAAACCCTTCAACCGCCGCTCAAACTTGCGTTCTAAATTGTGGAGGTCGATTTCCCGTTCAAAATCCCGCAACTCGACGGCGCGAGGGTCGCTGGAGTAGCGGTTTAGAAACTCGCGGATATCGCCATCGGTCCTGACGATCGACGCGATCGAACCGCCGGCGGTTTCGGCTTTGATGCGGTTGTAGAGCGAATCGGCCGTCGGCGGCTGGAGGAACCACCAGATGGTCAGTCCAACCAACAGCAGCGCGCCGGCCAAGGCCCAAGTCTGCCACGAGATCATCGCCGGTCGAGGCTCGTCTTCCTCGATTTGCCCCAACTCGTCCTCGCTAACCTCGACGAAACGGCTGTTCGGCGGCGGTTTATCGGCCGTGGGTGGCTCCGCTGCCCCAGCCGGCAGCGATTTCGGCGTTACCGAAGCGCCCCGATTGCCTCCGGCCGGGGTAAGCTCTCGCGTGACCGGGACGTCGTCCACCGACGGATTTGTGCCGGCCGACTCCGACCCGGCTGCCGATTGCTGGGTGAAGAACCAACCGGGGTCGGCCGCCAACGTTTCGGAGCCGAGACTGAGCGCGTGCAACATCGCCTCGAGCCGCCGGGAAAGAAGATCGGCGTTGGGTATCCGCCGGCCGGGGTCTTTCTCCAGCAGTTCGCCGAGGATGTGCTCCAATTCGGCGGGTGTGTCGGACGCATATTTCCGCACCGGCTCCGGCCGTTCAAAGCGATGTTTGTGCAGCAACTCGGGGAGCGATTTGCCACGGAACACCGGCCGGTGGGCAAGCAGGGCATACATCAACGCGCCCAGGCTGTAGAGGTCGGAGCGGGCATCGACGGGCCGACCCTCGGCCTGTTCCGGGGCCATGTATTCCGCCGTACCCAACACGTTGCCCGCGATGGTCAACCGAGTGTAGCCGAAGAGCCGCGCAATGCCGAAGTCGGAGAGTTTTACGCTGCCGTCGGCGGCGGCCAGCAGCAGGTTGCCGGGCTTGATGTCGCGGTGGATGACGCCGCGGTCGTGGGCGTGGCGGAGCGCACGGCACGTCTCGATGCCGATCCGCGTCACCTCGCGCCAGTCGAAACGCCGCCCTTGCCGCAATTCCTCTTCAAGACTGCTGCCAACGACCAGCTCCATTGAATAGAACAGTTGGCCCTCTTGCTCGCCGAAGCCGAACAGCCGGACGATGTTCGGGTGGTTTAGCTTGCGGAGGGTCTCGATTTCGGCCTCGAAGCGGACCCGGAACCCCTCTTCTTGCGCCAAGGCGGCGGAGAGTAGTTTGACTGCGGCCTTATCGCCCGTCTCACGGTGGACCGCCTCGTACACGGTGCCCATCCCGCCGCGACCGAGTTTGCCGACAATCTGGTAAGGTCCGAGCCGTTCGATTTCCATGTGAGCAATGGATCGGGGATTAGACAATCGAAGGCCTCCAGTCTAACGCGCCGCCACGTGCAACGCCAGCTTGAGGGGGGTGCATTCCGCACTTTGTTAGCCCGAAGGGCTTTTGGAAGGTAGCCCAGGGTTGCCGCGCAGCGGCTACCCTGGGAGGCGGTGGTCGTATCCTCGCATCAACCCTGAAAGGGTTGTGTCTGTCGGTGTCCCCGCTACGAAACCCCGTTGGGGTTTTCCGTATTCCCCCCTTTTGCCCCAGGGTAGCCGCTGCGCGGC
>JAUWPQ010000207.1 GCA_030611515.1 Planctomycetota bacterium | reverse complement strand
GTTCATGCGGCAGCAACCCTTGCCGAAGGGCGACATCAGGCCGCTCTGGAGCTTGCTCGGTATCGATTTCCCCGCCGACCAGGTCGTCTGGCAAGACTACAATCCGTATCCTAGGTTTAGTCAGTTCCCGGTCGAGTTCGTGTTCGTCGATGACGGCTGCGGCAACGATCGGCCGTTCAGCCCGAAAGATCCGATCAGCGCCGGGTTACAACACATGCTGTTTCCGTTCCCGGGCCACTTTTCCAAGTTGAATTCGTCGATGTTGGATTTTGTTCCTTTGGTCAGAACCGGCGAGGAAACCGGCACGGTCCTCTACCACGATCTGATGCAGATGACTCCCTACGGACCGCGCGGCGGCTTAAACCCCAACCGCCGGCAAACCCCTACGGGCGTGTCGTATATCGAGGCCGCGCATATCCGGGGTAAAATCTCGCTCGATCCGCCTGCCGCCGATCCCGAGAAAAAAGACGCGGACGGGAAAGACGCGGAGAATAAACCCCGCGAATCGCAGATCGACGTTGTGCTGGTACCCGACATCGACATGCTTTCCCGCGATTTCTTCCGGCTCCGCGAGCAGGGCAACGTACCCGAGGCCGGCATCCCCTTCGACTTCGACAACGTCACCTTCGTGCTCAACGCGCTCGACGAGTTGGCCGGCGATCGGCGATTCATCGATATCCGCAAGCGGCGTCCGGCCCATCGTACGCTGGCGCGCATCGAGGAGCGGACCAAGGAGGCCCGGCAAAAAGCCACCGAAGACCGCGAGAAGTTCATAAAGAAATATGAAGATTCGGAGCGGCAGGAAGATGAGGCGATGCAAAGAAAACTCGCCGAACTGAAACAACGCAAGAATATCGACCTGCAACAGATGGCCATCGAACTCGGGATGACGCAAAAAAGCCTCGAACGCATCAGAGAGGCCAAGCTCGAACAAGCCCGCCGGGACAAGGACCGCGAAATCAACAAAAGCGAGACCGAGTTGAACCTGGAGATCAAGCGGGTGCAAGACCAATGCAAGTTGTGGGCGGTGTTGTTGCCGCCCATTCCACCGCTGCTGGTGGCGATGATCGTGTTTTTCACCCGCCGCGCCCGCGAGCGGGAAGGCGTATCCCGGTCGCGATTGCGATGAATTAGTGGATAGTGGGGAGTGGAGAGTGGAGAGTGGAGAGTGAAAGTAAACCAGCCGCTTGCGGTTTCGCAAGCCAATTGTTCTGACAACTGATAACTGAAAACTGATAACTGAAAACTTCGCCATGAACGAAATCTCGAAAACACTGACATTCGTGGCCGTGGCCGCCGTGGTGGTGCTGCTGGCCGTATTTACCCGGCCGGTGTTGCACACGGTGAACCCCGACGATCTGCGCGGGCAACCGCTGTACCCCGACTTCAAGGATCCGTTGGCGGTGACCAGTCTGGAGATCGTCGAGTTCGACGAGGAGACCGCCACGGTGCATCCGTTCCTGGTCAAGCAGGTGGAGGTGAAGGGCAAAACCCGCTGGGTGATCCCCTCGCACGACAACTATCCCGCCGACGCCAAGAACCAGATGGCATCGGCGGCCGCCGGGATGATGGGCCTGAAAATCCTCGAAGTGGCCGGCGACCAGAGGAAAGATCAGCGCGAATACGGCGTTATCGACCCCGACCCGAAGGCGCTTCGAGTCGGCGCCACCGGCGTGGGCGAGCGGATCGTCATGCAAGACAAGGACGGCAAGGAACTGCTGGCCCTGGTGATCGGCAAGGAAGTGCCCGACCGGCCGGGGTTGCGATACGTCCGCAAGGTCGGCGAGAACCCGATCTACGTCGTCGAGATAAACACGTCCAAACTCTCCACGAAGTTCGACGTCTGGATCGAGCGAAACCTGCTGGGGATAACGACCTGGGACATGCGCCGCTTGTGGTTTCGGGACTACTCGGTCGATGAACTGAATGCGGCCCTGGTCCAACGCGGCGACATGCGGATCGCCTACGACGACGCCGGTCAGCAGCGTTGGAAGCTGATCGAGGACCGGAAGTATGAGGCAGGCAAGTGGACCACGGTGAAACTGACCGATGACGAGGAACTGAATACCGTCAAACTGGGCGAGATGAAGACCGCCCTGGACGATCTGAAGATCGTCGACGTCAGACCCAAGCCGGCGGGTCTGAGCGCCGACCTGAAGGCGGACGCCGATTTCGCCAATCAGCAGGAGGCCGTCCAATCGCTGGCCCGCAGGGGATTCTTCGTGGCCAAGCTCGACAAGCGGGTGGAATTGTTCTCCAACGAGGGCGAGGTTCGCATTACGATGAAGGACGGTGCCGAGTACGTCCTTCGGTTCGGCGAGATCGCCGTCGGCAGCACGGTCAAAAAGGACGAGAAGCCTAAGGAGGGCGAAGAAGCCAAGCAGCCCGACAATGGAGTGAACCGCTACCTGTTCGTCATGGCCGAGTTCAACCCGGACATCATCCCCAAGCCGCAATTCGAGCCGTTGCCAGAGATAAAGCAGAAAGGCGACGCGGCGCCGGAAGATAATAAGGCCGAAGAGGAAAAGACCGACGAAGACCAGCCACCCAAACCCGCCGAGAAAACCGAGGCCGAACTGAAGGCCGAACGCGAGCGGATCGAGCGCGACAACCAGCGGAAGCAGGACGAATACGATCGGCTTCTGGTCGAGGGAAAGAAGCACGTGGCCGACCTGAACGCCCGCTTCGCCGACTGGTATTACATCATTTCCAACGAAGTCTACCAGAAAATCCGTCTCGCCCGCGACGAGCTAATCAAGGAGAAGGAAAAACCGGCCGAGGGCGAACAGGGTAAAGCTGATCCTTCAGATGTGCCCAGCGACGTGGCCTTTCCCGCCGAGGTGTTGGAGAAGCTCAAGGCCCAGCAACCGGCGGGGGAAAAGTAACATAAAACCGCGACCGTTGGTCGCGTTGGGGGAAATCGCGGGTGGCCCCGATAGCTTGGCTATCGGGGCTACCCGCTCGCGGCTTTATGGCTGGAAGTACGTCGGCTCGGTGATCCGCGTGCCGGGGGGGAGCTTTTCCGCGAACTGCTCGGCGTCGAGCGCAAATAGCGGGCTGATCTCAACCGGAACCTCGTCGGAAACCTCCGCGCCGGCCCGGCGGAGCCAATCGCGGTGCAACGCCGCCATCTGGTCGCGGACAATCTCCGGCGTGTCCTGCTCCGCGCCCGAGGCGTTCTTTAGCGGAGCAAACGCCAGCCGGCGATCCACCTCCACCACAATCGCATTGCGGGCCTGGGGCATCAGGTCGAAGATGAACCGCTCGAACTTCACCGCGTTCGGCGCCGACGGCTCGACGCGCCGGCCGGAGTGGTCGAGGTGGGCAACCGCCTTCCGCGCCACGTGGAACGGCAGTGCGTCGGCCGATTCGGCGGAGCGCCGCAACAGTCCGGCGGCAATTACATGGACGGCGATGCTGCCGGCCCAGATGGTCGGCGAGCCGTCCGGGTTGCGCCGGTTCGCCGCCTCTTCGGGCAAATCGCTGTATTCGATCACATACAGCCGTCCGTCGACCTGCACGACGTTCCCTACCCGCTCCAACGGATCCCGCTTGGCGATGACTTGCGTGGTAAGCTCCGAATCGGCCAGCAGGTGGTGGCCGATCATCTCCGGCCCGCAGATATCGACCAGCGGATTGTCCACCTGGAAGTAGAAGAGGTGTTGGATGCCGCGCCGCCGGATGTCGTCCAGCGCGCCGCCGTGGAGCAGCGCGGCCGACATGCCGCCGTGTCCGTCGGGGCTGGCGGCGATTCGCCCGTGGTCCTCCAACAACACGCGGCCGGTCTCGGCGTCTACCGCGGGCATGGTGCCCTGGCAGAAGATCAGCAGGTCTTCGGCCGGCAGCCCAAACCGCTCGTGGGCGGCGAAAAACTCGACCGTTTGCCGATGCGTGGCGGGGCTGGTCATCAGGTAGAGCGGAATCCGCGCGCCGTAGCGCCGACTGGCGGCGACGATTTTCTCGACGTGAATCTGGAAAAGTGTATTGTCCGAAAGCGGCCCGATGGGAAACATCCCTTTCGGCTTGTCGAATCCCAGCCGGGTCCCTTGCCCGCCGGCCACCAGGATTGCGCCGATCCGTCCGGCGCGGATCGCCTCCGCGCCGCGGCGCCGGGCTTTGCTTTGTTCGGCGGTCGTTACACTGTCCAAGCGAATCGCCGGCGGCGGCTCGGCCCGCGCGATCAACTCATGCACGTCGCTCGGCCGGTCGCGGTCGGCGTGGAGCCGGCGGATCAGCTCGAAATCGATCCGGTCGATCTGCTCCGCCAGCGACCGGCGCTGTTCCGTGTCGAGCCGGTCCCAGAAGGCCAACAGGTGTTCCTGGCCGTGCGGGCCAAGGACGGCGCTGAGTCGTTCTTTCGGCATAAAGTTTAGCCCGTTGAAAAAGTGTGCCACTGCTGGCTTGTCCAGCAGTGCAGGGGAAAACTCCCGGAAAAACACTGCTGGACAAGCCAGCAGTGGCACCCAAACTCCCGAAGACCAACTTTTTCAACGGGCTGCTAGACGACCTTTTATTCGTGGCGATTGAACCAAGCGCGTTGCTGGAAGGGGAGTTTTTCCCGCTGCACACCCGGCTGTTCGGCAACGCCGATGGGCAACAAGATGCGAACGGTCCGATCCGGCGGAACGCCCAACAGCCGTCCGATTCTGCCCGCGCGGTCCTCGCTGCGCAGCGCCCCGTCGAGCCACACGCTGGAATAGCCCAACGCGGTAATTGCCAGGAGCATGTTTTCGACCGCCGCCGCGCCATCCTCGACGGCAAACGAGATTTCGGAAAAGACCGGCCGCGGATCGGCAACGCAGGCGATTATCGCCTTGGCCGAGCGGCAGACCGGCTTGTCGACAATCTCGGCGATCTGTCCGAGCAGCGCCGGATCATCGACGATCACGAACGTGACGACCTGCTCGTTCTTCGCCGAGGGGGCCTGGATGCCGGCCTGAACGATCCGCTCCAAGTCCTCGCGCGGCACGGGCGCGTCGGTGAACGGGCCGCGATAGCTGTATCGTTTGGCAATGGTTTCAAATAGTTCCATAACGCATTATTCCGATAGACGATCTTCCGGTGAAATCAGACTATTCCCAGTGTGAACAACAGGCGACTTTCCACGTCGTCAATCGTTTGCCGACTCACCAAGCCAAGTTTACGATAGAGGCGGCTTTTATCGAGTACTCGCAACTGATGACACAAAACAACCGAATCGCTTGCTAGACCTCCTTCGCCTCGATCAACACGAACGCATGATGGCAAGGTTGCGCGTCGGAGGTTCGTAGTCAAGGGAACGGCGATCAACGTGCTGGTAAAAGCGTTAATGGCATCGTTCTGAAGGATCAGCACAGGCCGGGAACCCGCCTGCTCGGAACCTCGCGTAGGGTTTAGATCGGCCAACCAGATTTCCCCGCGAGCGACTTTCACTGTCTGTCCTCCATGGCTAGCCCTTGGGCGTATTCTTCCATTCCTTCTTCGGCCATACTACGATCCTCTGTTGCAAATTCAGCGTACAAGGATGCAAGCTGCGCTGCATCCAACGAAGGAGTTGTTGGCGCGCGGGCGCGGAACCTTAAAAAAGAGACGTATTCGGCGACCTTGGCCAACTCCGCTTCGTCCAAATTTTCCAGGGCCTGATCCACGTATTCCTTGACGGTCATGATTTGCCTCCAATAAAAAACTCGCCGCGCTACCGTTTCTCCGCCGCTGGTTTGCAGTAGGAAAGCGTCAACAACACGTAGCCGGTGACCAGGCTCGGCTCGCCTTCGAGCCAACGGGCGTTTTCGTTCACCCACGAGCCGTCGCCGCGCTGACGCTTGAGCAGTTCGGCGAGCAGTTCCCGGCGCCAATCGTGCCGGTTCCCCTCGGCGTCGACGAGTTGTTCCATGCCGGCGGCGTCGAGCGCCTTGGCCAGGGTGTGATAGTAGTAATAGAGACCGGCCTGACCCATGCCTGGATTGCTGGTGAGATCGTAGTGCCGGCCGATCCATTTGACGGCGGCCTTCACCCGCGGATCGTCCGACTTGACGCCGGCGTAGATCATGCTCTTCAATCCGGCGTAGGTCATCGAGCCGTAGCTGCGCAATCCGCCGCTGGGGGTTTCTCCGGCTTGGCTCTGGCCGCCGGCGGCGGGCGTGTAGTAGAAACCGCCGTCGGGATTTTTTGTCGGGAAGGAGAGCGTGTTGTGCTCGCTTTCGAGGTTTTGGCAGCGGGAAACGAACACCAGGGCCTTCTTAATCGCTTCGTCGTCCGGCCCCGCGCCGGCCGCTCGCAGCGCGTCGATCAGAAATTGCGTGTTCGACAGGTCCGGCCGCTTGTGTTTGCCGTAACCGGCGCCGCCGTAGCTGGGGCTGGACTTGTCCAGGCCTTGGTTCTCGGTCCACTGGTCCGCCTTGAGAAACCGCTTGGCATTTTCGATCAGCTTCTCGTACCGCCCATCGCGGTTGGCCTCGGCGAAACAGACCAGTGCCAGGCTGGTTTCGTAGTTGCGGTAAAAACTGTCTTTCAAGGAGATGGCGCCGTCGGGCTGCACGAAGCCTTCGAGATACTTGAGGCTCCTTGCCGCCGCCGGATCGTCCGGCGAGCGGCCGTGGCGGAGCACCGCTGCGGCGACCAAGGCCGTCGCACCCGGCCCGGCATAGGCCGCGTATGAACCGTCGGCAGATTGGGCCTTGGTCTGCAAAAAGTCGATTGCCCGATCCACGGCCTTGGCGTAAGCGACGGCATCGGCGTCGGGCGAAGCCGGCTCCTCGGCTGCATGGACCGTCCCAAACGACAGTAAGAATAGCACTCCGGCGCAGCCGAACAATCGGCGTCTCATCTCTCGCCTCCTTTAAGGCAGAATGGCCAGAACCTCATCCTCGCCCATAATGAGCAACTCGTCGTCGTCGATCACGACTTCCATGCCGGCGTAGCTGCCAAACAAGACGCGGTCGCCTTCGCCGACCTGCGGTTTGGCGTGCGAGCCGTCCGGCAACCTCCGGCCGTCGCCGACCGACAACACCCGTCCTTGCCGAGGTTTCTCCTTGGCGCCGTCGGGCAGTACGATGCCGCCGGCGGTAGTCTCTTCGGCCGGCAGACGTTTGACAACAACGTTGGCATTCAAGGGCACGATTTTCATGGACGTTTAATCCTTCCGCATGTTTCGTCAATATCGGCCTTCATTCTTGCACGCATGGCCTTTTCAGACAAGGCACCCACCACACGGTGGGGAGTTTGTCGCGGATATTCGCGCCGCCGGGGACTGGTCCATTTTTCGCGGCGCGAGTGACGTTGCCTTGGGAAATCGCTGGGTGCCACTGGCTTTGCCAGTGTTGCATCGAGGCAAGCACTGGCAGAGCCAGTGGCACCCCGCGGGAAGGGGACAGGTCCATGTTTTCGGCCAACCGTTTGCCCGCGAAATGCGTTTTTCGGCCGAAAAATGGACCAGTCCCCGGCCAACTCGTGAACGCTTACTCCGGAGGAGACCAAAGTTATGAAACGCGATCCTATCGCTCTTTTTGTTCTTGGTGTTGTAGCTTTCTGTGCTTTTGTGCTTCCGCAAGCGGTTCCGGTGGCCGACGCTTTTGCCGAAGCCGGCACACCCGCCGATCGCATCGTGGTGATGTACTTCCATCGCACTCAGCGTTGTCCGACATGCCTGAAGATGGGCGGCTACAGCGAGGAAGCGGTCAAGGCTGGATTCGCCCGGCAAATAACGGACGGCAAGGTCGAGTTTCGCTATATCGACTTTCAAGACAAAAAGAACGAGGCGTTGGCCAATGGTTTCAAGGTCGGCGGCCCCAAGCTGATCGTTGCACACATCAACGGCAATAAAATCATGGAATACAAGAACCTGCCGGATATATGGGCGAAGGTCCGCGACCGGGCGGCGTTTATCGAGTACGTTCAGAGCAACATTCAAGAATATTTGAAATGACGGCCTACTTGCTATATGCCGGCGCGGCGTTGTACCTGGGCGTGTTGACGTCGATC
>JAUWPQ010000187.1 GCA_030611515.1 Planctomycetota bacterium | reverse complement strand
CCGCGACCACCGGTCGCGGCTTTATGAGGACGGTCGCACCGGTCGCGGTTTTATGGGGGTTCTTGGCCAATCCGGCCTTGACGGCTTCGGCGGCCTTTCGGTATTCTTCGCCCCCTATTCGTGATGGGGCCATCAAGGCCCAGTTTGTGGCGTATCGTCTTCCTGCCGATCAAGATCATCTTCTCCAATTGATTGTGGCTATGCAGTATCGACATCTCCAAAGTGCGGGTTCTTTCTTGTTGACCGTTTTCCTGTTGGCGGCCGTCTGTTCCGGTCATGGATGTTCCCGGCGCGTATATCGCGTCGCCAACCTGCCGCCGGAGTTCTACGCTCCGGCTACCTTGGACCTCGAGGCGATCAATCTCTCGGGGTTGGCCGATCAGTCCATCAGCGTCGAGGTTATTCAGCCGGGCGACGTGCTGGAGGTGACGATGGTCACCGATTACAAGAAGCTCACGACGACCGCTACACCGGTCCGCGTGACTGACGACGGATGCATCGTTGTGCCGTTGGTGGGCCGGATGGGCGTGAGCGGCCTGGAAATCGAGCAGGTCGAACAATTGATAAACTCCCAAAGCATTGCCCGCGGCATCTTCCGCAATCCATGTATCACGGTGACGATGAAACAGTGCCACACCAGCAAGATCACGGTGGTCGGGGCGGTGAACAATCCGGGGACGCACGTACTGCCGCGGGGATCGACTTCGTTGATGGCGGCGCTGCTGGCCGCCGGAGGGTTGAGCAAGGACGCCGGCACGGAAGTGGAAATCCGCCATACCGACTCGCGCAGTATAGCGCGGGCAATGTCGCAACCGCACAATCCGCTGGCCGGAGCCGACGGGGCCGCTTCGCCCGTCGCTTACGAGCAGGCGGCGGCGCCCGCGGTCACGAAGGTGGACCTTGCCGCGGCCACCGTCGGCGCAATGAAGATTCCGGATCTCAGCGACGGCGACGTGGTCCACGTCTCGAAACGCACGTTGTCGCCGGTGCATGTAATCGGATTGGTGAAAGAACCGGGTCAGTTTCCCTATCCACCCGACCAGGAATTGCGCGTCCTGGACGCCTTGGCGTTGGCCGGCGGTTGTTCCAATCCCGTGGCCGAGAAGGTGTTGGTAATCCGACATTCGCCGAACTCGGCCGAGCCGATCCGCATCGAAGTCAGCATTCAAGCCGCGAAGAACGGCCGAGACAATCTAGCCTTGGCCCCCGGCGACACCGTCTCGGTCGAACAGACCGCCATGACGGCCGCCGCCGACGTGATTAGAACATTTTTCCGCGTCAGCTTCGGAGGCTCGCTCTCGTGGTTCTAAGCACCAGGCGAACAATCGAGGGGCTTCTGCTGCGGGTCGTCGACTGCGGCCTGGCGGGATCGATATTCGTCGTGCCGCTGTTGATGGGTGGGCGACACGCACTGGGGCAACTCGTTTTGACGGTGTTTGCCGTGGCGGCGGCTTGGGCCTGGTGTCTCCGACAATGTCTACGCGACGACGACAACGCCTGGCGACCGACCGCGGCGCTGCCGCTGTTGCTGCTCGGAGCGTTGCTGCTGATAGTACAGGCGGTCCCCTTGCCTTATGGGCTGCTGTCGAAACTGACGCCCCACGCCGCCGAAGTCCTGCCGTTGTGGACCGCCGCCGGCGACAATCCCGCCCGGCTTGGGAGTTGGCCCTACGTCTCTTTCACTCCGGCCGCAACGCTTGCGGCCTTGGTCATTTTTCTCGACTATGCCTTGTTGTTCTTGGTGGCCGTGCAGCGGATACGGCGCATCGAGGACGTGGAGCGGTTGTTGCGTTGGTGCGCGTTGACGGCCGTAATCATGGCCGCCTTGGGCATGCTGCAACTACTGTTCGGCAACGGCAAGTTCCTCTGGTTTTACGAACATCCCCTTTCGCTGGCTTCCGGGGTCGCCAAGGGAACTTTCACCAACCGCAACCATTTCGCCCAATTCCTGGCCTTGGGGGTCGGCCCGTTGATCTGGTGGCTACAAGACTCCATGCGCCGCTCGCACGGAAGCGGAGCTAACAGTCCGTTGAAAAAGTCGGTTTCCGGGAGTTCGGGTGCCACTGCTGGCTTGTCCAGCAGTGTTTCCCCGGGTGTTTCTCCCCGCACTGCTGGGCAAGCCAGCAGTGGCACCCTTTTTCACCGGGCTGCCAAGAGGGGCCGATCGCCGGGAACCAGCATCAGCCGCGGTGAATTGACGACCTACATGCTGGGCTTGGCACTGGGGCTTGTCCTGTTCGCCGGTCTGCTGTCGCTCTCGCGTGGCGGGATCCTGGCGATGTTCATCGCCGCGACGATTACCGCGACGGTCTGCTATCGCACGGCGGCCCTCGGCGGACGGTTGCTCGCCGTGTTGGCCGTCTCCGGCGCGTTGATCGGCGCCTCGCTGGGGATTTTCGGCTACGAGCGGGTCAGCAATCGCCTGGAAAGCCTTACTTCCGGCTCGCTGGAAAAAATCGATTACTCGGCCGGGCGAAGAACAATCTGGGCCGCTACCGTCGGGGCATCCGCCGACTTTTTGCCATTGGGGACCGGGGCGGGGAGTTTTCGCAAGGTCTACCCGATGTACACCGACCTGCTCTCCGACGAGCGTCTCGACTCCACGCACGCGGAAAACAGTTATCTACAGGAGCTTTTGGAAACCGGCGCCGTCGGAGCGGTCCTTATGCTGATGGGGATCGGACTTTGCGTTTTCTGGTGCGTCGGCGGCATCCGGTCCTCCGCGCCCACGCGATACAAGGTATGCGCCGCGGCGATTGCCGGCAGTCTGGCCGCGTCGTTGGCCCACGCGCTGGTGGACTTCGTCTGGTACGTTCCCGCCTGCATGGCGATGGCGATCATTCTGGCCGCCTGCGCGCAGCGGGTGTGGCAACTCTCGAAGGGCAAAGGGCGGAGTGCGGAGTTTAGCGGCCGCCAGCACGGCGGTCCTCTCTCCTCTCTCCCCTCTCCCCTCTCCCCTCGCTTGGCGTGGCCGGCCGTCGTGGTCGCGCTGACGTTCGTCGGCGGGTGGATGATCGTCAACCGCGCCGGCCCCGCGGCGGCTCAAAGGTATTGGGACGAGTATTTTGTCGCCCGCAACGTGATGCAGATCCGCCCGGCAACGGACCAAAATCCCGAGAGCGCCGACGAGGAAATACAACGGCGGTGGATCGCTTGCTTGGAGAACGTCGTGCGCTGGTCGCCGACCCACATCAAAGCCCATTTAGCGCTGGCCGAAGCCCATCGTCGGTTGTTCGACGCCTTGCAGGCCACTTCCGACAATCAGATGTCCTTGAATCACATACGCGACGCGGCGCTGCAATCGCGATTTCCGTCGCGCGAGGCGCTGGACGGATGGTTGTCGCGGGCGGTGGGCGACCATTGGGTGCATCTCCAGCAGTGTCTCGATCATACTCTAAAGGCGCTGTTGCTTTGCCCGCTCGAAGGCCGCGCTTACGTCTATCTGGCCGAGTTGTCGTTTCTCCGCGGCGGCAACGACTCCGTCCGTCACTCCTATCTCCAGCAGGCCTTGCGAGTGCGTCCTTACGACGGTGCCGTGCTGCAGGCCGCGGCGAGCGAGGCCCTGTTGACCGGCGACGTTCGGGGATGGTTGGATTACGCGCGGCGCGCTTTTCGCTCCGGCCCCCGCCGGCAACGGCAAATCATCGTCGAGTTGACCTCCGTCACGCCCGCCGAAGACCTGCCGGCAGTGGCCGATTACGTTGTCCGTGAGTTCCAGCCGGACCTGAAAGGACTTCGGTTGCTGCACGCCGAGTGCGCGAAACGTTGCCCGCCGGAGCAGTTGGAACCGCTGACGCGTTGCCGGGTCAGGAAGGCGGAAGCGGAAGCGACGAAACTGGGCAACGTCGAGGCCGCCAGGGTCTGGATGGAGGCACATCTACTTCACGGCCAACTGGGCAACGCCGCCGACGCAATGCGATGCGCCCGCATGGCGCTGCAACGCAATCCGAGCGACTACGACGCGCATTATCGGCTCGCCTTGGACCTGTTGAAACAGGAATCTTACGCCGAGGCCGAAACGCACTTGAGGTGGTGCCAGCAGCGAACGCCCGGCAATCGCGGCGTGGAAAACAAGCTCCGCGAGGCCCTCAAAGGACGGCTTGACGGCCGCCGCCGTCGCGCGGCGCTCGAAAACGAAAAACTACGATGATCCGTTCCGAATCTTTCACCGATATCCACTGCCACCTGCTGCCGGGGTTGGACGACGGCGCGTCCACCTTGGACGATGCGCTGGCGATGGCCGAAATAGCCGTGGCCGACGGGATCGAAACGATCGTCGCCACGCCCCATCAATTGGGCAACAACGCGAGAAACTCAGGCCAGACGATCCGCGCGGCGGTCGTTGGCTTCCAGCAGCAACTCGACCGGCGACGATTGCCTTTGCGCGTCCTGCCGGGGGCCGACGTGCGGATCGAACCGGGGCTGTTGAACAAAATCCGTAGCGGCGAGGTCGTCACGCTTGCCGACCATCGCCGGCACGTGCTGCTCGAGTTGCCACACGGCGTCTACTTCCCGTTGGAGCGGCTGCTGAGGGAGTTGGCCTCCGCCGGCCTGAGCGGAATTCTTTCCCACCCGGAACGAAACCGCGGCATAATCAACCAGCCCGGTGTGCTGCGTCCATTGGTCGAGCACGGCTGCCTGATGCAAGTGACCG
This sequence comes from Planctomycetota bacterium, assembly GCA_030611515.1. Classification (GTDB taxonomy): domain Bacteria; phylum Planctomycetota; class Planctomycetia; order Pirellulales; family Thermoguttaceae; genus JAHIKV01. The sequence continues at coordinate 4,122 of JAUWPQ010000187.1, read as the reverse complement.
CTGGAAGTCTGACGGGCGATTTCGGTTCGCAAGTCCAAAAATTCGCCGAATCGCTGGTCTCGCAAGGGCTCGTTCATTTCGTCGCCACCGATGCACACGGGACCAAGACCCGCCCGCCCATCCTCGGTCGGGCATTCCGGCGCGTGAGGGAATTGGTCGGGGAAATCGCAGCGATTGATCTGTGCTGTCGTAATCCGAAAATCGTGGCCGCCGGCGGCGCGGTGTCGCCAGGATGCCGAGATCCGGAAAAGTTTGCCTGTTTAGGGTGGTTTCGCCGGACGTTTTCTTTAGAACCCGCGGCTACTGAGCCGATATAGAGCATGATATTTTAGACCTTATTGGGGGTATGCGAAATCCCCAGAACACCTAAGCCCGCCATTGTCATGTAGACCTGGGCGGTTGGGATATTTGGGCAAACTTTTCATTTCTTTATGGAGAAAAAGATGAAGACTGGATGGATCGTTAGAAGCGTAATGATCTCGCTGGCGACGGTGGGGCTATGTATGCCGCAGGTGGCCTTCGCCGCCTCGCCGACACCCACGCCCCCGGTCGTGGACATCGCCTTGACCGATGGCGGAGTGTTGCACGGGCAGGTCGTCGATCTGCAAGGAAGCGGCGTGGCGGGCATTCCTGTCTCGGTGAAAGCCCAGAATCAGGAGGTCGTCCGCACCACAACCACCGACGGTGGGCGATTCAGCGTTAAGGGCCTGCGAGGCGGCGTTTACCAACTCGCCGCCGCACAGGGGCAGGGCGTCTACCGGATGTGGGCGGCCAACACGGCACCGCCTTCGGCTCAAAAGGACGCCATCGTATACACCCAGGGTGGATACGGTGGAGGCGGCGGATTGAAAATGTTTCTCAGCAATCCGATCGTCATCGCCGGCCTGATCGCAACCGCGATTGCCGTGCCCGTGGCACTGGCCAATTCCGGCTCGTCCAGCCCGTGAGGTCTGGAATACAATAATCGGCGGAACGGAAGCCGCTGGAAAATCAACACAGGGCGGCAGTGCAACGCTCAAACCGGAGCGGCAGTTGCACTGTCGTCCTGTTTTCGTCGGCGGATCGGTTAATAAGTGACGGCCGAAATTGTCCGAAATTTACACCCCGAAAGACATCGGACAAACCGGACCGTGTAAGGTCTAACAGTCCGTGAATCGCATAGTCACGTCCGTTTACGGACGTTTCCGCCGAAGGCGGCATTAAGCCCGGCGTTCACGCCGGGTTAGAAGGGAGCGGACATTTATAATTGTCAGGCCCGTTCACGGGCCTCCTCCGACGTTTCAGGGCAATGTGAAGGACGCCCGTAAACGGGCGTGACAACGCAAAAAAACGGAACAACAATGGAGGACGGTGGTTCCGCCAACCCGGCGTGAACGCCGGGCTTATTTGACAGTAAATTCGTAATCAGTAGTAGTTGGCTTCTTGTTTGGGATCGGCGATGTGACAGTAATAGTCACTTTCACTTTTCCTTTGCCGGTCGGCTTGATCTCGAATTCCTTTTTTGTGACTCCCACGGGCACTTTGCCATTTTTCCGCTCAGTAATGACATTCTCAGATACTACTTGTGCCGGTCCAGCGACCTTTACCGCGATCTCTGATCCGGCAATACCTGTCCCCGTGAGCCGTACATAATCTTGTTCAGTGATCGTGAACGGTACATTGTCAGTTGGAACCACAACCGACCTTTCCCCGGCACTAGCTACTGTGGTTATGGCTAACACGGTAACGAATACCGCTAAACTAGAAATACAATGTCTCATGGCACATACTCCTTACAACCAACGGTCAACACCCCCCGGTCGAACACTGGCCGGATGTTTAGGGCGTAATTGAGTCTAGGCGCAATTCTTCATTAGTCAATACCTCTTTTCGACCAGGCAAAAAGCGGGTTATGGATAATTGACTAGCGTGTTTCGCTAGTGGCGGGAAAAGGTGTCAGAACTATTTTTCTGGAAAATTGGCTATTGGAGCAACGCTCACCCGCCAAAAATAGTTCTGACACCTTTTTTCCTTCTCTTTGGGAATGTTGGATTGCAAGACCTGACCCCTTTTCTTGACCCCTTTTCTCTTCACTCATAGCTTATCCTCCTACATTTGATTCAGAGTCAAACGACTCACGAGGCGCTCATTCACCCTTCGTCGCTTCTTCGACGATCTTGATCTCCTCGTCCGTCAACTCGTACAACTCGTACACCAGCCGGTCGATCTGCTGGTCGGTGGCGGCAATCTGACGCTCCAGCACCGTCTTCTGGTGCGGCCTTGCCGCCGACGCCAACCGCTTGTGCAACGATAGCATCTGCTCCACCAGTTCGACGATGCGACCCCGACGTTCTCGGGTCGCCTCGTCAGGGCCGATAGTGGGAATCGGAAAATCACGGAGATATTGCGCACGGAATTCCAGATAGCGATCCTTTGGACCTTCAAGAGCAGCACAGTATCTGCTGAAGTAGAAAAACGCGGCCGATGAGTTCAGAACGCCGAGGATAAACACATCGTCAGTTGGGAGTATAAACGTCTTATTGTTGGAGAAATAGCCATCCGTATCGAGCGTGAACTGACAAAATCGCGCGATTTCCGGATAGACGATCTTAGCCCTCTCGAATATTGGCACTAATGCAACGGACGGTTGTTGCAGTTCATACCAGACTTGCTTGGTCGCTCTTCCTTGCAGGCGCGACTTAAACGCGCGCAGGTGATCTCGCACGCCGGGGTACACGGAGATGTCTATCCCATGATACGTGTAAATCAAGTAGCGATCCTTAAACTCGACGTGAAAGCGCCGAACGTCCTCGCCAAACAGGAAAGGCTTTATGATTTCGTCAGACCTCGGGTCCGCTTGCAGGATTCTTGCGCGCGTTTCGGCGTCGATCACGAAAGCATCATTTAGGCCCGTTTTTACTCCCCACAGCACACGATCGTCGACGAACTCGCGCAGCGGCGTTCCGCACGTGTGCAGCTTCTTGAGCACCTTCTGCTCGCCGTCGCCGACGAGAAGCCACCTCTCGGGTCGGAGCGAGCCCGGCGGCAAGAGCACGCTTCCGCCTGCCTCAGCCTCCGTTAGAGAGATGCAGCCCCCCTGGAGTTTCTCGAAAGTGTCAAGGTCTGGTGGAGGCAAATAGTTTGTGGAACCCATTTGCCCGCGAGCGGGTGCCGGTACTCTTCGTGTAACCAGTATTACCGTGCGAACCGTCGCTCCCTGAAAGACTCTTCGCCCCGCAAAGTCCGCCAAACGTTCGACTTGCGCTCCCGAAAACAGAAAACCGCGCAGGGGCAGACCGTATTTTGCTTTTATGAACTTGTTTGAGAGAATCATGCCAAAAACGCCGTCCGGTCGCAAGAGCTGGTGTGCTTTTTCCACGAAATACGCGTAGATGTCACTGCGTTCTTCATGCACGGCGTAGTTGGCTCGAAGGTACGGCTTTATGCTCTTGAATTCCTCCATGCGAATATACGGCGGATTCCCGATCACCGCGTCGAAGCCGGGGTTCTTGCGTTTGAAGATGTCGGGAAATTCGGCCTGCCAGTCGAACACGTTGATCCGGTACATTTCTTCTTCGTCAAGCAGGCTCATTTGGCGGTCGCCGTAGAAGTCGGGGGCGATCAGGGAGTTGCCGCACTTTATGTTGCTGGAGAGGTCGGGCAGGGCGCGCTCGCGGAACAGGCGCTGTTGGTTCTGGATGGTCTCTTGGGATTCGCCCTCCAGGACCTTTAAGAGCAGCGAGAGCTTCGTGACTTCGACCGCCTGGGGGTCGATGTCCACGCCGTGGATGTTGTTCAAGAGGATCCGCTTTCGCTCGGCGGTCGTCAGCCGCCAGTCGCCGCCGCGGGCGCGGTGGATTTTTGGGCCGCGGCCTCGGGCGTGCTTCTCCGTGTCGTTCTCGACGTACCAGTTGCGGTGCCAGTCCAGCAGGTATTGGTACGCGCCGATTAAGAACGACCCGCTGCCGCAGGCCGGATCGAGTATCCGCAGTTTTTCGACCTGGGCGGGGGTAATTCGCTTTTTGCCGGTGGCCGCCGTGCCGGCGGCCGCTAAACATGGCTCGTCCCCCGCCCCTCCCAACAGCCGCCCCACCGTGTGCCGCACGATATAGTCGACAATATACGTCGGCGTATAGTAAACGC
>JAUWPQ010000133.1 GCA_030611515.1 Planctomycetota bacterium | reverse complement strand
CTTGGCCTTCCTTCGCCGGGCGCGGAAAACGCCGACGCGCTGCTGCTACCTCTGCCCGTGGAGAAAACGGTCTCCTACGGCCGGGGCGCCGGCGGCGGGCCTAGGGCAATACTCGACGCCGGCCTGCAGATCGAAACCTTCGACGAGGAGACGCTGGTCGAGTTCGCCGAGGCCCCACGGCTCCATACCCTCCCGCCGCCGCCGACCGACGGCGAGATCGAGGACTGTCTCTCGACGATCCGGGAGCACGTCCGGCCGTGGCGGGAACGATTTCTTTTGGCCCTTGGCGGCGAACATACCGTGACCTACGGCGTAGTGACCGGCCTGGTCGATGATCCGGCGGAGGTCGTCGTGGTGCAGATCGACGCCCATGCCGATCTGGCCGACGAGTTGGACGGCCGACGTTGGTCGCATGGCACGGTGATGCGGCGGTTGTGGGAGCGGGGATGCCGGCTGGTGCAGATCGGAGTCCGCAGCCTTAGCTGCGAAGAACACCGACTGGCCGCCGCCGAACCGCGAATCACGACCTATTACGCCCACCGTCTGAAGGACCAGTGGCCCGAAGTCCTGGAAACTCTTCGCGGTTTGGAGGGCAAGGTCTATTTGACCATCGACGTCGACGGTCTGGATCCGTCGATTGTTCCCAGCACCGGCGCGCCGCTTCCCGGCGGGTTGTCGTGGGGCGAGACGATGGACGTCGTGCGCGCGTTGACCTCGCAGTCGCGTTGCCGGCTGATCGGGGCGGACATCGTGGAGTTCGTTCCCTCGCCGGCGTCGCCCGGCTGCGATCCGACGGTCGCCCGCCTAGCGGCGAAATTGCTGGCGTGGTGGTGGATAGGACGCGGAAACGCTCGTTAATTATTGGGAAAACAATCCCTTGAAACACAGCAGTAGGTAGAAAGTGCGAAGCCGCAAGCGGCCTTCATCTTATCGCTAGTGTTTGAAGTGCCGTCGGCCGGTGAAGATCATCTGGATGCCGTGCCGGTTGCAGGCGGCGACGACCGATTCATCGTTTTTCGATCCGCCGGGCTGGATTACGGCGGATATGCCGGCGGCTGCCGCGGTGTCGATGGAATCGGGGAAGGGAAAGAAGGCGTCGGAGGCCAACACCGCGCCTTTGGCCCGATCGCCGGCCTTTTTCACGGCGATTTCCACCGAATCGACGCGGCTCATCTGGCCCGCCCCCGCGCCGAACAACGTGCGGCCGCCGCAGATCACGATGGCGTTGGACTTGACGTGCCGGACCATTTCCCAGCCGAAGCGAAGATCGAGCATTTGTTTTTCGGTCGGTTTGGCGTCGGTTACGACGCGCCAGAGTTCCTCGGGGTCGGACTCGACGTCGGCCTGCTGCATCAACATGCCCCCTTCCAGACAACGATACGCCCATTGAGACTGCGTTTGGTCCAACTCGCCGACCTCGACCAACCGCACGTTGTTCTTCCATTTCGGTTTGGTGGTGAGGATTTCCAAAGCGTCTTCGTTGAAGCGGGGCGCGACGATGGCCTCGATGAACAACCCCGGCGCGGCGAGCACTTCGGCCGTGGCGGCGTCCACCGCGCGGTTCAGCCCCAGCACCGAACCGAAGGCGCTCTGCGGGTCGCCGTCCAGTGCCCGTCGCAAGGCCGTCGCCGGCGAGTCGGCCGCCGCGGCGCCGCAAGGATTGTTGTGCTTGATCACCACGGCGGCCGGATCGGAAAACCGGCGGACAATCGCCAGCGCGCCGTCGAGGTCCATCAGGTTGTTGTAGGAAAGCTCCTTGCCGTGCAGTTGCCGGCCGGCGACCACGCTGGCCCCCGGGCAGTTGGGCCGGGCGTAGAGGGCCGCCTGCTGATGCGGATTCTCGCCGTAGCGGAGCATCATTTTTCGCGTAAGCCCAAGAGTGAGCACGCCGGGAAACGGTCCCTCGGTCTCCATTCCGGCGAAGAAGTCGGCAATTGCCCGATCGTAGCGGGCCGTGTGCGCGAACGCCTCGGCGGCCAACCGCCGGCGCAACTCCGGCGTGGTGCAACCGTTAGCCGAGATTTGTTCGAGAATCTCCGAATAGTCTTCGGCACGGGTGGCGATGGCCGTGAAGGCGTGGTTCTTCGCCGCGGCGCGGACCAACGTCGGCCCGCCGATGTCGATCTGCTCGATGGCTTCCTCGCGGGCAACGTCCTTCCGCGCCACGGTGGACTCGAACGGATAAAGGTTCACCACCACCAGCTCGAATGTTAGGATGCCGTGCTCGGCCAGCGATTTCATGTCCTCGGGATTGTCGTGGCGACAGAGTATCCCGCCGTGGACCTTCGGGTGGAGAGTTTTCAGCCGCCCGTCCATCATTTCCGGAAAGCCGGTGTACTCGGAAACGTCGCGAACCGGAAGGCCCTCGCTTTCCAGGTGTTTTCTGGTCCCTCCGGTGCTGAATATCTCCACGCCGGCGGCGGCCAGACCGCGGGCGAAACCGACAAGCCCCAGCTTGTTGCTGACGCTGATCAAAACGCGACGAACGCGAGGCGAATCCATTGCATTATCTCCAAAGAGGCGGACATCAATACTCCAAGGTGTAAGGTTTTTGGCGTCCGAGGTCAAGCACCCCCGGCGCCGCGCCTTGGCCGGATACATGGCGAGCGCACCCGGAATGGCCGGCGCAGACGAAATATCCGCCGGCAATAGAATTGAGTAGCGGGCGGACAAGCCCGCCGTGAATAACCGGATACACGGCGGGCAAGCCCGCCCGCTACACATTAATGGCGCATTTTTTATAGAAACGGATTGTTGAGATCTTCCGGTTCGGCGTCCCCGGCATCTTTTTTCTCGACCGGTTTCGGCTTGGGCAACGGCTTGGCCCCGGCCTTCGCCGCGGCCTTGCGGTCCTTGTCGTGCTCGATCGGTTTGATCTGTTCCGCTTCGCGGAGACACTGGATCAGGCCTTGCCTGCCGATCAGGTAAATGCGATCGGTATCGGTGTTGGCCATTTTGACCGAGATGTTCTCGGTGGGAATGGTGTCGAGCCGCGCGCCGCTGGCGGCGTCGAGTACCAAAATACGGCCCATGCGGTCAACGACGTAGATGCGGGCCTTGCTGGCCGCGACAAACTGCACCACGCCGGGCGTCCACCAAAGGTTCTTGCCGGTCTTCGATTCCAGACAATACATCCCGCCCAGTTGCGTGGCGACGTACACGCGGTCGCCGATCACCGCCGGCGAGCGGATGATCGGCTCTCCGGTCGAAAACCGCCACAACGTCCCGCCGTCCTCTTCTTTAATGGCGTAAACGAATCCGTCGCCCGAGACGGCGTAGACCACGCCCGAGTCGCCGAGAACCTTGGGGTCGGGGGGCAAATATCCCGGTCGGCTGGCGATCCTCGCGCCCGTCTCCAGCCGGAACTTGAGCAGGAAGGCGTTTACAATCTCGCGGTCGATGCGGGCGAAGTTCAAGTAACCGCGGTCGGTCGGCCAAACGATGTATTCTCCCCCGGGATCGTCGCGCGTTACCAACGGTTGCACCAGCGCCCGGCCGTAGGAGCGGCAAAACATCGGCGGATCGCTCACTTTGCGGTCCAATTCCGGGCCGATTTTTTCCTCGGCCGCGGCGTCCTTCTCCTGCCTGGCCGATTTGCGCTTCGACTCGTCGATCACCGACAACGGGTAAGCGACCACCATGCCCGAGACCATCGGAACGTAGACCCGCTGGGAACTAAGCGCGGGACCGGCGCCCGGCGCCTCCTTGATCTCTATTTCATGGAGCAACTTGCCGTTGAAACGGTCGACCAGGTACAACCGCGACCCGTTGACCACGGCCAACAGGCCGCCCATTGCGTCGGGGGTCATGCTGGGATGCTTGGGCCGTCCTATCCGTTGCGACCAGAGCGTCCTGCCCGTCTCCGCGTCAATGGCATGGACCATCGCCGAGTCGGTCTGGGCATAAAGGACTCCGTCCCGGAGGATCACGTCGGAGACCCGCCCTCGACCTTGATCCAACTCCACCTGGGCAAACCAGGGGCGAGTTAGACCGTGCCGGGCGGCGGTGGTTTCAGGGATCAACTCACTCCGCGCGGCCAGCAGCGGGCCACACGAAAAAACAGCGGCAATCCACGCAAAAAGAAAAAGGATACGTTGAAGCATCTGCACTCGTCCTCGCGATTGGAGTCCCGGTGGTTCCGTCAATCATCGACAAAGCAATTCACAATGACCGGCGGTGGCGTGGCCGACGGCCCCCTGGTGGGCAAATCCGCCAACCAAAAAGCGTACCGCCGACCCAACTTATCCATCATAACCACTCGGACCACAAAAATCACGCGGAAACCCCTCCTTTCCATTCATTTATATAACACTATATTGTGGTCTTGCACCCCACTATCGAATGTAGCGGTTGTTCTCAACTCTCCGGCCGCTGTTCGCCCGCATTTCTCATCACAGTGTAGGGTGGGTTCAGCAGACCGAACTCTTGGCGATCCTCGGCCGCCGGCGGTGTTTGTGACGGATGGAGCGGGCGCTGGCGAGGGAGTAGCAATCCCTGACGGCCGGTAATTGAGGCGGGCTGGCAAAGTGGTAGAATATACTGATATGGATAAACACGAAAAACTGTTTAAACACATTCTGATGCGTCGATCAGACGCAAACGTCCCTTTTGAAGGGCTGTGTTCGCTTATTAAGCGCCTCGGGTTCGAGGAACGCATCAAAGGCGACCATCACATTTTCACCAAAATGAACGTGGAAGAGATATTGAATATCCAACCAAAACGCGGAATGGCAAAAACGTACCAAGTGAAACAAGTCAGGGAACTGATTTTGCGTTACCACCTCCGTTTGGGAGAAGAAACCAATGAATAGCAAATACGAGATCATTATTTACTGGAGTGAAGAGGACAGCGCCTTCATTGCAGAGGCGCCCGAACTCCCCGGTTGCATGGCCGATGGTCAAACGTATCAGGAATCGTTGGCCAATGCGGAACGGATCATTCAAGAGTGGCTCGAAACGGCCAAGGAACTCGGGCGACCGATCCCCCGGCCCAAGGGCCGTCTGCTATATGCTTGAATTCTTCAACATATTTCCGTGATTTCGGAGCGATTTGATTTTCTGGAATACCAGTAACGGCGAAGCGACCATTCAACGAGAAATTCAAATATATGAGCAACGACAATTCAACAAATAACACCCCTCCCACTGACTTCATTCGCACAATCATCCAAGAAGACAACCGCACCGGCAAGCACGGCGGGCGGGTGCATACGCGGTTCCCGCCAGAGCCGAACGGATATCTACACATCGGCCACGCCAAATCGATCTGCCTGAACTTCGGCATCGCCGGGCAGTTCGACGGGCTGTGCAACCTCCGGTTCGACGACACCAACCCGGGTAAAGAGGAGGCCGAATACGTCGATTCGATCATTGAGGACGTCCGATGGTTGGGTTTCGACTGGGAAGAGCGGCTGTTCTACGCCTCCGATTATTTCGAGCAACTCCACCAATGGGCGGTGCAACTGATCGAGGCCGGCAAGGCGTACGTCTGCGATCTGACGGCCGACCAACTCCGCGAGACGCGCGGCACGCTCACTTCTCCCGGCGCCAACAGCCCCTTCCGCGACCGCTCGGTCGAGGAAAACCTCGATCTGTTCGAGCGGATGAAGGCCAGCGAGTTTCCCGACGGCTCGCGCACTCTGCGGGCGAAGATCGACATGGCCTCGCCAAACCTGAACATGCGCGATCCGGTGATGTATCGTATCCTCCGGGTCACGCATCATCGCACCGGCGATCGGTGGTGCATCTATCCGACCTACGATTTCACGCACGGCCAGTCCGATTCGATCGAGCGGATCACCCATTCGTTATGCACGCTGGAGTTCGAGAACCATCGGCCGCTGTACGACTGGTACGTCCGCGAGTTGGGTATCTTCGCCCCGCAACAAATCGAGTTCGCTCGGCTGAACTTGACATACACGATGATGAGCAAGCGGCGGCTGCTGGAACTGGTCGAGGGAGGGCACGTCGCCGGCTGGGACGACCCGCGGATGCCGACCATCTGCGGGCTGCGCCGCCGCGGCTACACACCCGAGTGCATCCGCGAGTTTTGCGCCCGGATCGGTGTCTCGAAGGTCGATAGCACGGTGGACATCGCGCTGCTGGAGCATTGTCTGCGCGTGGACCTCAACCGCCGGACACAGCGGGTGATGGGCGTCCTGCGGCCGCTGAAGCTGGTGATCGACAACTATCCGGAAGATCAGGTCGAGGAACTGGAAGCGATCAACAATCCCGAGGACGCGAGCATGGGCACGCGCATGGTCCCCTTCTCCCGCGAGTTGTGGATCGAGCAGGACGACTTTCGCGAAGTGCCGCCGAAGAAGTATCATCGCCTTTCACCCGGCAAAGAGGTTCGGCTTCGCTACGGGTATCTGGTCCGTTGTGTCAACGTAGTGAAAGACCCGTCCAGCGGCGAGCCGGTCGAGATCCATTGCACTTACGATCCGGACACGCGCGGCGGCAACACACCCGACGGCCGGAAGGTGAGGGGGACGATCCACTGGGTATCGGCCTCGCGGGCGGTGCCGGCCGAGGTGCGTTTGTACGACTACCTCTTCACCAAACCCGACCCGGGCGACGTGCCCAAGGGCGAGGATTATCGCTCGAACCTAAACCCCAATTCTCTCGAGCGATTGACCGCTTGTTACGTCGAGCCGAGCCTGAAGGGCGCGGCGCCGGGCGACAGATTTCAATTCGAGCGGCTCGGTTATTTTTGCGTCGACAAGGATTCCACCGCCGAACGCCCGGTCTTCAACCGCACGGTGTCGCTGGTCGATACATGGGCGAAGATTAAGAAGGCGAATGATCGACCGCGCCCATAGTGCTACTGCGCTAGGTAGCGCGGGATAATCGTGTAGCGGGGGGGGGGGGGGCGCGCGGGGGGGGCCCCCCCACCGCCGGCCCGGGCCCCCCGGGGGCCCCCCCCCCCCCCCGCTACACGGTGTTCGTCGAAATGTCCTCCGACCTCGGGCTGGAAAGCCCCGTCGTTTCGCGGTACACTATAATATTATGGTTGAAAACGATTCGGTCCGATATTCGGGACTGATCGAGGCCGCGCGGCAGGGAGACGCCGAGTGCCGGGAACGGCTCTTTGCGCTGTGCCGATCATATTTGGGTTTCGTTGCCCGAGCGCAGATCGAAACCTGGTTGCGGCGGAAGGTCGACGCCTCGGACCTGGTTCAGGAAACGATGCTCGAGGCCCATCGCGACTTCAAGCGGTTTCGGGGACATAGCGAACAGGAATGGCTGGCCTGGCTGCGGAAGATTCTCAACCACAACGCGGCCGACTTCGTGCGCCGCTATCGCTTGACGGCCAAACGGGCGGCGGGCCGTGAGGTGCCTTTTCAAGACCCGGACGACAGCTTCCGTCGCGGCGCGCCCGAGCCGGCCGCCGAGCAACCTACACCCAGTCAGGAGTTCTTGCGGCTGGACACCGAGCTGCGTGTAACCGCGGCGCTGGCCGAGCTTCCGCCCGATTATCAGGAGGTCGTGATGCTCCGCAACCTTCAGCGGCTGTCGTTCAACGAGGCGGCGGAGCGGATGGGCCGCTCCCGTCCGGCGGTGCAAATGCTGTGGATGCGGGCGATTCGCAAGCTCCAGCAAACAATGGAAGAACAAAACGAGATTTCCGAAAATGTCGTCTGAACGTTTACGTCGTCGAGTGGCTTTTGAGGCGGCGCGGCTGATCTATGCCCGCGAGGAGACGCAATACGCCCGGGCGAAGATGAAGGCCGCCCGACGATTCGCCGTCGGCGCGATCAAGCCGGACGACCTTCCGCACAATCGGGAGGTCCGCCGTCATCTGCGGATATTCGACCGTGCCGGACCGAATGTGCAAAGGGAGTTGTTGACCAATTCGGACGACGAGCCGGACTCCGCCGGCGCGACCGCCGGTCGTGGTTTTATGGTTGCCGACCGGTTCCGCACGTACGAGTTGTTGCTGGCGCCGCTGGAACACGTCTCCCAATCGCCGGACGAGCATCCCGAGGGGGACGTACTATATCACAGTTTGCAGGTTTTCGAGTTGTCCCGCGAGAGGTTGCCCTACGACGAAGATTTTCTGCTCTCCGCGTTGCTTCACGACGTTGGCAAGTCGATCGACCGCCGCGACCACGTGGCGGCCGGCCTGGAGGCGCTGGGCGGCTCGATCAGCCCGCGCACGGCATGGTTGATCGAGCACCACGTCGAGGCCCTGTCTTTCCGCGACGGCTCGGTCGGGGCGCGGCTCCGCCGCCGGTTGGAGGCGTCCGAGAGTTTCGACGAGTTGATGCTCTTGGCCGAGTGCGACCGGCAAGGTCGGGCGGTGGGGATGAGCGTGCCCGAAGTGTGCGACGCACTGAGCTACATCCGCGATTTGGACGGTGCGTACGGCGAATCAACCTTATAGCTGGACTTTGTAACCGTTCACGGGCCGCGGGTGGCCGCGATAGCTCTGCTATCGGGGTGCCGCAGGCACGAGAAGGATTCCGCGCGGCGTGAAAAACCTCTTGCGGCTCCGCCGCCCCGATAGCCGAGCTATCGGGGCTACCCGCTTGGCGACCAAGACAGTAGGTCAGGTATCCCATACCTGACATTTCCATCGCAATAATCCAACCGATTTGACATTTTCGCACTCGACCAACCGGTGTCAGGTACGGGGTACCTGACCTACTTCACTGGGAAATAGAAAACGCAATCCATCTTTCGCGATTCAATGGGCATGTTCCAACTCCGATAAATTATCCGCTAATACAATTTCCACTTCCGCAAGCCAAGTAGGTCAGGTACCCCGTACCTGACAGTTATCGCGTTTGCCGTATGGTGTCAGGTACGGGGTACCTGACCTACTTAACTCCCGTTTATTCCTCCCTAATCGAGCAGAATCACTGGATCGCCCGATGGTTCCAAAGTTGGCAGTGCCTCTCCAGCGTCGGCCAACTTGCACCAACAGTCATTGTAGATAAGACAGAAGGCGTACAGCAATACATAGGCATACTTGCCGAACTCCGCAAGGACACCGGAGCGCACGCCCGGATCGACCACAAATGTCTCCAGCCCCCCAAAAAAGTCTAATTCGCTGCCGACGCTGTTCCCCAAACTGTTGGGGTGCGAGAACTCGCAAAGCCGTTCGTACCACGTGGTTATCGCTTTCTCATTTGCGAATCCAAGGTCTGCGGTGGCAAAGCGGTCCAGGGCCTTGATCGCTGTCAGCACGTTGACGGATGACACGAGCGACTCTTCGTCGGCGGACAGTTCAAGATCATCCGGCTTGCGAGTGGCAAACTTCATGCGGAGCGACAGATATGTCATGTCCTTGCGGGAAAATTTGCCCGCATAGGTCTTAAGCACGTTCGCCCTGAGATATGCGAGGTTGGCGGCCGATTCGAGCATCGAGCGAACTGACATCACGAACAGGACTTCGTTGGGTGCGTTGAGCGCGGAAATCACACCCCACGATGTCACACGGATACGTTGAAGGCTGGACAAAAGATAGGAGGCAACAATTTGTGGGAATTCCAAGGCGACGCCGAGATTGAACCTCATTTCACGCTTTACGACAGGCTCAAGTCGGGCCACGAGTGACTCGAACAACCCGAACGACTCCCTCGTTTTTGCATCGACAGTCGAGAGTACCTGGCTCAGGAGAAAAGGAATCGGTAACGTCATCAGTTTTCACCTTCACCTTCTTGGCATATACTATTCGCCGGGCGCCACTGCTGGTGCGTGAAACGTACGAGTAGGCTCAACAACTCGTTTCAGCGCGTCGCCTCTTCAACAATCTTGATCTCCTCGTCGGTCAACTCGTACAACTCGTACACCAGCCGGTCGATCTGCTGGTCGGTGGCGGAAATCTGACGCTCCAGCACCGTCTTCTGGTGCGGCCTTGCCGCCGACGCCAAACGCTTGTGCAACGATAGCATCTGCTCCACCAACTCCACCATGCGGTCGTGACGCCTTTTGTCCACACGGTCGGAAAAGTCAATCGGGCTGAACGGCAGTTCGCGAGTTTGCTTCAGCACAATCTTCGGAAAGTCATCGCGCCGACCGACGCTATGCACCGCCAGAAAATACCAAGACAAGAGGCGACTATTCAACAAACCAAGCAAATAAAGAACGTGGTAGCGAGAATCGGAAACCAAGATGCTTTGCATCGACTTGTTCGTTATAAAGTCTTCTTCTGCATACACTGCCTGAAGCTGGAACTGCCGGCTGATCAGTTCGCGCAGAAGTAGCCGTGGGCCCATGAAGTATCGTGGTGGCTTATATTCGGCAAGCGAACGGTCATACCTAATGAAGACCGGTTCAGACTCGAGCAATTTGAAACGCCGAACAGTGCCTCCAAACGCTCTAAATCCGTTCACGTCTGGTTTTTCTGCGGTCGTCCAAAAAGGGGTTACGCCACGCTGGATATCCGCGATATCGGAGAACTTGGCCCCCGTGGCGTTGAGTTTATCGATTATCGCCCGCTCGCCATCCGAGAGTGTTACCAGCAACTCGTTATGGCCCTGTTGTACCCACTTGGCAGCATCAGCCGTCTTTCGGAAGGCGGCGAAATCATCAACGGACCGCACCTTGAACCTCGGCGGAAACACGGTCAATTGCACCGCAACTCCGCTCAGGTCACGTAGGCAAACACCTGCCTGCAAACGTTGCGCTACTACTATTATTGTGTCGACGTACGCCGCAAAGACATCATACGGCATCGAAGCGAACGCCAGTGGTTTGAAGCGCGCCACAAACATATCTCGCAATGGACTCATGGAGGGTGCGGAAACGAACGCTGATTGGACAATCATCCCAAACACTCCACCCGTACGAAGAAGAACGGACGCTTTTTCCATGAAGAGGGCGAAGCTGTCACAAGACCCGGAAGCGCTCTCGTAGTATTGTCTGTAGTATTCCAGTTGTGAGTCAGTAGCCATCGCGCCGTACGGCGGATTCCCAATAACGACATCGAAGCCAGCATTCTTCCCTTTGAAAACCTGCGGGAACTCGGCTTTCCAGTCGAAGGCGTTGATGCGGTACATCTCCTCTTCGTCCAAGAGGCTCATTTGGCGGTCGTCGTAGAAGTCGGGGGCGATCAGGGAGTTGCCGCACTTTATGTTGCTGGAGAGGTCGGGCAACGCGCGCTCGCGGAACAGACGCTGTTGGTTCTGGATGGTCTCTTGGGATTCGCCCTCGAGGACCTTCAAGAGCAACGAGAGCTTGGTGACTTCGACCGCCTGGGGGTCGATGTCCACGCCGTGGATGTTGTTCAAAAGTATTCGCTTTCGCTCGGCGGTCGTCAGCCGCCAGTCGCCGCCGCGGGCGCGGTAGATTTTTGGGCCGCGGCCTCGGGCGTGCTTCGCCGCGTCGTTTTCGACGTACCAGTTGCGGTGCCAGTCCAACAGGTATTGGTACGCCCCGATTAAGAACGACCCGCTGCCGCAGGCCGGGTCGAGGATGCGGAGTTTTTCGACCCGGGCGGGGGTAATTCGCTTTTTGCCGGTGGCCGCCGTGCCGGCGGCCGCTAAACATGGCTCGTCCCCCGCCCCTCCCAACAGCCGCCCCACCGTGTGCCGCACGATATAGTCGACAATATACGTCGGCGTATAGTAAACGC
>JAUWPQ010000240.1 GCA_030611515.1 Planctomycetota bacterium | reverse complement strand
GAAAGAAAGCCGACGCATCTTCACGCGGTTTGAAAAGACCGCCAAGAATTTCGCCGGAATGCTAAAAATGGCCTTCATACACCGATACCTGCGAATCCTGATGAATACCAGTTGAGATGGTTTTAAAACAAAGCCTAGTGTTTGACTGATAAGAAATGCGGAAGTTTCCGTCTCCGAAATCTTCTCACCGAGGGGCCGACAGATGCAACCCATCAAGTTAGCGCTGCGGGCAACGACAGGTACGATCCTGATTCTGGCATTTCTGCTCCTACCGGTCCAAACGCAATTGCGGGCCGCCGAAAACACCGTCGGGCCGGTCGCCGGCACGGTGGTCGACGCGAAGGGCAACCCGGCGGCGGGGGCCGTCGTCTGGATGCTCAGCGGTTCCAACAATTTTGAAACGCAAGTCCTCGCCCAGACCGTTGCCGACCAGCAGGGGCGCTTTCAGTTTGACGCCTTGCCGTGGAAGCGCACTTCGCCTTTCGGCAGTCCTCTGCTGCTGACGGCGCAAGATGCCGACGGACGACGAATCGGCACCTCGGGCATCTCGATGCGAGAGGGAAACCCCTTGCCCAGGAATTGCCGGATTACCCTCATCGAGGGCAAGGACTACGAAGGCCGTTTGATCGACAAAGAAGGCCGGCCGATCGACAAAGCCGTCGTCCAGCCGTTGTTGTGGTTGGGAGGAGAACATTCGCCCAATATTTATCAGTATCTTCTATTGCCTCCCGTTCTCCGGGAAAAACTAGGCGCCGAGACCGACGCCGACGGCCGTTTCACGATCCGCGGCTTCGCGGCCTCCGGCACGATCTACGCACGTTTCGACGCCGGCGATTTCGGCTCGCCGTTGGTGAAATGGAACCTGGGAAAACCGGTAACCGTCCGTCTTAGCCGATCGGGCAGCCTTCAAGGTTCGTTGACTTGCGCCCAGGACGCCGGCGTCGTCGGCGGGGTCCGATTCATGTTGGTCGGAAACCCCGGCGACAACCAATCGCCCGAGGCCGATTTTTCGATCAACTATTTCCAGAAGGGGACGACTCGAGCGGACGGGACCTTCCGCCTGGAGGGGATTCCGCCGGGCAAGTACTTGGTGCAATTGCAACTTCCCGCCGACTTTCCCTACTGCGTGGAAGGAACGCCGATGGTCGAGGTCAAGCCGGGCCAGGCCGCGCGGATTGAGATCGCGCTTGCGCCGGCCGTAAAGGTGCAAGGCAAGGTGGTGGACAAAGAGACGAAAAAGGGCGTTGCCGACGTCCGTATGATGTTGATAGACTATGAAAATTCACTGAGCCGAGAAACCATCACCGGTACGGACGGATCCTTTACACTCCATTCCAAGCCCGGTCAGATCGGTTTGTACATCTGGCAGGTTCCCGATCGGTACATAACGCCTTCTTGGTCGGATATGCTCAGAGTGATGGTCTCCGCGGAGACCACCATCCCGCCGATTACTTTGGAACGGGCGGTCGAGGTGGAAGTCATTGTGATGGACGCCTCGGGCAAACCGGCGCCCAACGCGGAAATCCGCTACACCGACTCGCGGTCGCGGAGGAGCGGGTTTCGGGAGGTTCTCCACGCCGACGCGGCCGGACGGGTTTTTCTGGGAAGGTATTCGCCCAAAGACACGCTGATAGTCCGTGCCAGAACCAACTCCGCCGCCGCCGACCGGAAGAAGATTACGCTTCGGGGGCTGCGGGGACCGGTCCGTCTGGTTCTTTCCGAAAAAACGACTTTTGCAATCCAAGGAACCCTGGTCGACGACGCCGGCGAACCGATTCCGCGGGCCGACATCGCTCTGATGGCGGAGGGCGCCGACGAGGATGGCCGCTTGTACGGAACGGCCGGCAACGTCAGCCTCGAAAAACACCAGTCCGACGCCAGTGGAAACTTCGCCTTCGGCGGTCTGTGGTCCGACGGCAAGTATCAGTTCCTGGTCAAGGTTCCCGGCCACGAACGATACGCCTCCGCAAGGATCGACGGCGGCGGCGGCAAGACGCTCGGCTTGGGCAAGATCGTGCTTGCACGGACCACGCATTCCGTCTCGGGCCAGATTGTTGACTCAGCCGGAAAACCCGTCGCCGGCGCCAGGGTGTTCAATTCGGGCGACGGACCGGAACCGATGGAGACCGTCAGCGACGCCGCCGGCAACTTCCGCCTCCAGGGCTTCCGCAAGGGACCGGTATACGTCTTTGCCATCAAGCAGGACCACCGGTTTGCAGGACTGCGGACCGAAGCCGGGGCGACCGACGTGCGGTTGAAGATGCTCCGCGACGACGAACCGGCGCCGAAGAGCAGTGTATCGTCCACACCGCTGTCCTTCGAGGAGGAGAAGAAGCTGGCCCGGGCGTTGTTGGAAAAACTCTGGGCCGTAGCCTGTAAGAACGACAAACCGGCCGGCAGCCAGGGCGGACTGATCGATCGCGTACGCGCGCTGCTGAAGAGCACTCTGAAGACCAAGGACGACGGACTGAAAAAGTCGCTGATACCGTTGATGGAACGGATCGACGCGGAGCAAGCCCGCAAATGGGCGGCGGAGTGCGCCGTCAAGCCGGCCGATGCCGATACCAAAATCTCGATCAAACAGATCGCGGAAATCGATCTGGACGAGGCCCTGAGCATGTTGGACGAGGACGCCGAGACGGCGGCCCGCCAACTCCGCCGACTGTTCAACCACTTTGCCAAGTCCGCCCCGGAGAAGGCCCTGATTTGCGCGGAGGAGGCGATCGTCCGGGTGCGGAGTTTCGACCAGCCGGACCGCACCCGGGAATTGATCTCCTGGGCCGGCTCGGTCATCGAGTTGGGCCAGAAGGAAGCCGGCAAGAAATTGATCGAGGAAGCGGCGGAAATGACCGACCGCTGGAAGCCATCGCCGCGCAACAACCGTAGCTTCGGGCAGGTCGCCGTGGCCTTGGCCCCGTACGATTCCGCGCGGGCGATCCGGCTGCTGGAGAAGATTTCCAACAAGTCCGCGCGTGAAAAATATCAGGCCCAAGTGGCCGCTTCGCTGGACGATCCGGCCAAGGTTGAATCGCTATTGAAGGGGTTGAATCCGGAGGCCGCCAGTCGTGCCAGATTGAGTCTGGCATATCGCATCGCGCCCAGCCGGCCCGCCGAGGCGTTGCAGTTGATTGAGAAATATCTTTCAGACGGCCACGCGGAGGACAATGCGGCTGGACAACTTTGGCGGATCGCCAAGCTGATCGGCACGCACGATCCCGCGTTGACGTGCTCCCTGATCGACCGGGTTTTCGAGATTTACTTGCCGCCCGAGAAGCCGGCCGACGACGGCGACGATCGCGCCGCCGACGCGGCCCGGTTGGCCGTCTTGGCGAGGAAGGTCGGATATCCCGACATGGAGCGAGTAATTTTTCAAACGCTGGCGTTGCGGCCGACCCCGGCGGAAGAAGATTCGCCCGTCCCCGCAATGGAATCCGTCGTGCAAATGGCGGCAATTCTCGCCCTGGCCGATCCGGCCTCCGCCAAGCAGATGCTATTGACGATCGAGCCGGGCATCGAGGCGCTCGACAGCCGGAAGGGTTGGTTCCTGGCCTGGGCGATGGCCGATCCGCCGCACGCCGTGGAACTGGCCGAACGCGAACTGGCCGCGGCACGGCAAGGAAACGCCAAACCTGATTCGCTGGGAGTGGTCCGGGCAATGGCCGACGTTTGGACCACGCCTCCGGACCAACGGTCCCAAATTGTCGGTTGGCCTTTCAACACTCGATTAGGATTCGACCCGTCCGACCCATTCGCCCCGTAAGATTTAGGAGCTAATGTTGCAATGACTCCATTACTATTGCTTTCGATGGTTCTCAGCGCGTCCGCGTCCCCTTCGACGCCGCCGGTCGCCTTGGAATTCAAGGACTCGGCAACCTGCCGAAACCGGTCTGCGGTGAAATATCATGCCCTTGAGTTCCGCGACAAGCCGGTTCGGCCCATGGATGGTCGGCCGAAATTCCCGGCCGGGGTCAAGTACAGCCTCGTCCCACTCGGCCCGAAACCGGAAAAGGGCTTGCTGCTGGTCTGGATCCCCAAGGCCCCCGGCGGTCCCCAACTCTGGCTCGACGCCAACGCCGACGGCAAACTGAGCGACGACGAACGGCATGCGATGTCCGGCCGCGACCTGGAGGTCCCCGCGACCGTCACCGTTCGATGGACCCGAAATCCCGTCCGTGTCCAACGCACGCTCCTGCTGCGCCGATCCGCCGTCGGCGAGGGTTTGCGATACGCGGTCCGCGGCTACGCCGAGGGTCGATTGAAACTTGGCGAGAAGGAATATGCCGCCGTGCTGCTGGACGGCGACGGCAACGGCTGCCTGGACACAGTCGGCCACGACCGTCTCTGGATCGACCTCGACGAGAACGGCCGCTTCGACCTGCTGACCGAACAATATCCCCTGGGCAAGGCGATCGCCAAGCAGGGCGACATCTACGTGGTCCGCTCCGATCCCTTGGCGTCCTCCGTGGTGGTCCACTTGCGGAGCGCCGGCGACGGAAAATTGCGGCTGACGCTGGCCGCGAAAACCGGAACACAGGTCAAGGCCACGGTGGAATTGATCAGCGACATCGGGGAGTTCGCCTTGATCGATAAGCTCGACGATATTACGGCCGTCCCCTACGGCGAGTATCGTTTCGCCCGCCTGCGACTGGAAGTGCCCGACGCGGACGGAAACATCTGGTCGTTCTACTTCCGCGCGGAGCGTGACAGATATTACCCCGTGCCGCTCGACCGGGAGACTACGATTCCCTTGTTGAAGCATTTCCAGGTCAACGTGCTGACGAGGCCGAGCGAAGGGAAAATCAAACCCGGTCAGAAGATTCGCGTCTACCCCGAGGTGATCGCCGATCGGTCGCTGTCGCTGTCGTCGTGTTCGATCGTCAAAAAGGGTCAGGCCAGACCGGTCGACGGCACGGCGGAGGTCTTGCTGATTGCGCCCGACGGCACAACCGTCCACCGCAGCGTGGACGGCTTTGGCTGAGGCGGCTTCTGTTCGCACTCGTGTCGAGTGCCCAGTGACGCACGCGGAAAGTACACCATCCAGATCACCTTCGACATGGGACCGGCCGGCGGAAAAATCGTCGGCAAGAAGGAGTTCGAGGTCGAAAAGTAACCGCCGATCCGACGCTTCGGCTACAAAAGGAATCCTTGTTCCCATGCTCTGCATGGGAACAAGGATTCCCACGGGCGGAAGGCCGCCCCGCTTCACTTTCTCCCCCTCACTCCTTGTGAGAACACCGCGCGGCCGCTATGATTTCGACATGAATCTTCCGCGCCGCATGGTGATCGTCACCGACGGATACCACGATTCCGACACGGCCAAGACCGCGATCTGTCTGCTTCGCTACTGCGCGGACGAGGTGGTCGCCGTATTCGACCGACAATTGGCCGGCAAGACATGCCGGGAAGTTTTCGGCGTCGGCGGCGCGATCCCCTTGATCGGTTCGCTGGCCGAGGCGCCCGAAGCCGACACGTTGGTGGTGGGCATCGCGCCGCCGGGCGGAAAAATCCCGCCCCACTGGCGGCCGATTATACTAGAGGCCATCGAACGGCGAATGTCGGTCGTCTCGGGCCTGCACGATTTTATGCGCGACGACGCGGAGTTTCTCCGCGCGGCCGAACGGCACGGCGCGCGGCTGGTCGATCTCCGCGACAACGACGAGCGGGACGTTGCCCGCCGCGAAGGGATCCGCCAGGGCTGCTTGCGGATCCACACGATCGGCAACGATTGCTGCTGCGGAAAGATGGTCTGCGGCGTCGAGCTTGCCTGGGGTCTGGGCCGGGTGGGCGTGGACGCGGCCTTCGTAGCCACCGGTCAGACCGGAATCCTCGTTACCGGCGATGGTTGCCCGGTGGATCGGGTGATCGCCGATTTTCTCAGCGGGGCGGTCGAGAAACTGGTTCTGGCCAACCAGCATCATGACGTGATCGTGGTCGAAGGCCAAGGGAGCCTGTTTCATCCCCGCTATTCGTGCGTCGCGCTCGGATTGCTTCACGGCGTGATGCCCGACGGGCTGATCCTCTGCTACACGATGGGACGGCGGACGTTCTACGGCATGGACGAAATCTCGTTGCCTCGGTTGGAGCAGGTGGTCGAGTTCTATGAGTCGGCGGCCGGCGTGATGCACCCGTGCCGAGTGGTGGGCGTGGCGGTCAACGGCAACGGTTTTTTCGACG
>JAUWPQ010000048.1 GCA_030611515.1 Planctomycetota bacterium | reverse complement strand
CAAGGCCGAGCCTTCATCCTTCATCCTTCATCCTTCATCCTTATTCTCCGTCCGTACTCCCACGGCCGTCATCACCGACCTGGGCACCGAGTTCGGCGTCGAGGTGAGTGACGAGGGAGCCACCACGTCGCGAGTCTTCCGGGGCTCGGTGAAGGTGGCGGTGTCGGGTGGCACTGCTGGCTTGCCCAGCAGTGAGCGCGAGGTGATTTTGCGGGCAAATGAATCGGCCCGAGTCGAAGGTGGCGACGAGCCGCGCATCACGGTGCTTGTCGCGTCGGCCAAGACGCCCGAGTTCAAGCGCAGGCTTCACAAGGAGCCCTACAAGACCTTTGACTTGGCCGCCGTGGTGGCCGGGGGCGCTGGTTTTTCCGGCCGGCGAAACCGCGGTATCGATCCGACCTCGGGGCTGGCGGTTGACAAGCCGCCCGATAGCTACCTTGGCGGTGACGGACGGTATCATCGTGTCGAGGCACTGCCGCTGGTGGATGGCGTTTTCATCCCCGACGGCGGCACGGAGGACGCGGTGCGGGTCGATTCCGCCGGCAATATGTTCGCCGGCTTTCCCGACACTAAAAACGACACGTGTTGGCCTATATGGGCGGGCGGCAAGATTCCCATCGACCGGCCGTCCCCGGCGTTCTTGAGGGGCATCGACTATGCCGCGCCTCCTCACTGCCTGTTGTTCCTGCACGCCAATAACGGAATCACCTTCGACCTGGAGGCGATCCGGCGGGCGAACCCAGGCTGCAAGCTGTTTCGATTCCGCGCCATGGCGGGCAACAGCAGCGAGTCAATGCACTCCAGGGACGGCGCGAGAATATCCGCCGACCTTTGGGTGCTGATCGACGGTCAATTGCGTTTCGAGCGCCGCGACATCAATGGCTACAGCGGCGCGTTTCCGGTCTCGATTTTAATCGGCGACGACGACCGCTTTTTGACGTTGGCCTCCACCGACGGCGAGGGCAACGAGGTCTATGGCGATTGGATCATGTTCGGCGATCCACGGCTGGACTTGATGCAGATTGATGCGAACGAACCAAAGGACAAAAGAGGCAGCGATTAATATCGAAGTTAGGTCTTGCGGCCGTAACAACAACCGAGAAAGGAGGCGGCATTGGGTAGGGTGGGACAAGCCCAGCGCGGTCCCACCATTAGACCCTTTGATACTTTGATACGATTGGTGGGACCGCGCTGCGCTTGTCCCACCCTACATGTTTGCGGAGTTTCGTATCGCCAAGTCGGCCGGCGCCGCAAGGGTCTCTTGGAAGATACGACGGAGAAGAGGAGGAAAGAGAACCGTGCATCGGGATTTTTCTCGGCGGCAAGTCGCCGCCGGCCCGTGGACGGTTGCAGTGGTTGTTTGTTTCCAACTAGGAGAATGATACCATGAGAGCCATCTCTCAACACGTGCTGACTGTTCTTTGTGTGTTTTCCGTGGCGCTTTGCCTCGGCTGGACGGCGACCGCGAATGCCGACCTTCTGGCCCACTGGACGTTCGACGAAACCAGTGGCACAACCGCCGCCGATTCAACCGGCAACGGGTACAACGGAACGATAACCGGCTCTACTGTGACACAGGGCGTCACTGGGGCGATCGGCACTGCCTTCAACTTCGTCACCAGCGGCTACGTTAGCGTAACATCGGCGAGTGCTTTGACAGGCATGACGAGCGCATCGTTAACTTCGTGGTTTATGATGCCTACGGATCCCAAGGGCGCTAACCGCCACATGTTTCGCAGCGCCTATACCGCCGGCGTAGGCGGCGTTTGGAACCTCCTCGACTCTCTGCGGCTATATGGTTGGGGTGGCGGTGATTTCGGCGTCAAGACTTCGACCCTAGTTAGCCCTAACTGGCAGCAGGTGACTTGGACCACCGAAGGCGTGGGCGGTCAAACGAAGATGTACGTCAACGGTGCCCTGTTGGCAACCACCACTGCCACTGCCATGGGCTCGGGCACGGTGATGAACCTTGGCGGCGGCAACGCGAACCAGAGCTTTGGGAATGATCTGGACGATATGGGCATCTGGGATCAAGCCCTGACCGCGGCGGAAGTCGGCGCCATTTACAACACCCCGCAGGTCGCTGGGTTGCAGGCCACTGGGTTGTACAACCTCAGCGCTATGGAGCAATTGTTCGACCTTTACGCCGCGGGAACCGGCTCGGTCGCCATCGGCGGCGAGACGTGGCAGTACGAGACGGGCCTGACCGGGCACACCGCCGGCGACGCGTGGTCCGATGGCGGCTTCTATTACGTCCAACTGGGCGACGGCGCCGGAGTGTCGACCATCCCCGAGCCCTCGACGTTAGCGTTGTTGGCTTCGGGCTTGATCGGACTGCTGTGCTACGCATGGAGGAAGCGGAAGTAGAGTTTAGTGGCCAGTGGCCGGTGGTCAGTGGCCAGTAAACAAGAAAAGCTCCCCTCTCCCTTTGGGAGAGGGGCTGGGGATGAGGGCGGTTGGCGGCACAGATGAACGTGCCGAACGCCGCCCTCACCCTGACCCTCTCCCACACGGGGAGAGGGGACATAAGGATGTTGGATGGTGGGAAGTGTCGCGGCAGGCGCGTCCATCTCCGCCGTCCAGTTAACGCGGTCGTGCCGCCAACAGAGGCCGGAATCCGGCTTGCGGAAAATGGCGATCCGCAGTGAGGGCGTCAAAAATGTTTTCCCGACGCATGACGACGAAGCTGGCGCAATCGACAAGCCCCCAAGACTTGTCGCTAGTGCGGTCGTACAAGCCGAGCGCCTCTTGGAACAGCTCCCGGTCCACGCGCACGAGCCGCCCCTTGGGCGATGCCAAGAACCTATCGACCGCACTGGCGAACCGCCTGCGTACCCCAACTCGCGCCACGCCGTTGCCCGTCTCGGCGATCACCCAATCCGTGGTGAACACGGGGCGGCGTGCGGCGACGATTTCGTCCAGTTGCGTTGCCGCTTGTGCGTGGAGTTCATCGTCCTCGTCCAGCAGTGCAATCCATCCGCTGGTGTCGAGAAACACGCCGTCGGGGCTAAGCATCATCCACCTTCGGATGGCCGTAAAGATAATGGTCGATGTTCTTGGCGAGGTCGGGGATTCCACTGGGTACTGCCAAGTCATACAGCCGGTACATTGGATCATCCTCGATGGCAGAGGTCTCCGGCTCGATGGGCACGACCTCCACGGGCATCCCGTCGGGAAGGCGGACATCTCCCTCCAACACCGCAACGCCGTTCTCGATGCGGCCTCTATAGGTCATGATAATTCCTCCGTTTCCCAACTTTCTTTGAAATTATACTTTTTATTATACTTCTTGTAGTCCTGATTTACAAGCCCACAAAAGGAGCGAGACATGAACTCAAATCCACCATCCGCCGACGCCGCGTGGACGCGGCGGCTAAACGATCATTCCATTCCCGTCCCCCGTCCCTCGCCCCTCGCCCCTCGCGCATTTACGTTAGTGGAGCTTTTGGTGGTGATCACGATCATCGGCATCCTGATCGCGCTGTTGTTGCCGGCGGTGCAGGCAGCCCGCGAGGCGGCACGTCAGGTGCAGTGTAAGAACCACCTCAAGCAACTTGCCTTGGCGATGCTCAATCATGAAGAAGTTCTCGGACATTTGCCGACCGGCGGCTGGGGCTGGGGCTGGGCCGGCGATCCGGACCGCGGCTTCGACAAACGGCAACCCGGCGGCTGGTGCTACAACATCCTGCCCTACATCGAGCAAGACGCACTTCGCAATCTCGGAGCAGGCGAGTCGGCGGCGGTGAAGAGGGATGTGGGGTGCCAAGTAACGCAAACGCCGCTGAGTGTGCTCATCTGCCCAAGCCGTCGCAATACCATCCTGTACCCCTATGTTAATCCTGTCCCCTACGCTAACATTTCCCCACCCACCCAGGGTTGCGGGCGATCGGACTACGCCGCCTGCGCGGGCTCTGTCCCTCGCACAGGCATCGATTGGGGCCCCTCTTCCCTCCAGCAAGGCGACAATCCGAACTTCACCTCGCCATCCTGGCCCGTGGTGACCGAAACCTCCGATGGCATTTGCTATCTTCGCAGCGAAGTCACGATAGCGTGGATCAGCGACGGGGTCAGCAATACCTATCTGGTCGGCGAGAAGTACGTTTGGCCCGAACACTACGCCACCGGACTAGTCAGCGGTGACGACCAAGGGTGGAACCTAGGCTACGACCTCGACATCAACCGGTGGGTAGATATAGCACCCTTGCAGGATCAGAACGGTTATTGGTCGGGATGGACGTTCGGCAGCGCACACGCCAACGGCTTCCACATGGCCATGTGCGACGGGTCCGTCCACCTGATCAACTACTCGATCGACCCGCTGACCCATTCCTATCTGGGCAACCGCGAGGACGGCATGGTGATCGACGGGAAGAAGTTCTAGCGAAGGGCGCGGAGTGTGCGACACTAGCCCGAAGCGCAAGCGAGGGAAGCTCATTGATACGCCCTCGCTTGCGCTTCGGGCTGGTGTGTAACGGCAGATGGCCCGTGTGAAAAACCTCTTGCTATCCGCTACATCTCTGTTACAGTTTCCGTTTGCACAAGGAGAAAACTCGATGTCGGCATCTTGGAAGATGGCGTTGAAAGTGTTCGGGTTCGGGGTGGCGGCGCTGCTGGCCAATATGCTCATGTCGCACGGCTCGCCGGTCAAAGCGGAAGACGAGAGCGCGAAGGCGGTGTACCTTACGGACATGAGCCGCTGCCGGCCGGCGACGGCTCTCTCGCCCAAAGAGAAGCAAGGCCGTTGGCGGCTCATCCCCTACGAAACGGTAGGGATCCCTAAGAGCGGCACGATGATCGGCGCCACGTCGTTCGTCGATGCGCCCGACGTAACGCTCCCGCTGAACGTGACGGGCTGGCACGCCGTCTACGTGGGCTTTTGGAATCCCCATTACGCCTACGACGGTGGAACGGTGGTCAAGGTCAAGCTGAGCGACGACCCGTGCTTCACGTGCATCACGGAGCCGGCACCCGCCATGAACATGAACGCCACCTACATCAAGGAAGCGCCGTTCAAGGCGGCCGACCTCACCGGACGCAACTTGCAGTTCGGCAAGCGGCACGGCCCCTCCGCGCAAAAGGCCTACATTGCTTACGTCAAGCTGGTGCCGCTCTCCGCGCGGCAGGTCGCCGACCTTAAAGCGGACCGCGCCAGAAAAGACACGCGCGTCCTGCAGGTCTCCAATGACGGCTCCCTCCACGGCTATGAGTTCCGGACCAGGGAGCATATCATCGAGTTGGTCGAGCCTTATCGCTACTCGGACGTGGGCAAACTCATCTGGGCAGTCTGCTATGGCGACCTGACGAACTACCCGACCAAGGTGGGCACGTTCGTGGCCGGGCCGCGAGCGGTTCCAATCCCTGCCACGCCGAGAAACAACAGTTACATGACCGGGGAAAAGACTGCCCACGACAACTTCAGGTCGTTGGCCGGCGAGGGCATCATCCCCGTGGCGGTCGCCGCGCAGCACGCGCATGAGATCGGCCTGAAGTTCGACATCATGATTCGCATGGGCGTGTCGGGGGCCGTCCCGCCGCAGCGCGAATGGGAAAAAAAGGGCTTCGTCGCCACGCATCCGCAGTTTCGCCAGGTGATGCGGGACGGCACCCCGGTCGAGAAGGCCAGCTACGCGTTCCCGGAGGTGCGGAATCTGATGGTCTCCATTGTCCGGGAGGCCGCCGAGAAGTTCGACGTCGACGGTGTGAACCTGTGCTTCGTGCGCGGCCCGCAGTTCATGGCTTACGAGCAGCCCGTGCTGGACGACTTTCGCAAGGAGTATGGCGAAGACGGGCGAAAGGTGGGCTTCGATGACGCGAAGATGTGCGAGATTCGCAGCCGTTATCTGAATGCGTTCGTCCGCGACGTGCGGCGGACCCTCGACGAAGTGGGGAAGAAGAAAGGCAAGAGACTGGAACTCTCGGCCTGGGTTCTCGGGCCTACCTCGTGGCCCGAGCCTGCCGTAAACCACAACCACCGTGTTCTCGGCATGGACGTGGAACACTGGATAAAGCAAGGATGGCTGGACAGCGTGATCAGCGAAGGCGATTGGGATAAAGTTGTCATCGACCACAAATTGCTCGCCGTCGCCAAGGCGCATAAGTGCCAATTCATCTTCAACAGGAGGACCGGCGGCCAATCCGAGGTGGCGAACGTCAAGCAATGGGTCGACGCCTACAGCGCGGGCGTGGACGGCGTCGCGGTTTGGGACATCAACCCCCAGGACCTATCGATCTGGCCCATTATCCGGCGGGCCGGACACCGAAAGGAACTGGAAGCGGCCGCCCAACGAGGCGTGCCCGCGCTGCCGTCCGTCCGCCTCAAGACGATCGGCGGCTGTGACGTTCTGCAAGGTCTGGGAGCTGCCGTGTACTCCGGCGGGTAGGCGGGCCAGCATCGGCAGCGCGAGGGAGGCTTGCTTCACCGCCTTTCGTGTGTCACAATAGACAGGCTGCGGTGACTTTGCGCGCCGTTGCATAATCGACACACACCTCATATCCGGACTGGAGAAGGACAGCATGGGCCGCTCGATTTTCTGCCGATATCTTTGCCTGATTGCATTGGCGTTGTGGGCTACATCGGTGCTTGCCGCCGATTCCGCCTCCGATAAAGCGGATAAAGCGGACAAAAAAGAGGAGAAGAAACCGGCCGCCGCCGCGCCAGCCACCAAAACGGTCGAAAAAGGACCGTTTCGGATCGTCGTCGAACTAGAGGGCGTTTTCGAGAGTGAAAAAGCCTACGAAATACTCCTTTCGCCGGAAGAGTGGTCGAAGTTGACGGTCCTCAGCGCCGCTCGGCACGGCGCCCATGTGCGCAAGGGGGACGTGGTTCTCGAGTTGGAGACCGACAAGCTCGACCGGACAATCGCCGACCTGCAAGCCAAACTGAAGCTCTCCGAAGTGGCGATCCATCAGGCGGAAGAGCAGTTGCAGGTGCTGGAGAAGATAACGCCGCTGAATCTCGAGTCGAGCCGTCGCACCGCGAAAGTGGCCGAGGAAGACCGGGAGTTTTTCTTCCGCGTCGGTCGGCCGCTGAGCGTGAAGGTGACTGAGTTCGTTCTGAAGATGGCCAAGATGAGGCTGGAATACCAGCAGGAAGAGTTGCGGCAGTTGGAAAAGATGTACAAGGCCGACGACATCACCGAGGAGACCGAGGAGATCGTGCTGCAACGGGCACGCGATGCGCTGGAGCGGGCGAAGTTCTCGGTCGAAATCGCCGAAATCAACCGCGACTTCGCGCTGAAGTTCGACATCCCGCGAAAGGAAGAGCAAGTCGAGGAATCGACCAGGCGATCGGTTTTGGATTGGGAGAAGAGCGAAGCGAAACTTCCATTGGCCTTGCATAAACAACGTTTGGAGTTGGAGAAGCTGCGGCAGGAGCGGCGCAAATCCGAGGAAAAACTGGGAAAACTGCTGGCCGACCGCGAAGGCATGACGGTTCGCTCGCCGGCCGCCGGGATCGTGTATTACGGCCGACTCACCCGCGGCAAGCCGGCCGATTCCTCCGCGATGGAAAGCAGGCTTCGCCCCCACGGCACGGTCCAGCCGAACCAGGTGGTGATGACCGTGGTTTCGCCGCGGCCGATGTGCATCCGCACGACGGTTCCCGAGAAGTATTTGCACGATCTTCGGCCGGGGCTGAAGGGGACCGCCGTGCCGACGGGCTATCCCGACCTGGACCTGCCGGTCGAGGTCGATCGGGTCAGCGACATTCCGATCGCGCCCGGCAAATTCGACGGCTGGCTGAAGGTCCGTCTGAAAGGCAAGTCGAAGCTGCTGATGCCCGGCATGACCTGCAAGGTGAAACTGGTCCCGTACTTGAAGCGGGACGCGATCCTCGTACCGCCGAAGGTCATCGTGACCGACGAACTGGACGACCGGAAGCGGTCCGTCCAAGTGCTTGGCGAGGACGGCAAGCCGAAGACCCGCCCCGTGACCATCGGTCGTAGGACCGACAAACAGGTCGAGATACTCAAGGGATTGAAGGAGGGCGAGAAGGTCGTTCTCGAACCATCGAAGGACAAGGAGTGAGAAGGACCAGAGAATATGCGATCAAAGTGTAGCGGGCGGGCTTGCCAGCCGTGTATGCAAATTCAATGGATCATCCTGGCGGCCGTGGCGATTGCGTGTCTTCCGGCTTCGGCCGCCGAGACGCCGCCGCGTCCGCCGGCGTTGGCCGTGATCGGGCCGAAGCCCAAGCCAATTGAGCCGCCGACGGCCGAGCAAATCGATCAAGCGATCCACCGCGGCGTGGAGTTTCTGCTGAAGCGGCAGAACAAGGACGGCTCGTGGGGATCGGTGAACATCACCAGGCCCGGGGACATCTACGCGCCGGTACCGGGCGCGCATCACGCCTTCAAGGCCGCGGTCACCGCGCTGTGCGTTTCGGCGCTGATCGAAACCGGCGGCGACGATCCGAAGGTCATCCAATCGTTGGAGCGCGGCGAGGATTGGCTGTTCGATCATTTGCCCGGGGTGCGCCGTGCCACGCCGGACTGCTTCTACAACACCTGGGCGCACGCCTACGGAATCCAAGCGCTCGTGCGGATGCTGGGCCGCAATCCCGACGACGCCGAGCGCCGGCGGCGGATTCTCGAACTGATCGAGCACCAGATCGGCATGCTCGATCGGTACGAGGTCGTCGACGGCGGCTGGTCCTACTACGATTTCAGGGCACTCACGCGGAAGCCGAGCGGGGTGAGCTTCAGCTTTGTCACGGCTGCGGTGTTGGTGGCGCTGGACGATGCCCGAAAGGCAGGCATCGAGATACCAAAGCGGCTGATCGATCGGGCAACCGCCTCGATCCGCCGACAGCGGAAGCCCGACTTCTCCGTGTTGTACGGCGAGCACCACAAGTACAAGCCGATGTATCCGATCAACCGCCCGGCGGGCAGCCTGGGCCGCTCGCAAGCCTGCAACGTGGCGATGCGTCTCTGGGGCGACAAAACCGTTACCGACGCCGTGCTGAAAACCTGGCTCGATCGGCTGTTTGCCCGCAACGGATGGCTGGACATCGGCCGGAAGCGTCCCATCCCGCACGAGTCTTGGTTCGCCGTGTCCGGCTACTTCTTCTACTTCGGCCATTACTACGCCGCATTGTGCATCGAGCAGTTGCCCGCGGACCAACGCGCGCCGTTTCAGGACCAGCTTGCGAATATCCTGATCAAGTTGCAAGAGAAGGACGGGTCGTGGTGGGACTTTCCGATGTTCGACTATCATCAGCAATACGGGACGGCGTTTGCGCTGATGTCGCTGCAGCGGACGCGAAAGGGTTCGACCGACCGCTGAACCGGCCGCTACTGGCCGCTGAAGCGGCCAGCCCTTGTGAGACAAGTTGGGGTGGCAGTTGAACTGCCACCCCAACGTATCTTGTTCCCATGCTCCGCATGGGAACACACTGCCCGGACGCTCCGCGTCCGTTCGTTTGGTGACACTTACACTTGCACCTTTCCCACTAGCGTTGCGAAGCGCGGGGGATGGGAGATTAGTGGATAGTGGTCGTGGATAGTGTTCCGTCTTACCTCCTCCGCCCTCCCCCTTCCGCCCAAGGTGTCTTGACAGGCGGAGGCAACCCGCTAGATTGAGGGGCGCGGTGGCCAGAAGTCGCAAGGCAAGGCGACAACCGATCACGGCAGACTTTTCGTGCAGGCGAATTCAAAACAATGACTCTGACTCCTTAAGTCTTACCATGGACAACACCCCTGAATTGGACAGAAAGAGCTTTAAGTGTCCCCGTTGTAACACAGTTGCTCGACAACGGTGGAATAACCAAAGCACCTTGGGCAGTCTTTTTTTCCAGATTCTGCAGCACAACTTCCTGGATTACCGATCTGGCATCCAGGACTACCAACAAACAGCAATATCTCGATTCCTGGAATCGTTCAGTCAGCGTTTCCCGAGGGTTTTTGAGGGTACTTTTCCAGAGGAGTTTTCAATCTCCACATGCGATTCGTGTCAGAAAAGCTCTTTCTGGGTAGGTGGTGAAATCGTTTTCCCAAAACGCATTCTGGTTGATGAACCGAATCAAGACCTCGATGAAGACATCATTTCTCTGTATACTGAAGCAGCAAACATATTGTCTGATTCTCCGAAGGGGGCAGCGGCCTTATTGAGGCTTGCTCTGCATAAACTCCTGATTCAGGTTGGCGAAAATGGCAAGGACATTAACCAGGATATCAAGAACCTTGTTTCCAACGGTTTGAGTCCCAAAATCCAGAAAGCTCTAGACTTGGTAAGGGTGGTAGGAAATAACGCTGTTCATCCTGGACAAATTGACTTCAAGGATAATCGTAACATTGCCCTGAACATGTTCAAACTCCTGAATCTTGTCTCGTATGAGATGATCACAAAGCCGAAAGAAATTGAGGAACTGTATGAAGACGTAATCCCTGATGATACCAAGGAGCACATAAAGAAAAGAGATGGGTTGGCCTAGAAGACGTATGCCTACAACAAGAGGATGGTGAGGACGCTCGTACCTCGCGCCCCATGTCCCAGCGTTCTGTCAAAAGAGATGAATAAAGCGGAAGCCAAAGCCATTCTTGATGCTGATCTCGACCGTTTTCGCACCATGTCGTATCAAGACCTTGTGAACACAATCGGAGGCGAGGTCTTCACGGCTGAGCATACTGCCCTATCCGGACAAACATACTGGGTCGAGATCGAAACGTTTTGGGAAAGCCAGAGCAAGAAGAAGGTCCGGGTCGTCGGCAGTACCGACGAATCTCCGCACAAACCCATTTTCTGGAAAATACCAGTGCTTCGCTGGATTCCCGTCTATGTGTCCTCCGTCACTTGGACGTTCAGTCGAGACAAGAACGGAACAGATGAGAAATGACAGAACCATGTCTTCGAGCCTACGTCGCTAGACTAGTCGAGGCCCAAGGCAACGTTCGGCTATATCAAGGAGCCTGCAACGTGGCGATGCGACTCTGGGACGACGAAACCCCAATAGACGAGCTATCGTGGCCGGCCTGGGGTTTGCACTGATGTCGCTGAAGCGCACGCGAAAGGGTTCGACCGACCGCTGAACCGGCCGCTACTGGCCGCTGAACCGGCCGCTACTGGCCGCTGAACCGGCCGCTACTGGCCGCTGAACCGGCCGCTACTGGCCGCTGAAGCGGCCAGCCCTTGTGGAGAACGCGTTGTAAAGGGCTGGCCGCTTTAGCGGCCAGTGGGCCACGCGAAAAACCTCCGCACCAGCTCAATCCGCGCGGTTCTGATACCGCTTGTACGGAACCCCTTCCAAGAAAGCCTGCAACTGCAAGGCCCGGCGCACACCCACTTCCAGTTCGATTTCCAAGTGAGTGTGAGGATACTCGCGCCAGTCGCGGCACAAGCCGTGCCGAACGCTCTGCGTCAAGACGTAGCGATAGGCCAAGCGGTATTGCTTTTCGTCGCGGATGCATCCGTCAAAATAGTGTTGATGTCCCCCGTCTCCCCAAAACGGCGACAATCGCTCGGGCAGAAGATCGTTTACCAGCTTGGCCACCGAGCCGTGAATTCGCGGCATCATCGTTTTCAGTTCTGTCCCGATCTTGCAATATCCGAGCGAGTGATAGTGGTTGTCCACAACCGAAGTGATCCACGGGGTGAATTGCGCCTGTCGGGTGTAATGGTTAAAACGGTCCCAGAAGACTGCTTTTGCCTGCTCCGAAGCGAAGGCGGGGAAACGGTCGCGGCATCTGGCCGTAATGAAGTAGACCTGATTGTCGCGGTACCAGTGTTCAAAGCGGCGGCGCCCCTTGTAATAGGCCCCCGTGGAATGGCGGGATTTTTCGGTCCAGGAGGTCATGGTTCAACCGGCCGCTACTGGCCGCTCTACTGGCCGCTGAAGCGGCCAGCCCTTTGGGTTCAATCGCGCTACTGGCCGCTGAAGCGGCCAGCCCTTGGTCGGCCGCATTGTAAGGGCTGGCCGCTTTAGCGGCCAGTGAGGTTCTTGGCCAACCGTATTGGGCCGGCCAGTATGATTCACACCGGCCCTAGCCTTTGCGCCTGGGATGTGTCACAATAGAGGTTCCGACCAGCCCCACACTATATCTCTCTGAGCAATGCTGCCCCGCGTCATCGGTGAACATCCACTGGCCAAGGACCAGAACGGGAAGTTGAAGTCCCGCATCGCCACCGCGTTTCCTTCCGGAAACACGATCGTCACCACCCCGGGCATCCACGCCACGCAGCGGACGGCCTACGTTGACTCTCTAATCCGTCAGCGGCTGGAGAATGGACTGGGGCCGATGAGCCGGGAAGAAGAGTCCGCGGAGTGGCGGAATTCGGTCGACCTGATTATGGAGGACGACGCGATCCTGATCCGGCCGGACCCGGGGGACATGCCGCTTTGCTTCCAAGCCGACGAACTGCTGCAACAATTGGTCTCCAAGCACCGGGTGAAGTTTTTACTGGCCCGCAACCCGCAGGTCCGCTCGGCCATAAAGTGGCGGGGCGAATGTTGGCGGATCAGCCCGCTGCCGAAAACGTCGGACGAGATGAATCGGATGATCGTCGCTTCGCGCATCGCCATTCACGGCAACGAGCTTTATTACTACAGCAAGACGACGGGCACGCGGCTGTTGACCTACGAGTCGTTTGCGCAGCTCGGCCGGATGGAAGAATCGGCGTTGCGGCGGCATTTGGCGGAAATCCGCGAGTTCTCCGCGGGGGTGAACCGTCAAGGCAACCGCGAGATCGCCTTTTTCATGGCAGGCAAAGGGTTTTCAAGGGACGATCTGGCCCCGTACGACTTCGACGTGCTCGATGGCGAAACCCTCAAGGAAGTTTACGAAACCCTGCGGCGGAAATACTGCGAGGCGGTCCCGCCCGAGTTCCGCTACGACAAACTCGAAAACCTGGAGTGGCGGAACCGGGTCTACGCCGCTTTGATCGGCGAGGACGACAAGACGGTTTCCGAGGAAGCCCTGCTGGGACTCAGCTCCGAGTTCTTCATGCAGATCGAGTGGCTGCCGGGCGGCAGGATCGAGGAAGGGGAGTTGATCCTCGATTCGGCGTTCGATCTGGCGGAAGAGGCCGGCAACGCCGAGCTGCGCCGGATTTGCGACGAAAAGTGCCGGGGGTTCATCCTCAATTTCGTGCGCGAATACGGCGACCTGGAGTACGTCAACATCGGCCGGATCGTCCACTCGCTCTCGCAGCGCGACAAAGCGCCGGGGCGCCGCGACGTGTATATTACTCAGATCAAACAGCGCCGCATCCGCGAGGAGGTCGTGCGGATCATTCGCATGCAGAAGTGGGGCATCCGCGAACACCTCGACGAAGGCAAGAAGTTGCTCGACGCCATCATTCAATCCGAGGGGTACACTGAGTACACGCTCGACCGGCGGCTCGGTTGCCGCCAGTTGGGTATGAATCTGCCCGCTCACACCACGTCCAATCGGATCAGCGAAAGATATTCGGGGCCGCGCCGCGACATGCAGAACGTCGCCATCTGGTCGCCCTATTTCGAGCGCGACTTCATCCGCGGCATGGCCACCGACAAGATTCCGCCCGAAAAGATGGCCGACCACTCCTTCGCCTCGCGGTTTGCCTGGCAGTTGGGCCACGCCGCCGCTTCAAACATGATCGTCGGGCGATACGACCCCCGCGGCTACGTGGTATTCGACGACGGCGACGAGATAGTGATCGAGAGCGAGAGCGGTTTGCCGGTGGAGATCGTCGTGGCCGACCAGACCGGGACGTTCGTCGACTATCGCACCGAACTGGAACACTTCGCCCGGGAATATGCCCAGCCGGTAAATCGCCGCCTCTCGCTGGTATCCGACGGCGATGAGTTTGCCGCGCTCTATGTCGATGCCTTCGTTGCCCGGTTCTCGAAAATCCAGTCGGAATACCGCAAGCGGAAACGGGCGTTCGACACGTTGTTCAAGCATCGCCCCCGCGACGAGGCGGGAAGTTTCGCCTATCGCTGGGAATGCGTGTTGGACCGTCTGCGACGGGCTGTTCCGCAAGATTTAGGCGATCTTGTGCGAAGTCATATCGCCACGCCACGCGACGAATAGCCAGATAGTCTATCTGTATTCATCGGCAAACGCACCGAGACCGAAATCGTGAGGGGACTGTCCCAATTTTCGCGGCGCGAGGGACGTTGCCAAGTGAATTGACTTGACCGCCGCGAAAATGGGACTGTCCCCCTGGCGCCGCGGGAAGGGACGGGGCCCAAGTTTTCGGCCAACGGTTCGTCGGCAAAACACGTTTTTTCGCCAAAAAATGGACCTGTCCCCGACTGGCCCGTGAACGGTTGCGGGGTAATGTGACAGCTAGATGTCACCTCATGGTCCGCTAATTGCTCAAAAACCGGATTTTTCCGCGTTTTTCCCATTTTCCGACAGCGTTCACCCGCTTTTTGCCGAACAACAAAACGGGGGGCAGTGGAAAAACGTCCGAATTGGTATGGACTTTTCCACCAATGTTACTACACTAATTGTTTAGTGCGTTAGTCCTCCCTGTGAGTTAGGACATCTGATACACAGGAGGCTGCCGTGGGGCAAACGGCTCTCTTCCGTCGACGCGTTGACAGTCCGCATTGGAAGCGGGGAGCTTCTGATCGGATTTCCGACGATGTCGTTCTGCTTTGCCGTGCTCTTGAGTGCGTCCAAGAGGGCGTGGCGATCTCCGCTTGGCCTCCGGAAAGCGACTCGCCGCTGATCGTCCATTGCAATTCGGCGTTCACGGCCATGTTGAATCGCTTCGGCGACGATCCGCTCCAGAGAAGTTTGCGGGAAAGCCATCAGAGCAAGGGTATTTATTCGGCCGAAATCGCCGGCCACGGCCGGGACGGCGCCCGGATGCTGCTGCAACTCCGTTCCGTTCCGGTCCGGGACGAGTCGGAGCGGATTACACATCGAATCGCCGTCCTCCGCGACGTGACGCGGCAAACGCTCATGGAGGAATCGTTCCGGCGCAACGAACGGCTGGCCGGCATCGGGCTGTTGGGCGCCAGCATCGCCCACGAAATCAGCAATCCCGCCGGCTCGGCGCTGTTGGCCGCCGAGACGGCCCTGGCAATCAAGGATTCGCCCGACGCAGGCGAACAGTTCGACGCCTGTTTGCGGAACATCGTCACTTCGATGGATCGCTGCGGGCGGATCGTCAGGACGCTCTTGCGATACTCGCGCCAAGAACCGACCGAGAAGCAGGCTTGCAACATCAACGACGTGGTCGCGCAGGCCCTCGATCAGGCGCGGCCGTACGGCTTATCGAACGGAGCGGAGTTGCGCGCGGACCTCGGCGTCGAGATCCCCTTGGTTCCCATGAATCCACTGGGAATTGAACTGGTTTTGCTCAATTTGATCCGCAACGCCATCGAAGCGGGAGACAAAAAGGTGGTCGTGTCGATCCGCACGATGCGGATCAAGAAAGGCGTACGGGTAGCGGTCTCTGACAACGGCCGCGGAATGAACGCGGAACAACTCGAGCGCGTTTTCGATCCACTCTACACCACCCGGCGGAGGTCCGGCGGTTCCGGGGTGGGAATGAGCGTCGCGCAGGGCATTGTCCAAGGTCACGAGGGGCGCATGGAGGTGCGGAGTCGGCCCGGAAAGGGCACCACCGTGATCGTCGATCTGCCGATCGCGGCCGGCGCGCTTACCGGCTGAATAATCACTTAAAATGGATACAGGTGACTCCAATGGTTACCGCGGTTCCTACCGTGTACGTGGTGGACGACGATCCACAAGTGTGCGATTCCTTGAGCCTGTTGGTCCGCAGCATCGGCTTGGGGGCCCGGACCTATCTCTCCGCCGAGGCGTTTCTCGACGGCTACCACGACCTGCCAGGCTCTCCCAAGTGTTTGGTCCTGGACGTGCGCATGCCGGGCCTCGGCGGGCTGGGGCTTCAGCGGACGCTCGCCACCAGGGGCTCTCGAATACCGATCATCATGATCTCCGGCTGCGCCGACATTCCCATTGCCGTCCAGGCCATGAGCGCCGGCGCAATGGATTTTCTGGAAAAACCGTTCGGCCGCCGGGCAATGCTCGACCGCATCCAAAAAGCCCTCGAACTGGACGCCGATTCACAGCGGCAATTCTCCCGCAAGGCCGAAATGGCGAACCGCATTGACAGGCTTTCGCCGCGGCAACACGAGGTGCTCGATCTGCTGGTGGCCGGAAAACACTCGAAGCAGATTGCCGGCGAGTTGGGTATCGGCGAGAAAACCGTCGCCAAACACCGCGCCGGCGTGCTCGAAAAAATGCAGGCCGAGAACGTCGTCGATCTGGTCCGTCAGATGATCGAGGCGGGCTTCGTGTAGTCGGTGATTGGAAGCCGCTAGAAAATCTTGCCACAGGATGCATTCCGCACTTTGCGTCGTTTGGTTTATCGCTTAGCCCGAAGGGCTTGTAATATGATAGCCCAGGGTTGCCGCTTGCGGCTACCCTGGGGCCAAGGGGGGAAATACAGAAAACCCCAACGGGGTTTCGTAGTAGTAGTAGCGGGAACGCCGACCGACGCAACCCTTTCAGGGTTGATGCGAGGATACAACCACCGCCTCCCAGGGTAGCCGCTGCGCGGCAACCCTGGGCTATCTTCCAAAAGCCCTTCGGGCTAACAAAGTGCGGAATGCACCCCTTGCCACACACCCGGCGGCACGACAGTTGCTTTCCCCCCCACAACTGGTACACTATTCTCCAGTTGCATAGTCGTCTGTCGATTTTCCGCCTCCCGCCCATTCCAACCCTGCCGTTTTTTGGAGATGATTCATGAGAAACTTGCCTTGTTCGTGGCCGCACTGTTTTATGATGTTTGTGCTGGTTTGCACGGTGTTTGTTTTTCTCGGCGAGATGCCGCGAATGTTTGCCGCCCCAAAAGAAGAAGCGGAAAAAGGGTTCACCCCGATCTTCAACGGCAAGGATCTGACCGGCTGGGAGGGCGAGTCGGGCTACTGGTCGGTCGAGGACGGGGCCATCACCGGCGCCACCACCGCCGAAAAACCGCTCGACCAAGCCACCTACCTGTTCTGGCGCGGCGGCAAGCCGGCCGACTTCGTGCTCCGCGCCTCCTATCGTTTCGTTACACCGGAGGGCAACTCGGGCATCAACTTCCGCAGCCGGGAATTGCCCAACGGGGACATCCGAGGCTATCAGGCCGACATGGAAACAGGCCCCAGTTACAGCGGCATTCTTTACGAGTGCAACCAGCGCGCCATCATAGCCAAGCGCGGGCAGAAAGTCGAAATCGACGAAGACGGCAAGCGGACCGTGACCTCCTTCGCCGATCCGGCCGAACTGCAAAAACACATCAAAACCGACGGCTGGAACGAGTATGAGATTATTGCCCGAGGACCGGAAATCATCCTAAAGATCAACGGCATTGTGACTGCGCACGTCATCGACCGCGAGCGGGGCAAGTCGGCTGCCGAAGGGCTGATTTCCCTGCAACTCCACCCCGGCCCGCCGATGAAGGTGCAATTCAAGAATATTCGTGTTAAAATGAATTGAACAAATAGGAGTATATCCCGTGAAACGCACCAAACTGAATCGTCGCAACTTTCTCCACGCCTCGGCCACTGCCGCCGCGGCCATCTCGCTGCCCGGCATTATCCCTTCCCGTGTGCTCGGCGCCCCGGGCCGACCCGGCGCAAACGAGATGGTCAACATAGGCGTGATCGGCTGCGGCGCCCGCGCCCGTCAGATATTCAATGAGTCGCCCGACGTGAAGGCGTTTCGCGTGGTGGCCGCCTGCGACTGTATGTTCCCCAGGGCCGAACAGTACGTCAAACTCCTTTCCGGCGGCGCCAAGTGTGGCGCCTACCGCGACTTCCGCGAGATGATCGACAAGGAGAAGCTCGACGGCGTGATGATCGAGACCACGACCCACGCCCGTGCCTGGATCACCATCCTTGCCATGCAAGCCGGAATGGACGTGTATATCGAAAAGCCGATGTGTTTGACGATTGCCGAGGGCCGGGCAATGGTCCGCGCCGCGCGGAAGTTTGGCCGCGTCACGCAGGTCGGCACCCAGCAGCGCTCGATGCCGATCAACAACTGGGCCAGCGACCTGGTGAAAAACGGCGCGCTGGGGAAAATTCATACCGTGATCGCCCCAAACTTCGTGGGGCCGGATAAGTGGCCCGACCTGCCCGCCCAGCCGATGCCCGACGGCGGAAGCGACGATTGGTGGGACATTTGGACCAATCAGGCGGTCTATCGGCCGTATCACGTCAAGATTCATCGCGGTTGGGACCGCTGGTGGGACTACGACGGCGGCGGACGCTGCTTCGGCGTTACCGGCTGGGGGGCACACTCCTACGACCAGATCAACCGCGCCTTGGGCACCGACGACACCGGCCCGGTCGAGGTCGTTTTGGAGGAACCGCTCAAGGTGATGGAGACCGGCAAGTTTGCCCCGGAACTCCGCTCCGGCGGGCTGGTCGGCGACGATGACACCGGCACGGTCTACCACCGCATGGCGAAGCTCACCGGCCCTCGGGCCAAGGTCACGATGAAGTTCGCCGACGGCACGAAACTGAAGCTCCATCTTGACGGTGATCGCGGCCCCGGGCTGGGCGCCATCTTTGTCGGCGAGGACGGCAAGCTCGAGATCAACCGCAACAAGATCGCCGGCAATCCGAAGAGCCTCGTCAAGTCGCCGGACAATCCCGGCCCGATCACCCGGCCCGAGACGGCCTACCACGTCGAGAACTGGCTCGACTGCATAAAGAGCCGCAAGCCCTGCACGGCGGACATCGAAATCGGCCAGCGTTCCAGCACGCTCTGCTATCTGGTGAACATTGCCCGCGACGTGGGCCGGGTCGGCGAAGTTCTGAAATGGGATCCCAAGGCCGAGCGTTTCACCAACTGCGACGAGGCGAACAAGCTGCTCGACCGTCCGCGCCGCAAGGGATATGAGTTGCCCGAGGTCGCCTAGCAGCCCGTTGAAAAAGCCGGATTTGGGAGTTCGGGTGGTACAGCCGATGGCGGCTGCGCCAGAAGTGTAAAGTATCGACCAGGGCCATCGCGGCGAGGTGCCGGGCATGAATACCACCCGCCAGAGGGTCGAA
Source organism: Planctomycetota bacterium (assembly GCA_030611515.1). Classification (GTDB taxonomy): domain Bacteria; phylum Planctomycetota; class Planctomycetia; order Pirellulales; family Thermoguttaceae; genus JAHIKV01. The sequence continues at coordinate 1,905 of JAUWPQ010000048.1, read as the reverse complement.
AATCGGCGACTGGCCGGAAAACCCGCATTGAACCGCCTGGCTTCTGGGAGTAGGATTGCCAAACGCTTGGCACCGACGTTTGGCGATAGTAGAATAGATGGTGGCGAGCAACTTTAGCCGCAACGAGGTTCCAGAATGGCCGAGAATACACCAGACGCAGCAGCGCCAGAAGAGAGGATTGTTCCGATCGCATGGCCGGATGTTGGGGTAGCGGTATACACCAACAATCTGCTTGCGCAGTGCGATGGAGATTCCATCCGGCTGTTGTTTACGCAAGTGTCCCCGCCGTTCTTCATCGGCGAAGGGCCCGAGAAGGAGAAGCACCTCGCCAACATTGAGCATATTGAGGCAATCAAGGTCGCCGAATTGGTGGTCCCGCTTGAAAAATTCCGCGTCATGGTCAAAATGCTCCAAGACCATCTTTTGCAAGTAGATAGCCGAGCCAGCAAATGAATGAATCGTCAGCGGTGTTGGACATGCCGTCCTCCTTTACGCCAGCGAAAGTCTGCAATTCACGCTTCTGCGACGCAACCGCAGCGGTCCTGGGACGGTACACCGTAAGTCCCACAACGGAATGGGTGCCCCTTAACGTCCATGGTTTTGGGAAACTACCTCCCGGGAGCGTACTGATTCGCAGTCTCGATTCACCTTCGGTTACAATCATCAATGCAATCCCGGTACAGATCGAAATAGAGGACGGGGTATTTGTCGCTTCGTTTGTTGAAGCCAACATAAATGCGAGTGGAGAGACCAAGGACAAAGCGATCGAGATGCTGAAAGACATGATCGCGTGGACTTACCAACTCCTGTGTCAAAAAGAGTCGGCCCTCGGTCAACAGCCGCAGCGACAGTTGGCCGTTCTTCGTCGATTTGTGCGGGAGTGATGGATGGCGAATCCTATCACCCAGCAGGCCGCCAGGAAGGTGCTCAAGAAACTTGATGCGCAAAAGGTGTCGTGCAAGGGTAACGCACATCTAAAGTATGCCATTTACGATGGCGACACGCTATTGGCGGTCACTGGACTTCGCCACTCGCCTAACAACGATATTCCCGTTCCTCATGTTGCGAAAGACCTGAGGGTCGGTCCGCACTTCGTTCTTGAAATGGCTCGCTGCACAAAGGAAAAGAAGGATTGGCTTAGGAAGATTGGCCATTAGCCTTCCCGGCTAGCCTCCCCGCTTTCAGGTGGATGCCGCCAAAAAACTCGCCAAGGAATACAACGTCAGTCCGGCCACGATCAAGCGTGACGCCAAGTTCTCCGAGGCGGTGGACACGATTGCGGAGAACGTCCCTGAGGCTAAGGCCCCTTGGACGGCCAAGTCCTGCCGGCTGCCCTCGATCCGTCTCTCAGGCCCTCTCGCGCCGGTTTTCAGGCAGGCCCGGAAGAAAAATCTTGCGGCGGCATCGCGGGCTATCTACGGCAAACCTGCTGCTTGCCGCGGCCACATTGAACTTTTATCGACTCTTTCAGCCGGTCCTTCCAATAGGACGGGTTGCGGTGAATCTCATCCATGAAGCGAGACGCCATATCGCTCGGCCTGCCGCCGGACTCCCACTTCCTCACCGCCTTCACTGACACGCCAAGAAGCCTCGCAAAAACGCTTTGGCTTGCATTCAGTAATGTTCGCACGGCCTTGACTTGTTCAGCCGAGTATTTTTGTGGTTCCAGATCAAGCACTACTCGGCGAATAGTGTACTTTTTCTCGATCTCGACGCCGGACTTCAAGTCGTCAAGAAACCCATCAAGCCCTTCGAGCAAATCTTTCTCAACCGCGTTAAGTTTCTCTTTTCCCATTGCACACCATCCTTTTTACCCTAATGCGAGAAAAATCATCCGCCAAAATATCTGCGTCGCAATTCCCGCTCGATCTCGCCAATAAGTTTATTCAGTTGTTTCTTGACGGC
>JAUWPQ010000266.1 GCA_030611515.1 Planctomycetota bacterium | reverse complement strand
GGCGGCTAAACGTAGTATCCCACGCCACTGGTCACGGATTTCCGACCCGGATACAATCATTGGATCGTGACTCTGCCGTACAACCTTGTAATGCTGCTGGTCGACGTCGCTGCGATTCGGCTCCTCGGCCGGCGTCGGGGTTTTTGGGCGTGGTGCGGCGTCATGTTCGTCGTGGGTATCATCGCCGTCACGCTCGGCGTGGTGCTGGGCGGATGTTTCGAGAATCCGTTCGGCATCGTCCGACTTTGGACCTACGGGCTACTTCTGCACGGTCCGGTGCTGCTGGCCGCCACCGCAATTATTTGGCGGAGGAGATGGGTTTGCGCGGTCGCCGCCTGTGCGGCCATGCTGACGCTTGTTTCGGTCGCCGCATACGCGTTTCTGATCGAGCCGCAATGGCTCGAAGTTTCACGCTATCATATTGCCAGCGGGAAAATCATCCGCCCGGTGCGGATCGTTGTCATCGCCGACCTGCAAACCGACCATATCGGACCTTACGAGCGCGCCGTTCTGCTTCGCGCGTTGGAGGAGAAGCCCGACCTCGTGCTGTTCGCCGGCGATTACATCCAAGCGCCCTGGAAAAAGCAAAAGAATCTTTGCCGGGAGCTGAACGAATTGTTGCGCGAGATGGATTTCGCGGCGCCGTTGGGCGCGTTTGCCGTAGAGGGAAACGTCGATCCCGGCATTTGGCGTGAAATTTTCGAGGGGACGGAAGTAACGGCCGTCGCCGTCAGCCGGTCGTTCGACCTGGGCCAACTGCGGCTGACTTGCCTGGGTGTGCGAGCTTCTTACAACACGTCGCTCGTGGCGGCGGAGTCGGCCGATAATCGCTTCCACGTCATTTTGGGCCACGTCCCCAATTTCGCCCTGGGCAACGGCGGGGCCGATCTGCTGATAGCCGGCCACACGCACGGCGCCCAGATTCGGTTGCCCTTGCTGGGGCCGGTAATCGTCAACTGCAAAGTCCCGCGGAGTTGGGCCTGCGGCCTGAGCGATTTGCCCGGCGGAGGCAAGTTGATGGTATCGCGCGGGATCGGCATGGAGTGCGGTTTCGCCCCGCGGTTTCGTTTCCTTTGCCGTCCGGAACTGGTGGTGATCGATCTCGCGCCGGAAGAGTGAGGAAACCTTGCCGCGGAAGAAGTCGCCTCCTACAAGGTGGGTTCAAGCGGGGGCCGTTTTGTGATACACTCTTTCGTGTGTTTCGGCGGGCGACTCTTCCCTGAGAACGGTCGGTGCGGCGACGAAAGCGAGGCTACCGGTGAGCATCTACAAGCCGTGCGACATTCGTGGTCTGGCCGACGCGGAACTCTCCGCCGCGATGTACGAGGCTTGGGGCCGAGAGTTGGGTCGGCAATTGGACCCGGGCGCGAAGTTCGTTGTCGGCGGCGACGTCCGCGATTCCACGCCTCCCTTCTTGGCGGCGCTGATCGAGGGGCTTTGCCGGTCGGGACTCGACGTGGTCGAGTTGGGGCTGCTGCCCACGCCGATGATCTACCATGCCAAACGCCGTCTGGAGGCCGACGGCTGCGCGATCGTGACCGCCTCGCACAATCCGGCTGCCGTCAACGGCTTGAAATGGATGCTCCGCGACCGGCCGCCCACGCCCGACGAGGTAGCCGACATGCAACAAGCGTTGAATTCCGTCGGTCGTTCGTCGGGGCAGGGCAGGGGGGAGGGCGACGATATTCCGCACACCGACAAAATTGCTTCGTTTAGCCGCCGCCGGCACGGCGGCGATCCCACGCCCGGGACCGACGTTCCGTCGGCCGCTAAACGTACCAGTACGGCCCGCACTACGTCACGCACGCTCGACGTATCCTTCGACTACGTGGCTCACTTGCAGGAAACGTTCGTCGATTCGCTGGCCGCTCAACTCCACGTGGTGCTGGACCCAATGCACGGCTGTTGGGCGGAAAAGGCTAGACGATATCTGCACGCCATCTTTCCGCAGTGCATTTTCTCGACCATCCGCGACCGGGCCGACGGACGTTTCGGCGGCCTGGCGCCCGACTGTTCCCGCCCCGAAAATCTGCACGAACTGTGCGATGCGGTATACCATCAGCGGGCTCACCTGGGCGTGGCCTTCGACGGCGACGGCGACCGGTTGGCCCTGGTCGACAACGAAGGGGTCGTATTCAGTTCCGAGGAGGCCGTGTTCACGCTGCTCGAATGTCTCGGCGAGGAACTGCGCGGCGAACCGTTCGTCCACGACCTGAAATTTTCCGACCGGGTCGCCGAGTTTGCCCGACGGGTCGGGGCCGAACCGCTGGCCGAGCGGAGCGGCCACGCATTCCTCCGCGCGCGGATGTGTGAGACGAACGCCCGGTTTGGGGCCGAGGCCAGCGGGCATTACTTTTTCCGCGAACTGGCCGGCGGCGACGACGCGCTCTATACCGCCTGCCGCCTGATCGCCTGGCTGGCCCACTCTGGACGGACGCTATCCGAAGTCCGCCGCGGCTGCCCGGCGGTCCAGATGACCCCCGATCTCCGCGTGCCGGTGGATCAAGACGAGCAGCAGGAGATTATCGAGCGGGTCGGCGCGGCCTGGGCCGACTTTCCACAGATAAAGACCGATGGGGTGCGGATCGACACGCCCGGCGGCTGGGCGCTGGTCCGCAGTTCCGTGACCGAGCCGGCCTTGACGTTCCGTTTCGAGGGACTCGATTGGCACGCCCTGGACGATCTGGTAAAACGCTTTCGAGGTACGTTGCCCGAAGAGATCGGCGATGAGTTGTGGCGCCGTTACCGGGCGGCCATGGGCGGTGGAGAAACTTGATTTCGTCGATAATGTGAGCGGCGATTAGCAAGCAAGTAGGTTATGCTTCAGCATAACATTTATTCTGTTATGCTGAAGCATAACCTACTTGCTAACATCCACGCTTCTTTTCCAAACACGTTTTCCGGGAGGTACGACGTGTCCGGCGGGGTGAACATGGTTCCCGAGACGTATTCTTTCTGCCCGCGGTGTGCCGCCCGCGTGGAGATCGGCCGCGTTCAGCTTGGGGCCAATCTGACTTGTCGCGCCTGCGGCCACCAGTTCGCAATCTCGCGCGAGCCGCGAACCCGCGCCGGGGTAGGGCAGGGCAGGGGGGAGGGCGATCGGCGCAACGCTCTCGAAAAGAAACCGGTGGAGCGGGAACAATGGGCACACGAAGCGACCCAACTCGCGCCGCCGCCCGGCTTGTTCTTCTCCGATGTCTTCGGCTTCCCGTTACGTTTGGAAAATCTGCCTCACACCCTGGCGCTCGGCTCCGCGGCGGTCGTGCTGATCGGCGCCGTTCGGCTGGCCGTTTGGTGCCTGGGCGCGGACAACGAAAACGTGGACGAGTTCATCCGCGTCCTGCTCTGGAACGGGCTGTTGCTGTCCATCACGCTGGGAATGTTCTCCTTGCTGATCTGCGGCTATCTGGCGTCAGCCTACGGCCTGACGGTCCTCCACGACACTTCCCACGGCGCCGAGGCGGTGGAGGTCTGGCCCTGCGTGCTGCTGTTGGAAGACGTCGGCGCGGCGGCGTACGTGGCAAGCGGATTGATCCTGGCCGCGCTGCCGGGGGTGCTTGCCTCCGAGTTGTGGCAATGGCTCGGAGTTCCAAAACCGTGGGGGATCGCCGTCGCCTTGCCGGCGTTCTTTCCCTTGTTCCTGCTTTCCATGCTGGAGAGCCAATCGCCGCTGGGTCCGTTTTCGTCGCGGGTATGGCAAAGCGTGCTGTATGGATGGCGCGTTTGGGCGATATTCTACGCGGTGTCGTTCGCCGTGCTCGCAGTGGCCGCCGCGGTGTTTATCGCCCTGACGCGGCACGGCGGATGGACGGTCGGCTTAGTCGCCTCCGGCCTGCTGGCTGCCGTCATCTGGATCGTCTACTTCCGCCTGTTGGGCCGGCTGGCTTGGTTCTGCTCGGGCCGTTGGGCCAAGGAGCATTCACGTCAAACTATAGAATAGGGCGGATGTCATTCACAGATAGAATTGACCCCTGTTGTCACCGATAGAAATGTCCCCATGCTGGGGTCTCTAAAGGAGGCCCAGAATGGAGACGATTTTAATGAGTCGGCGAGAACGGCATCGCCTGGAGGTGTTTTCCAGGGTGCGGCGGGGGGAGATCGCGTTGGTGAAGGCCAGTGAGTTGCTGGGGTTGAGCTACCGACAGGCGAAGCGGTGCTTTGGGCGTTATCGGAAGGAGGGGGACAAGGGCCTGGTGCACCGCCTCCGAGGTCAGCCCTCGAATCGCCAGGCAGACTCGCGGCAGAAGCGGCGGGTTCTATCGCTGTACGAGAAGAAGTACGTTGATTACGGTCCAACGCTGGCGGTGGAGTGTCTGGACGAGGACGACGGTGTTACCGTGCCGGTGGAGACGTTGCGTCAGTGGCTTCTGTCGGCGGGGCTGTGGCGGAAGTGTCGGCGGCGGCGACCGTATCGGCAACGTCGAGTCCGCAAAGAGTACCTTGGCGAACTGGTGCAGATGGACGGTTCGCATCATGACTGGTTTGAAGGGCGACGCGAGTGGGCGGTGTTGATGGTGCTGATCGACGATGCCACGAGCGAAGTTTTCGCCTGGTTTTCAGAAGGGGAGACGACGATTGCGGCAATGGAAGCGTTTCGCGGCTACGTGGACTGTTACGGATTGCCGCGAGCGTTGTACGTTGATCGTGACAGCATCTACCGTTGCGACCGGGAGGCGACAATTTCCGAGAATTTGGCGGGAAAAGAGCCGACTACGCAGTTTGGCCGTGCGATGGAGGAGTTGGACGTGGCCGTGATTATGGCTCACAGTCCGCAGGCGAAGGGACGGGTGGAGCGGGTGAATGGGACCCTGCAAGACCGGCTGGTTAAGGCTCTTCGGCGTGCGAAGATCAGCAACCTTGGGTCGGCGAACCGGTTCCTGCAAGAGAAGTTCCTTCCGGCGTTCAACCGACGGTTTGTGAAGAAGGCGGCGAAACCCGGCGACCTGCACCGACGCGTGCCGCGTGGGTTGGACTTGGGACGTGTGCTTTCGATCCTGGAGACGCGGGTGGTGCAGAACGACTGGACCTTGCGATTTAAGAACCGTTGGTTCCAGTTGGCCAAGACGCATCAGAAGTTGGCCTTGGCGGGCCGCCCGGTGACCGTATCACAGCGGTTGGACGGTCGGCTGGAATTGCTCCACGGTGGTCGGGAGTTGAGCTACCGGGAGCTTCCTGCCCCGCCACAACGGCCACAGAAAGCCGGAGAATTGGCGATACGCTCGAACCAAGGTCAAAGGCCGGCGGCCGACCACCCGTGGCGGCGAGGACTGCCTGGGGCCCGTGGCCGGCGTGGCAGGGTGGGGCCGGCGTCGCTCCGGCTCGCTACGCTCACCTCCGCGACGCCGGCCCCACCCTGAGTTGTTTCTAACCTTTCACCAAGGGGACATTTCTATCTGTGAGAAAGAGGGGACATTTCTACCTGTGGACAACA
>JAUWPQ010000135.1 GCA_030611515.1 Planctomycetota bacterium | reverse complement strand
CCGCCCGCCTCCCCCTGTTGCTTCCCTGACACCCATGTCTTTTCCATCCTTTTACCTCCTTGCCCTCTACTGTAATATCTCAGGAGGCAGTTGTCTCACCCATTATTGGCACAGAGGGCGGGCGGCAATGATCGGTTGCCGACTTCAACAACCGTCAATCTACAAGGATGGGGGGTTGGGTTTCCAGCGGTTTTGAATCTCAGCGGATATAACCAGACAATTGTGGGAATGTCCGGGAATGTTGCGTCGGAAATCAGGCTTGGAACCGGCACGCTGACCATCGACGGCGAAGACGACGGCACATTCAAGGGATTCATCACCGGCTCGGGAAATCTCGTAAAAGAAGGTTCCGGCAAGCTGACATTCTCGGATAATCAAATTGAAAGCACACACACGGGTTCGATCATCATCAACGGCGGCACATTGGCTGTCGACGACTGGGGATCTTTGCCCGAGAACGCTTCCATTACACTTGCGGACGTTGCAGACGCAGTGTTGGAAGTTTACGGTTACGGCCAAATTTCATCCCTTAACGGAGGCGGAGCGAACGGTGGCAATCTTAAGCTAAACGACGGAGTCGTGATCGAAAGCGGCAACTACTCTGGCTCCATTACCTCTGTTTATGAACACGGTTTGGGTGGGGTAATTACAAAAATCGGTTCCGGCTCGCTCACGCTCAGCGGCAACAATGGCAGCTTTGGTGTTGCTATGTATGAAGGCACCATGGCAATTACCGGCGACAACAACGGCCTTGGAAATATCACCGTCGACGGTGGATTGTTGACAATTAGCGGCAACAACTCGTTGGGCGGCGATATTTACGTCAACGGTGGAACGCTAATCCACTCGGGGACCAGCACCAACGTTGTTGCCCCATTTCGAAAAACCACAATTCGTGACGGTACATTCATTGCATCGGGCTCGATCTTGCTCGGAGATATTGCAATTGAATCTAATGCAACATTCCGCTGCGAAGGATCGAGCAATACTTCTTGCACTTCGGTTACTTTAGTATATCCAGGGGGATTGCTGGACATCAACGGTTGCGACATGAGCATTGGTTCGCTAATTGGCTATGGCGCTAACGTATGCAATGTACACCTCGGCTCAGGTACGCTTACCATCGGTGCAAACAACACGACTTACGCCGGCGTCATCAGCGGCGAGGGCGGCAATCTGATCGTCGACGGCGGTCCCTATAACTTAAAAGCCCAGATTCTCACCGGCGCGAACACATACACCGGCACGACAACCATCCTAAGCGGCACCCTAAAACTCTCCGGTGGAGACAACCGCCTACCCACCGGTACCGCGGTCGTTATGGAAAACAATTACTATGCAATACTCGACCTCACCAATACCAGCCAGACCATCGCTTCGCTCAGCGGCGGCGGTAGCGACATGGGCTGTGGAGGCAAAATCTATCTCGACTATGCAAGTACACTCACCGTGGGCGATGAAACCAACACAACTTTCGCGGGAAGCATTACCGGACCCTCCGGCGGTTATGCGGGTGGGACTCTGATAAAACAAGGAAGCGGCACACTTACCCTCACTGGAGAAAATTACGTTTCTCAGACATTCATCAATGAAGGTGCGATTAAATTACTTAACACCGGATTTGCCGCGGTCACTTTGGCGGACGTCGCCGGAGTTGCATTAGACGTCGAAGGCACTGTCGGCGTCGGTACTCTTACCGGCGGTGGAAGCAACGGAGGAAACGTAACAATCAGTTCCGGAACGCTTACCGTAGGCACCGGCGATTTCGTGGGCACCATCGCAGGAAACGGAAATCTAAAAACAGAAGTGCTCCTGTCCAGCTATACCTTGAAACTTTCGGGTGCCAACACTTACGGCGGCTCTACAACCATCAACCGCAATACGCTCCAACTTTCCGGCGGCGACAACCGCTTGCCCGTCACCACAGCGGTCATTTTCGGAGACAACGGCGGTACTCTGGATCTGAACGGCCACAACCAAACCATCGCCTCGCTTAGCAGTAGTTTCAACTCCAACAGCGTCGTTAATCTCGGCTCGGGCACTCTCACCGTCGGAGATCAGAACAACACAACTTTCTTTGGCACCGTCAACGCCTCCGGGGGGAACCTTATCAAGCAAGGCGACGGTACGCTCCAAATTCAATACCTAAATGGCAATTTCGACTCGCTGACCGTCAACCGCGGCTCGTTGGAGTTAAATCCTTTTATGGCTACAATTGGCGCCGTGAACTTGGCGGACGTTCCTAATGCCATCCTGGCCATGTCCGGTAGTATTGGTTCGCTCAACGGCGGAGGACCTAACGGCGGCACTATCAGAATCTATACGCTCACAGTGGACAGCGGCAATTTTGCGGGCATTATCAACTCTTCTGCCTCCGATGCAAGTATAACAAAGCAGGGTGCCGGAACGCTTATTCTCTCCGGGGCCAACACATATACCGGCTCAACAACCGTCAGTGAGGGTACGCTACAACTTGAAGGAGGCGATAATCGGTTGCCCACTGCCACGCAAGTAACCATTGATTCTCCTGGAATTCTCGACCTAAACGACCAGAACCAGACAATTTGGCGACTTTCCGGCTCTTTGGGCAGCCGCATTAACCTTGGCTCCGGTACGCTGTCAGTCGGAACCGGCTCTTTTTCAGGCGCAATCGAAGGTGAGAACGGGAATCTGTGTAAATATTTCAACACCACGCTGAATCTTTTTGATGCGAATACATATACAGGAAACACAACCGTTTTGGGTGGAATACTCGATGTCACCGGATCGCTGGCCAACAACGGATCGGACAAAATCTTCGTGGCCGCCGACGGGACGGACTTCGCGGCGGCACTATTGCGAAATGTTGGCATCGACGCCTCATACGACGGGTTCGGATCGACCGCTATCGGCGACGACGCATTTGGATCGGCCGCCGATCTGATCGACGGGATAAATACCGGCACGGAGAAGTCGCTCTTGATGCAATGGCGGCTCGGCAACGAAGACGATCTGGCCGCCGGATTGGCCAGCGACGTGCTGAACCTTTCGGGCATGGTGAATGACGGGGATCAGACCGACCAGTTCACCTTGCAGATGAGCTATAGCGTTGACGCACTGCCCGGCGGGGCGGACGCCGAGGCCACGCTGGCCGAGGACGGAAAGATTCAACTGGTCTGGTTCAACGAGACCGAAAGCCTGTGGTCAAACGCCGCGCTGGGCAATATCGGTGAGGAGAACGACGTGTTGTTCATGGGCGTCGGCTTCTCGGCCGACGGAGTGTTGGGCCACTGGGGCATCGACACCACCGCACACACGGTTTGGGCCGTGTTGGATCACAACAGCCAGTTCGCCGTGGCCGTGCCCGAGCCGGGAACGCTCACGCTGCTGGCCATCGGTCTGTTCGGGGTGCTGGCCTTCGCAAGAAAGTATCGGCCAAGTCGGTAGCACGCTGTACGCCGCACTGGCAGAGCCAGTGGCACACGGCGGATCAACCCCCATAACACCGCGTGGACGCGGCGGCTAAACGGTTTTCCGAATCCCGAACCCCGAACCCCGAGTCCCGAATCCCCAACCCCCGGCCCCTCCGTAAACCCGCTCAGAACAACTCGGCCGGGTCGGCGGCCAACACTTTGCGCATGGCCAAACATCCCGAAACAACGCACATCGCCAGAGTCAGCAACAGCACCGACGCCGCGCGGGGGACGTTCAGGATCATCGGCAAACCGGTCCAGTGGGCCAACGCCGCGTACAACCCAAGACTGAGAAGCATGCCCGGAATGAAACTCAGCAGCGAAAGATAGACCGATTCGGCGAGCACGAAGCCGACGAAGTAGCGGTTCGGATAGCCCATCGCTTTGAGCGTGGCGAACTCGGCCAAATGGTCGCCGACGTCGGCGTGGATGATCTGATAGCAGATGACCACTCCGACCAGGAATCCGATCAGCGTGCCGATCGTGAAAATGTAGCCGATCGGGGTGCTGCGTCGCCAGAAGTTCCGCTCCCGGTCGATCATCTCCGCCTTGGTCAGCACGGCCACGTCGTTGGGCAACCGCTCGATCAGCCGCGTTTTGACCTCTTGCGGGTCGGCGTCCCGTTGGAGTTTGACGACGCCCAGATCGACGACTTCCAGCGGATCGCCGCCGGAGAAGCGACTGGGAAAGAACTTGGCGAAGTTCGTGGTGTTCATAAACAAGTTGCCGTCGTTGGCGAAGTCGGTGCCGAGTCGAAACCCGCCCATCAGGCGAAGCGACCGGCCGGCCAGCGTCACGTCGCGCCATTGGTTCCAGGGCGTGCGCTGGCCGGGCGGGCCATAGACCGACTTGTTCTTCTCGTCGTACAAAGCGGCGCCCGGCTGCTTCAGCGCCTCGGAATATGCGGCCAACTCGGGAATCAATAGCACCGGCTCGCTCGGATCGCAGGCCAACACGCGGATCGGATAGCCGCGCGCGTCGGGCTGTTTCCAGACCGCACGGGGTCGCTCGATATAGAAGGGATACGCCGCGCGGACCCCTTCGCACGCCCGGGCCTGATATATCCGCCCGATGTTGAACGTCTGGTTGGCTGGCAGAGCGTAGCGCGCTCGAGCCACCAGGACCAGATCGGCGTCGAGTTTTTCGAGCACCTGCACGGTGCTGTCGAACAGCGCGTTCTTGAAGCCGGTTTGCATGAACATCAAGACCACGGCGAAGCCGATGCCGGCGACCGCCGCCAGCAACCGCCGCCAGTCGTGAGTCAGGTTTTTCCAGACCAGGGGGACGCGCATGGGACGGGGAGAGGTCAGGGGTCAGAGGTCAGGAATATTTTTGTGGGATGGTTCGGCTGCAAGAGGTTGAATCCCGCTTGCGGTTTCGCAATTCCAGATATTATCGACAAACATTTTCCGTCTTTTAGAACAAATCGGCCGGGTCGGCGGAGCGGACTTTTCGCAGCGCGCCAAGGCCGGAAATGGTACACATCAATACGGACAGACCGAGCACGAAGAACACGCGGCCGGTCGTCATCTCGATCGGCACGTGGGCCATGGCCCTCGTCAGCCAGTACAAGACCGCCGAGATTGCCACTCCGGGCAGGAAACCCAACACGGCCAGCATCGCGGCTTGCTGCAAGACCACTCCGGCCAGAAAGCCGCCGCCGTAGCCGATGGCCTTCAGCGTGGCGTACTCGGGTAGGTGGCTGGCAACGTCGCTGGAGAGAACCTGGTAGACGATCGCGGTGCCCACGACCAGCGCCACGACGACGCCCAACTGGAAGATCAGGCCGATCGACGTGTTTTGGACCCAATGGTGGACCTCGCGGTTTAGGACGTCGGCCCGGGTGAGAACCTCCACGTCTTCCGGCAGTGCGTCGCTGAGTGCGGCGGCCGCCGCTTTGGCGTCCGCGCCGGGCGGCAGCTTCACCAAACCGAGGCTGACCTGGCCGGGGGCCTGTCGCGGACGGAACCGCTGGAACCCGCGGACGCAGGTGATCACCGCGCCGTCGGCGACAAAGCCCGTGCCCAGGGAAAAGCACTCGACGATCCGCACGCGCTGCCGGGAAAGCTCGCTTTCGGCGCCGATGTCGGCGGGGCCGAACCGCCGCCGGTCTTGCGGGCCAAACTCGCGGCGCGACTTGTCGTCGACCAGCACGAACTCCGGCACGGTCAACAGGGCCAGCTTCCGCTGGATGTCTTGGCGGCGGAAGACGGGATCGTTGGGATTCACGCCGACGATGAGCATTGCCCGCTTGCTGCCGTCGTGCGGGTTGCGCCAGAAGTCGGAGACCAGGTAGACGGGCGAGGCCCGCTCGACGCCCGGCAGCGACTCAGCCTGGTCGAGCCTGTCGCGGGGAAAGGTCCGCGAGGCGATCAGGTGCAGGTAGTGGCGCGAGCGGACGAGCAGGTCGAAGTCCAACGAGTCGTAAAACAGCGTCGCGCTCCGCTCGGCCGAGCCGAGGAACCCCAATTGCATGAAGATCAATACGACGGCGAAGGCCACCCCGGCGGCGGCCAAAGCGGTCCGCATCTTGTTGTGAATCAGGTTTAGCCAAGCCAGGGGGATGCGCATGGGGAGCTAGGGGCGAGGGACGGGGGGCGAGGGACGAGGGACGGGGGATGGAGGGCGAGAGGCGAGGGTTTTCTGGTTCCCATGCTCCGCGTGGGAACCCACTTGTTCCGACGCTCCGCGTCGGTGGCGGGGAACGACGCAGAGCGTCGCGGGCAGTGCGTTCCCACGGAGGACCGTGGGAACGAGAAAAACGTCAATTTGTTGTTCTTCGCAGTCCCCTCGCCCCTCGTCCCTCGTTCCTCGCCCCTCTTCAGAAACCTCACGTCAACCTGCAAATGGGTCAGAGCGGCAGCCCGCCGACTCCCCTCTTCGTCAAGCTCGACGCGGACATCGACCACGTGCCGGTCGGCCGGGGCGAAGGGATCGACGTTTTTCATCACGGGCGTGCTGATAATCCGGCCGATGCTCAGCACCGTGCCTCGGAAACTTTCCACGTCCCCCAGCGGCGCGAACGCCTTGCTTGATACGATGTCCCCCGGCGGCGCGAACGCTTTGCTCGATATGATCGCCTGCTGGCCGACGCGGAGGTGCTTGACTTCGTTTTCGTAGACTTCGGCCACCACGATCATCCGTCTCAGGTCGGCGATTTGCAGCAGTGGCCCGGCGCCGATCGTCTCACCCGGCCGCACGCAGGTCTTCAGCACCGTCCCCTCGCAGGGCGCGGTGATTCCGGTGCGGTCGAACATTGCGGCCGCCAACTTGCGGCTGACCCGTAGCGATTCGACGGGAACGGCGAAGGGGAGCTGTTCCTTTGCCACTAGCGCCGCCGCCAGTTCCAATCGGGCGGCCGCCAAACCAAAATTGTTTGTCAGCTTTATCTGTCTCAACATTGCCCGGGCCGATTCCAACTCCGACGCGGCCCGTTGGACCAACAGGGCCTGCCGTTCGCGTTCCTGATCGGACGCCAGTTCCTTGGACAGGTCGGCGAGCCGCTCTTGGTCCTTTTTTGCCAGGGTAAAGGAGATGGCCAGCAGTTTGATCTTGTTTTCTTGGACGGCGACGTTTCGAGTCGCCGCATCGGCCTTATCAACCCCCAGTTCGGCCATCTTGATCTTCACGTCGGCAAGGCTCTGCTCGACCGTCAAGCGCTGCTCGGCGATGTGCAACCGACAATCGGCGGCGTCCAACTCCAGCTTTCTTAGCTGGCGGCTTTCGAGTTCCGCCAGCAAGTCTCCTTTTTTGACCGACGAGCCTTCTTCGACCAACAGCCGTCCGAGCCGATCGCCGATGGTTCCGCCCACGTCGATCACACCGTCGGCCGGCTCGACGCGACCGAGGGCGACGACGGATTCCCGGCCGGCATTTTCGGATGCGGCCGATCCTTTACCTCGCTCGCCGTCGTGCGGCGCGCCGGTCGTTTGTTTGCCCGGATCGGTCCAGCCGAGTAGCGGGGCGTATTGACGGGCGTACCATCCACCCGCGCCGCACGCCAGCACCAAAACGACGGTTGGAAATGCTCGTTTCATGGTGAATCCAAACTTAAATTTTCCCGCGCGACGAGAGAGACACGAGATATAAGTATTATGATATATTCCCCCCGCTGAGGAAATATAGTATTCCGAACGGGCCGAGGCGGCGAGCAGGCGACACTTTTGGGGAGTTTGAGGGCGGGTTATGACCTTGAGTGCGGGATATGCATGATTGATTGAAATAGTCGGCGGCTATAACAGTCCGTTGAAAAAGTCGGATTCCGGGAGTTTGGGTGCCACAGCTGGCTTGTCCAGCAGTGTTTTTCCCGGGTGTTTCTCCCCGCACTGCTGGACAAGCCAGCAGTGGCACCCTTTTTCAACAGGCTGATAAGCCGCTGGAGACTGTCCAGAGCGGTTACCGCTCCGGCAGTTTCATGCCCAGGTTTTTCACCAGAAACGCCCACTTGTCGGCGAGTTCCTCGATCTTCTTGCCGACGGGCTTTCCGCCGCCGTGTCCGGCGCGGGTCGAGATGTGGATCAGCACCGGCGCCCGGCACGCCTGGGCGCGTTGCAACGCGGCGGCGAACTTGAAGCTGTGGCCCGGCACGACCCGATCGTCGGTATCGGCCGTGGTGACCAAGGTGGCCGGATAGCACGTGCCCGGCTGGATGTTGTGATAGGGCGAATAGGCCAGCAGTGCCTTGAACTCCGCGGGGTCTTCGGCCGAGCCGTAGTCGTCCACCCAGCACCGGCCCTCGGTGAACTTATGGAAGCGGAGCATGTCCATTACGCCGACGGCCGGCAAGCAGGCGCCGAACAACTCGGGGCGCTGCGTCATCGCGGCGCCGACCAGCAATCCTCCATTGCTGCCCCCCTCGATTGCCAGCTTGTCTGGTCGGGTGTACTTATTGGCGATGAGCCACCCGGCGGCGGCGATGAAGTCGTCGAAGACGTTTTGTTTTTTCAGTTTTGTGCCCGCCTCGTGCCATGCCTCGCCGTATTCGCCGCCGCCGCGGAGGTTTGGCTGTGCGTAGACGCCGCCCATTTCCATCCACGCCGCCCGGGCGATCGAAAACCTCGGCAACAGCGGGACATTGAACCCGCCGTAGCCGTACAACAGGGTCGGGTTCGAGCCGTCCAGCTTGATTCCCTTTCGGTGAGCGATAAACATGGGCACCCGCGTGCCGTCTTTGCTGCGATAGAAAACCTGCCGGAGCCGGTAATCCTCCGGGTTGAACTTCACCTCGGCCCGGCGGATCAACCGGCTCGCGCCGGTCGCCACGTCATAGTGATAAATTGTCGGCGGTGTGGTGATGCTCGAAAAGCTGTAGAACGTCTCGGTGTCGGTCCGCCGGCCGCCGAAGCCGGACGCCGTGCCGACGCCCGGCAGGTCCACGTGGCGAATGAACCGCCCGACCAGCGAGAAGACCTTCACCCGGGAAACAACGTCCTTCAAGTATTTGGCGATTAGCCGGTCGCCGACCAGGCTTACGCCCGCGAGCGTCGCGTCGGTTTGTGGGATGATCTCGCGCCAGTGGCTCCGCTGCGGCTTTCGCAGGTCGATGGCCACCAGTCGCCGGCGAGGCGCGTCCAGATCGGTCTTGAAAAAGAGCGTCGGGCCGTCGTTGCCCACGAACGTGTATTCGTGCTCGAAATTGTCGATCAGCTCGACGGGCATGGCGTACGGCTCGGTCAGGTCGCGGACCAGCACGCGATTCCGCTTGTCGGTCCCCACGCCGACCGAAATCACCAGATATCGGCCGTCGTCGGAGACCGTACCTTGATAGAGCCACTCGGGGTGTTCGGGCCTCCAATAGACCAAAACGTCTTCGGACTGCGGCGTGCCGACGCGGTGGTAGCAGAGCTTGTTGTTGAAGTTCGGGGCCTGGAACTCCGCGCCCCGGGCTGGTTCATCGTACCGGGTGTAGAAAAATCCTCGGCCGTCCTTGGTCCACGAAGCGCCGGTGAACTTGGTCCATTTCAGTTCGTCGGGCAGAAGCTTTCCCGTGGCGATCTCCAGCACGCGCCAGGTGGACCAATCGGAGCCGGCCTCGGATCGGGCATACGCCGCGTACCGGCCGTCGTTGCTGAAGTCCAGGCCGGTCAGGGCGATCGTGCCGTCGGGCGACCAAGTGTTCGGGTCCAGCAACACCCGCGGCTCGCCGTCCAGCGAGTCGGTCACGTACAGCACGGATTGGTTCTGTAGTCCGTCGTTCTTAAGGTAATAGTACCGCCCCCCTTTTTTCATCGGCGAGGAGTATTTGGCGTAGTTCCACAGTTCGGTCAGTCGGCGGCGGATCGTCTCCCGCTGTGGAATCGAGTCGAGATAGGCGTCGGCCAGTTTGTTCTCGGCGGCCACCCACTCGGCCACTTCCGGCGAGGTGCGGACGTCGGCCTCGAGCCAGCGGTAGGGATCGGCCACCTTGACGCCGTGCAGGACGTCGATCTGATCGACTTGCCGCGTTTGGGGATATTCGAGCCGGGCGTTTTCGGCCGCCGTCACAATCGTTGCCGAAATCGCAATCGCCGCCAACCCGCCGCGTACAGCGTTAACAAACATTATGCACTCCTACTCGGTATTTAGCCCCGGGGTGTCATGGGTAAGCGAAGCTTACCCGTGGGCCGGAAAACGCGGAAACCCTACACGGGTAAGCTCCGCTTACCCATGGCACCCACCCACTCCGCAACAGAAACTAAATAGAGAAATTCCCGGATGGCCCCGGGATTCTACCAGTGCGCCTTTTCGCCCGTCAATAATAGCCCCGGCATCCCCCACATTGGCGGCAGTAAGGGACCGCGGCACGGAATAGCACATCGACGGCCTAATAATCCGTCGCCATGCGCCGTAATTATCATAGAGAGTGGGGACGTGGGTTCGTGCGCCTTCTCAAAATTATCGGGAGTTTCTTCGATCGTGGACGTCACCCCGGACAAAGACGTTTGGTTCGTGCAACGGCTGGCCGACGCTCAGCGGAGGCTGTACGCCTACATCCTCCAGTTGTTGCCCAACCGCACCGACGCCGACGACGTGCTGCAAACGACCAACCTGATCATGTGGAGCAAGCGGTCGCAATTCGTCGAGGGGAGCAATTTCGCGGCCTGGGCGGCGCGAATCGCATATTACGAAGTGCTGACGCTCCGCAAACAGAAGGGCCGCGACCGGCTCCGATTCGACGATTCGCTGGTCGAACAACTCTCTCAAGAGGCGGTCGCCGAGTCCGGCCAGATCGACGCCGTGCTGCAAACTCTTCGCCTCTGCATGGAGAAGCTGAGCCAGCCGGATCGAGAGTTGTTGCAGATGCAATACGCCGACGATCTCCGCCCGCGCCAGATCGCCGAGCGCTTGGGCCGCTCTCCCGGCGCGATCTCCGTGGCCATGCATCGCATCCGCATGTCGCTGCTGAAGTGCATCGACGAGCACGAACGATCCGTGCGGGAGGATGCCCGATGAGCCAATCCCGCCTGACTCCCGAGCCGGACCGCTTGCTCGCCAAGTTGTTGGAGGGCGACCTCCCCGAGGCCGAACGAGAGCAATTGAACCGGCTGCTGCGCGACGACGCCTCGCTGCGGCGGCTTTACCGCGAATACATGGTCCTCGACGCCCTGTTGCGCTGGGAGATCGCTCCTCCGTTGATGCGGGTAGGCGAGGAGGGGCGAGGGATGGCCGGTTCACCGGCCATTGATCTTCCTGTTGACGCGGCGGTTGAACTGCCGTCAGGCCAATGGCCCCGAACCCCGATCCCCGAAGCCCCAATCCCGCCGATCGTCCTCGATCTTTCCCCCACTACCCACTACCCACTACCCACCAGCCACTTTGCCGTCGGTACTTGGGCGTGCTCCTGCAGGGGCGCCACGGTGATCATGGGCGTGATGTTGCGGGTGTTCTGGGCGATGAAAGTCACCCACCACCAACATATCGCCGAGGCGCCGTCGAAGTCGGCCCCGTCGGACGCCATGCCGGAGATGGTGTTTGTCGGCCGGATCACCGGAATGGTCGATGTGAAATGGTCCGACGATCCCCGCTTCCTACCGCCGCTGAGTTCACGGGCTTACGTTCCGCTAGGCCGCAAATACATCCTCAACTCCGGC
>JAUWPQ010000094.1 GCA_030611515.1 Planctomycetota bacterium | reverse complement strand
GCATGACTACGGTGGACCGGGCGACGGGCGAGTTCCACTCGGTCACAAGTCACATGCCCGGCGACGGCTTGGTTCCAGGCAAGTACAAGGCGACGTTGCTGGAGGGCAATCGCATGCCGCTGCCGGCCGACATTGTGCCGCCGGAATACGGCGATCCCTTCAAGAC
This sequence comes from Planctomycetota bacterium, assembly GCA_030611515.1. Taxonomy (GTDB): domain Bacteria; phylum Planctomycetota; class Planctomycetia; order Pirellulales; family Thermoguttaceae; genus JAHIKV01. The sequence continues at coordinate 15,263 of JAUWPQ010000094.1, read as the reverse complement.
GCCGTTGGAAGTAGACACGGCCAATGTTCCGTTCCATCTGGAAATTAGGAAGCCATAGCCCCGCCGTCCACTCGCCGCCGGAGGTCGCAACGACGGCATGGCGATCAACGGGAAGGCGTTCTGAACCAAGGCGGAAGGCGGAGGGCGGAATGTAACCGCTCACGGGAAATGTAACCGCTCACGTCTTCTCATTCCTTTCCCATCGGACCATATCCAACTGCCCGGCCGAGAGTGGCCGATGCCCCCCGCCCGGGCATCTGAAGGTATTCCCGAACACTTTTCCCGGCCCTTGCGGTCCTCGACGGGGTATGGCAAAATAACAGGCTTTATTACCCTGTAAGATTGCCTCGTAGGACGGATTTCCTAATCCGTCTCACACCGCCACCTGATTTTCCCCGAGGAGTCCCCCATGATGCGATTCGGTAGTTTCGGCAAAGGAGATCGATTGTCCAGGCGGCGGCTGAAAAATTGGCTGCGCGTGGCTTGCTTGGCAGTGGTGGCCGTCGGCTTCTTGGCCGCGGCTGCTTGGAACAACTCGGCCGTCGGTCAGACGGAAGGCCAGACGGCCGCCGATACGCCGGCGGTCGCTTCGCCCGACGCGCCGGCCGAACGCGGAGACTCCACTCCCATCGAGCCGTCGTTGGATAGCGAGAAATACCCGATCGTCACGCCGATGACCGGCAACATGTTGTTCTACGTGATTTGGGCAGTCGCGTTCATCGGATCGCTTATCGCCTTGGTGTTTGCCATCTACTTCTTCCGCAAGGTGATGGCCGCCGACGAAGGCAACGAAGAGATGATCGAGATCGCCGCGCACGTTCGCGCCGGCGCGGCCGCTTATATATGGCAGCAATACAAAGTCGTCACGCTCTTCTTCATCGTCATCGCCGCTCTGTTGGCCTGGATGGCCTTTGGACTGGAGGTGCAAAGCCGGTGGGTGCCATTCGCCTTCCTCACCGGTGGTTTCTTCTCCGGCCTGGCCGGTTGGTTCGGCATGAAGACGGCCACTTGGGCCTCGAGCCGAACGGCCGCCGGCGCCCAAAAGTCGTTGAACCAGGGCCTACAAGTCGCCTTCCGCGCCGGCGCCGTGATGGGGCTTACCGTGGTCGGCCTGGGGCTTTTGGACATTACCGTCTGGTTCGCCGTTCTCTATTGGCTCGTGCCGGCACTCGGCTATGAACCGCTGGGGCTGGTTTCAATCACCGTTACCATGCTCTGTTTCGGCATGGGCGCCAGCAGCCAGGCGCTGTTCGCACGCGTGGGCGGCGGTATCTTCACCAAAGCCGCCGACGTTGGCGCCGATCTGGTCGGCAAGGTAGAAGCGGGTATTCCCGAAGACGACAAGCGCAACCCGGCCACCATCGCCGACAACGTAGGCGACAACGTGGGCGACGTGGCCGGCATGGGCGCCGACCTTTACGAATCGTACTGCGGTTCGATCCTGGCCACGGCCGCTTTGGGCGTGGCGGCTTTCTCCAGCGGTCTTCTTCTGCCCGAGGATGTCCAGAAGCAAATCGCCGACGGCACGGTCACGCAGGCCGCCGCCGTCCTCGACTTCCAGCTTCGCGCCTTGTTCCTGCCCATGGCCATGGCCGGCGTGGGAATCCTGCTTTCGATCATCGGTATCTTCCTGGTGAAGACGGAAGAACAGGCCGATCAAAAAACGCTGCTAAAAGCCCTTTCCCGCGGCGTTAACGTATCGAGCCTTCTGATCGTGGTTGCCGCCGTGGGCCTGACCCAGCTCCTTTTGCCCGACTTTCTTTCGGTTTCGGCAAGTGTGGTCGTCGGCCTGCTGGCCGGATGGATTATCGGTAAGTGGACCGAATATGTTACCAGCGACGAATACGCACCGACCAAGGCACTGGCCGACCAGGCGCTGACCGGCCCGGCCACGATCATCATCAACGGTCTCGCCGACGGCATGAAGAGTGTTTGGGTTCCGGTACTCACCGTCGGCGTGGCCACGCTTTTGGCCTTCGGTTTTGCCACTAAAGGTGATTTCAACGATGTCAACTACTTCGCCATGGGCCTATACGGAGTGGGTATCGCGGCGGTGGGTATGCTCAGCACACTGGGCATCACGCTGGCCACCGACGCCTATGGACCGATCGCCGACAACGCCGGCGGCAACGCCGAAATGGCCGGCCTCGATCCGGAAGTCCGCAAACGCACCGACGCGTTGGACAGCCTGGGCAACACCACGGCCGCCACGGGCAAGGGCTTTGCCATCGGTTCGGCCGCTCTCACGGCCCTGGCCCTGTTGGCCGCCTACATCGAAGAGGTCCGCATGGGCCACCAGCACTGGGCCGAATCGGCTGTAGCCGAAAAGGTGCCCGGCTGGTATAAGCTCAACGGGCAGCATATCGCCCGGATAACCAAAGACAAGGAAGTCTTCAGTTACCTGGCCATGCCCGCCCATGTGCGTCACAAAGACGTGAAAGACGTCTGGGAAAACCTGGACACCACAGCGGGCCCAGTGGTGATTGAGGAGACGGTCATTGTCGAGGTAGACGGCTCGCCACAGTTCGTGGCGTCCGGCGCCGCATTGGTGCCTACCAAGGCCGCCAACATGATCGACTGGATGACCTACTACGCCTGTAACTTGATGAACCCCAAGGTTCTCGTCGGCGTGTTCCTGGGCGCCATGTCCGTGTTCGTCTTCTGTGCCATGACGATGAAGGCCGTCGGTCGCGCGGCCTTTGGCATGGTCGAAGAGGTCCGCCGCCAGTTCCGCGAGAAGCCGGGTATCATGGACTATAGCGAGAAGCCCGACTATGCCTTGCCCGTGGCGATTAGCACAAAGGCCGCCCAGAAAGCGATGATCGTGCCTTCGATCCTCGGTCTGGCCACTCCGGTCGCCGTCGGCCTGTTGCTGGGCGTTGCCGGCGTGATGGGCCTGTTGGTGGGAACTCTGACTTGCGGCTTCTGCATGGCTGTCTTCATGGCCAACGCCGGCGGTAGCTGGGACAATGCCAAGAAGTACATCGAAGCCGGCGCGCACGGCGGCAAGGGCACCGACGCCCACAAAGCGGCCGTCGTGGGCGACACCGTGGGCGACCCCTTCAAAGACACCAGCGGCCCGAGCCTCAACATCCTCATCAAGCTGATGAGCATGGTGAGCGTCGTCGTGGCCGGCCTGATCGTCCGCTACAGCCTCACGGCGTTGGGAATTTTCTAAACGCCGCCTGGAAAAGCAAAATGATATTTGCTTGATTGTTGGGGTGGCAGTTGTACTGCCACCCCAACACGTTTTCTCGCCGAAAAATGGACCAGTCCCCAGCCACGCCATGAACGGCTATACACTCTGCAAGCAGGTGATTCTATGTTGTATGATCTTCACTTATTGTGCATGACTGCCGGTTGTTTGTTGTTGCTGGTCGTTCAAGAAGCGGCGGGCGGTGAACCGCCGGTCAATTACGACGAGAGCAAGGTTCCCGAATACACACTGCCCGACCCGCTGACGCTTTCCAGCGGCGAGCGGGTGACCGACGCTAAAACATGGATGGAACGCCGCCGTCGGGAGATTCTTTCATTATTCGAGCAAAATGTTTACGGCAAGTCTCCCGACAAGCTGGAACCGCTGTGCGAGCTTCTCTCGGTCGATACCGGCGCGCTCGGTGGAAAAGCGACGCGGAAACAGATCGCGGTATATTTAACCGGCCGGCGAGATGGACCAAAGATGGACCTGCTCCTGTATTTGCCCAACTCGGCCAAGACGCCCGTGCCGGTGTTTTTGGGGCTGAACTTCTATGGAAACCACACGATCAACCCCGACCCGGAAATTGCGGTCACCAAATCCTGGACGCGAAACAACCCTAAACTTGGGATCGTCAACCATCGCGTGACGGAAAAGTCGCGGGGAATCTACAGCGGACGTTGGCCGGTGGAGTTGGTGTTGTCGCGAGGCTACGGTCTGGCCACCGTGTACTACGGCGACATCGAGCCGGATTTTGCCGAGGGATGGAAAAGCAGCCTTCGCGCCGCACTGAGTCCGCAAGGAAAAGACACCGTTTTCAAACCGGACGATTGGAGCGCGATCGGCGCGTGGGCTTGGGGGCTAAGCCGCGCGCTGGACTGTCTGGAACGCGAACCGGACGTGGACGCCAAACGGGTAGCCGTCATCGGACACTCGCGGCTCGGCAAGACCGCGTTATGGGCCGGGGCACAAGATCAACGGTTCGCACTGGTGATTTCCAATAATTCAGGTTGCGGCGGCGCCGCCCTGAGCCGACGGCAATTCGGCGAAACGATAGCCGTGATCAACAGATTCACACACTGGTTTTGCGCCAACTTCCGGCAATTCAACGATCACGAGGAACGGTTGCCCGTCGACCAGCACATGCTGATCGCGTTGATTGCCCCACGGCCAGTGTATGTCGCCAGCGCCGAGGAAGACAGATGGGCCGATCCGCGGGGGGAGTTTCTCGCCGCGCTAGGCGCCGATCCGGTTTATCGGCTTTTGGGCGTTGAGGGACTTCCGGTCGATGAAATGCCGCCCGTGGATAAACCCGTCGCCGGCGCCATCGGCTATCACGTCCGCCGCGGAAAGCACGACTTGACCGAGTACGACTGGCAACAGTATCTCGACTTCGCCGACCGGCACTTCAAACGGTGAATCGAATTAAACATCGCCGCTGAAACTTGTTGAAAATTTATCGCAACAAGCTATTCAATCTTCAATCTCGGCTTCGGGATGGAATACGGCGTGGCAATCGTTGCAGCTTTGGGCGAGTTTTTTCATCGCCTTGGCCCCAGCCGCCTCGTCGCCCTTGTGGATGGCGGCGTTCATGGCGCCGGCAGAGTCCCGCATCGCCACGGAGAACTCGAACCACTGCATTGCTTGCTCGGCGTCTTTCGCCTCGGAAGTGTCGGCCATCGAGCCTTGGGCGATGGCGGCGATCACGGCGGTATAACCCACCGTGAGCCTGGCCTTCGACTTGAACCGCTTCCCCTTGATGTACCGCTTCAGCTTGGTGTTTATCGTCGGCACCTGCTTCATCAACTCGGGCAGCGAGGCGGCCTGCCCCCACTTCAGTTCGAGGTCGGATTCCCACTTTCCGTCGGCGGCCTCCCGAACGACGGCGATGGCCTTCTTCGCCGCCTCCATATCCTCGACGACGGCCAACAGGGCGGCGGCCTGCATCAACGCGCCCGCGCGGTCCTGATACTTATTCGGCTCGTCGTGCAAACCCAGGGCCAAAGCGATAACGATTAGGGTATTCGAGACCTTGGCAATCTTCTCTTGGATGTATTGGAACTCATCGTCGTCGACGATGGCCTTCTCTAAATTCCTTATGTACTTGTCGGCCTGAATCGTCAGGTCCTCGGCCGGCGCGAAGGTCGATACCTTCGGCGCCGGCGGCATGCCCTCGGGCGAGTCGGGGATCGAATGCAATACAGTCTCCGCACGTTGCGTCACCGGCCGCTCGGTTTGCTCCGTCTCGGCTTCCGCGGCCGGTTCCGCCTTCTCGGCCGGTTGGGCAGGTTGTGGCTTCGATTCCGTGGGCTTGGCCTGCTCGCTCGGCTTTTGCCCGGGCGCGGGAGTGCAGCCCGAGAGGGTCAACGCCAAAATGAAAGCACTCGATACGACCGGCAGTGCCACCACCGAGAAAAAACCGTTTACCAACCGCATTCCTCACCTCCTTGCTTAAGAAACCGATCGTATCCGTTTAGCAGCCGCCGGCACGGCGATTCGCGGGTAATCACGGGCCGCCGTGCCGGCGGCTGCTAAACATACGATAGTTTGCCCCAACTTGCCAGCCCGATGGCCGCTTGTCAATGGGCGGTGATAACGGCTACAATGCGACAATCTCGGCGAAGGACACGCAACCGCAATGGCCAAAGCGACATACAAAGACGCAGGCGTCGATCTGGAAGTTTACCGACAGGCCATGAGCCGGCTTCCCCGGCTGCTGGCTCGGACCCACACGCCGCGGGTAATCCCCCTCAACGGAGGGTTTGCCGGGCTGTTCCAGCTCGATTTCTCCAACCGGCTCTTCGCCCGCCGCTACAAAAACCCCGTGCTGGTCTCCTGCACCGACGGAGTGGGCACGAAACTGAAGGTGGCCATCGAGACGGGCAAACACGACACGGTCGGCATCGACCTGGTGGCGATGAGCGTCAACGACGCCCTCTGTTGCGGGGCCGAGCCGCTGTTCTTCCTCGACTACGTCGCCATGCCCAAGGACGACCCGCCGCTGCTGGAGAAGCTCGTCGAGGGGATCGCCGCCGGATGCGTCGAGGCCGACAGCGCGCTGCTCGGCGGCGAGACCGCCATTATGCCCGACCTCTACGCGCCCGGCGATTACGATCTGGCCGGCTTCTGTGTCGGTGTGGTCGAAAAATCGCGGCTGATCGACGGTCGGGCCATCCAGCCGGACGATCTGGTGATCGGCATCGCCTCGAGCGGGCTGCACTCGAACGGATACAGCCTGGCGCGGAAGATCGTCTTCGACATCGCCGGCCACAAGGTCTCCGATCACGTCGAGGAGCTTGGTCAAACCGTCGGCGAGGCGCTGCTGACGCCCACGCGGATTTACGTCCGGCCGGTGCGAAAGGTGCTGTCCTATTACCGCGTGAAGAACGTCATAAACGGCCTCGCCCACATCACCGGCGGCGGGCTGTTCGAGAACCTCGAGCGCATCCTGCCCGAGGGCATTCAGGTGGCGATCGATCGCGACAGTTGGCCCGTCCCGCCGATCTTCACCTGGTTGCAGCGGCTCGGCGAGGTAGATCAGGAGGAGATGGAGCAGGTGTTCAACATGGGCGTCGGGCTGGCGATGGTCGTCTCGCCGTACTACGCCGAGAGCATCCGGCGTCAGTTAAAGCGCGATGGTCTGCAAACTTGGCTTCTCGGCCGCGTCCGCAAAGGCCCTCGCGGGGTGGTGTGGGGGAAGAAATCGTAGGGTGCGTCCGCGACGCACCGACATTCCTGATTCCAAACCGCCGCTTGCGGTTTCGCAACAACCGACTTGCCGCCGCTTAACGCGGCTTTGACGGCCCCGCTTCTTTCAGCGCGTCGAGCACCGCGCTCTCCAAAATCAAGTCCGGCAGCAAAATCACCTCTTTCTCCGGCGGTTGGGCGGGCCAGATAGCCAACAGCGGGATGGAATTGAAGCCCAAGTCGTTCAACGCCTTCTTAATCATCGGAGACTCGTCGGTCCAGTCGGCCATCAGCGGCGCCACGCCGTTGGCGCGGACCAACTCCAACACGGCCTCCTTCTCGATCGCCAGCCGCGAGTTGGTCATGCAATTCGGACACCAGTCGGCGGTGAAATCGACCATCACTGTCTTGCCCTCGGCGCGGGCTTGCTGGAGCGCCTCCGGCGAGAACGGTTGCCAGGGGATGATCGGCTCCCAAAACAGCACGGTGAAGGCTAACCGGCCCACGAGGACCGCCACGATAATAGCGCCCAACCAGGCCGTCGCCTTGACTTGCGGCTCGGCCGTTGCGGGTGTCCGGCCGATCCACCAGCAAGCGATCCACAAACCCAACAACAGCGTCATCGTGGGCAGGAAATACGGCGTGGTCAGCGTGCTGAAAAGATATATCACCGTGGCCAGCAGCAGGAAGCCCATCAGTTGCTTGAACGTATCCATCCAGGCGCCGGGCTTGGGCAGATATTGGATCAGCTTTGGAAATGCACCGATAACCAGATACGGCGAGGCCATACCCAAGCCGACTGCCGCGAATATCCCGTAGACCAGAAAGGGCGGCTTCCCGAGCAGGTAGCCGAACACCGGTCCAAGGAACGGCCCGCTGCAAGGTGTGGCTAGGATCGTGGTGAAGACGCCCTTGAAAAACGCCCCGGCGGGGCCTTCGCGGGTTTGCATTTGACCGGCCTTGCCCGCCCCGACGAAGCCGGGAATCGGAATCTCCCACACCCCGAGGAAGCTCAACGCCATGATGAACACGAAGGCCGTCATGGCGACCTTGAACCAAGGCAGCGTGAATTGCTCGCCCCAGGCCAATCCGGCGGTGGCGGCCAACGCGGCAAGCACCATGAACACCGAGATCAGTCCGATCGAGTACCAGACGTTAAGTGCGAACACGCGGCCGCGGCTCTCGCCCGCCTGTTGCATGAAGGCAAGCAACTTGAGACTGATGACCGGCAAAACGCAGGGCATTATGTTTAGAATCAACCCACCGAGAAACGCGAAAAGGAGTTGAGTGAGAATCTCGAACAACGGTAAAGGTTTTCCGGGTACAGCGGTCGCTTTCTGCGAAGCCGCAAGCGGCGCGGTTCCCAGCGTCGCCGTGAATGGTAAATCCCGCGGCGGCAGACATGAATCCGCGTCGCACGGCTGAACGGTCACCGCCCCCTCGATCCGCAACTTCGACGGATCGACGCCCGCGGCGAACTCGAGCGGAGCGCGCCAGACAACTGTGCCGTGATGTGTTTCGACCACGATGTTGTCGAACAACGGTTCTTGCTTTTTGTCCGGCGCGACCGACGGACGGAACTCGCCGGTCAGTCGGACACCCGGCGGCAGGTCGGCCTCTATCCGCGTGGCGATCGGACCGCCCGGCGGCTGCGTGATCGAGTAGATGTGCCATCCCGGTTCGATCTCGGCGGTGACGAACAGTTCGCCCGGCTCTCCGTCCGTGGGAGCGGTAAACGTGCCTTGCACCGAGACGACGCTTTGCTTGCCGCCGGGGGCCAAGTCGAACAAACCGCCGCTCGGATTTGCTTCATCGAGGCTGAACTGTCCGACCGCGGGCAACGCCGCCGCGAGAACGACGGAGAAGAAAACCAAGATTTTTATTGTTTGCAACATAAGCTCCAAAAAATCACGGACTGCTCTCGTTCCCATGCGAAGCGTGGGAACAAGCGGTGAGACATCAACCGCAGCATCGGAAACACTGAATCTTACGCATAATCCTAATCTTCGGCAATGCACTGGTAATCGGCGGAAATCTTGTTAAACTGGGGTATATCTAACGATATTTTCCGCCTACTGGAAAACACCTTCCTCCCCCCCACTATCCGGTAGGTCCGTTGGTTTGATTCCCGAACTCCATGACATTGTCCAGGAACGCAACCATGAGAAACAACCTGTTTTCGCTTCGGTTTTTTGCAGCCGTTGGGCTTTGCCTGATCGTTCTTTCTCAAGCCTTGGCCGATGAGGCCAAGAAACCAGCCAAGCCTAAGCAATCGCCCTACGCGAAGCTGACGTCCGGCGCCCGGACCATCGACGGCTTTATTAAACTGCACCAGAAAGAGACGAAGCTTTTTGGCGAGATTTCGCCGGCCAATCTGAACAAGGACATGATGGTGTCGATGGCCATCGCCCGCGGCATCGGCAAGATGCCTCTGGTGGGCGGCATGACGTGGGGCTTCCACGACAACTGTGTTTGGCAGTTCCGCAAGGTAGGCAATCGCATCCAGCTTGTGCGGCGAAACATTCGTTTCCGCGCGGCGAAAGGCTCGCCGCAAGAAAAGTCCGTCCATCTGTCTTTTACCGACAGCGTATTATTCAGTCTGCCGATTATCACCAAGAGTCCCAAGGGCAGTTTCGTGGTCGATTTGACGCCCATTTTCATGGGAGATTTGCCGAAAATTTCCTTGGTGCTGAAGGGGTTCCGTTTCGCGCCCGACCGCTCTAGTTGGGCGCAAATCAAGGGGTTCGAGAATAACATTGAGATCGAAGTGGCCGCCACCTACGCCTCCAGCGGCGCGAAGTCGTTCGACACCATACCCGATTCACGCGGCGCCACGTTGCACATCCACTACTCCATCAGCCGGCTGAAGCCGACCGGCTATAAACCTCGGATGGCCGACGATCGCTTGGGATACTTCCTAACGGTCATCAGAGACTACTCGAACTCCGGCGACAAACAGTTTGTTCGTTACATCAACCGCTGGGACTTGCGCAAGTCCGAACCTTCGGCAAAGGTGTCGCCGCCGGTGAAGCCGATCATTTTCTGGATCGAGAAGACCGTGCCCTTCAAGTATCGCGCGGCGGTGCGCGAGGGGATTTTAGAGTGGAACAAGGCGTTCGAGAAGGCCGGGTTTTCCAACGCCATCGAGGTTCGTCAACAGCCCGACAACGCCACGTGGGATCCGGAAAACATCAATTACAACACGTTCCGCTGGATAAACGCGAATACGGGGTTCGCCATGGGGCCCAGCCGCGTGAATCCGCTGACCGGTCAGATTCTCGACGCCGACATCCTCTTCGACTCCGAATTTATCGAAAAATGGACGATGTCTCACGACGGCCTTTCGCCGGGAGAAGCGACCGATCGGTTCCGTTCGCCGCTGAGCATCGACGGCGAATCGCGTGAAAAACGTCCGTTTCCGAACTTTTCCGGGTCTCGCCACAAAGAGATTTGCAATTGCGCTCAAAGCATGGGCGATCAATTCGCGCTGGGTATGATAGCCTTGGCCCCCGACGGCAAGTCGATTTCCAAGGAAAAGGTCGAACAATTTCTTTTCGACGGCGTGAAATCGGTCGTCATCCACGAGGTTGGCCATACGTTGGGACTGCGGCACAACTTCAAGTCCAGCATCATCTTCACGATGGAGGAATTGAACGATCCGGAGAAGACCCGCAACGTGGGTCTGAGCGGCTCGATCATGGATTACGTACCGGTAAACATCTCGCCCAAGGGTAAGAAGCAAGGAGACTATTTCAGCCGCACGATCGGCCCTTACGACTACTGGGCCATCGAATATGGCTACAAGCCGTTGCCCGGCGGCACAAAAAAAGAGGTCGCCGCGCTGAGAAAGATTGCCTCGCGCGGCACCGAGCCGGAGTTGCAATATGCCACCGATGCAGATGCCGGCGCATTCTCTCCCGACCCGCTGGTCAATCGACATGACTTGAGCAATAACCCGATCGAGTTCGCCCGCTGGCGGATGGAGTTGATCCAGCAGGCATTGCCGGGACTCGTCGATCGTTCGACCGAGAAGGGCGAGAGTTATCAACGGGCGCGCCAGGCATTCTCCGTCTTGATGCGCGAATACAACCGGGCCGTGGGCTACGTCGTTCGGTTTATCGGCGGCGTCTACGTCCACCGCGATCACAAGGGCGATCCGAACGCACGGCCTCCTTTCGTCGTCACCGAGGCGAAAAAACAGCGGGAAGCGCTGGACTTCCTCGACCGGCACGTGCTTGGCCCCGACGCCTTCCAGTTTCCGCCGAAGCTCTTCGATTATCTCGCTCCGTCGCGCTGGAGCCACTGGGGAGTGAAACGCGTCAAAAGGCCGGACTTCCCCGTGCATGATACGGTGTTGAACTTGCAAGACCACGTACTCATGCGCGTCCTTTCGCCGATCACGCTATCGCGGCTGCTCGACTCGGAATTAAAAGTCCCCGTCGACCAGGAATCCTTCACGGCCGCCGAGTTGCTCGATCGGCTCACGGCAATCGTTTTCAAGGAGGCCGAAAACCTGAAGGAAGGCAAGTTCACCAACCGCAAGCCAGCCATCGACAGCCTGCGGCGAAACTTGCAACAGCGTTATTTCCGCCGTCTAGCCGATCTGGCGTTGGGCAAGGCCAAGGCGCCGACCGACTGCCGGGCCCTCGCCGCCGCCGAACTGGACCAACTGGAGGTTCGTCTGCGGGAGGTACTCGGCGGCAAGGCCGAATTGGACGACTACACCCGCGCGCACCTGAGCGAATTGGCCGCGCGGATCCGCAAGGTGCTCGACGCCCGATTGGACCTGGAGCAGCCCTGACCGGCGGCGTTGGGACGGGAGTTGAACTCCCGTCCCCGCCAGCGAAATCCGGGGTGGCAGTACAACTGCCACCCCAACTGATATGACATCGGTATTCTGAGATGATATCGTGAAACTGGTCATTGCCATTATCCAGCCGACAAAGCTCGAAGCCGTCCGCGAGGCGTTGGACAAGATCGACGTCGGCAGGATAACGGTCTGCGATGCCCAAACTTTCGGGCGGCGGCGGGAATTGACCGAGGTATTTCGCGGCCGCAAATCCACCATCGCACCGCTGCGGAAAGTGGCCTTGGAGATACTCGTCAACGACGATTTTCTCGACCGCACGATCGAAACGATCGCCGGCACGGCGCGGACCGGTCCGGAGGGAACGCTCGGCGACGGCAAGATTTTCGTCCTCCCCGCCGAGCAGGCGATCCAACTCGGCGACGCCACCCGCGGACCGGGCGCGGTGTGAGGGAGAAAACGCCTCGATTTTGGAAGAGATCATTCATTAGGCGTCGTCGTACCGTCCACATTCTTGATCGACACAGACGTTGACTTCCACGTCTAATAAGCCTTATATTATTCCAAAGTGAGATTGTCCGCTTCGGCAACAATGCAAGTGGTATTATTACATCGTGCGGATCATCTGCATGCAGGATATGCCCCATGAAGCTGATGTTTGAATGGGACAAACGCAAAGCTGCGTCCAATCTACGGAAGCACGAGGTAAGTTTCGGGGAAGCCATCACGGTTTTCAACAACCCCTTGGCGCTAATCTTTGATGACGAGGAACATTCAGCCGACGAGGAACAGCGGGAAATCGCGATTGGTCATTCGGCGAACAACCGCCTGTTGCTGGTCGTCTTTCATGAGCGCGAACAAAATGTGGTTCGAATAATCAGCGCCCGCTCGGCGACGAAAAAGGAGCGCAGGAACTATGAAGAAAACGCAACGTTCTAAGCCCGTCAAACGCGACGACGATATGAAAGCCGAATACGATCTCGATTACCGCAAGGCCAAGCCGAATAGGTTTGCCGGCCGCAGCGGCAAAAACTGCACGGTGGTCGAACTCGATGACGACGTCTCGGAAGTGTTCTCGGATTCGCAGTCGGTAAACACCGCCCTGCGGGCTTTCATTTCTGCAATCCCGCGCAAGGCCAGATAAGCGGTCGCCGGAACAATTGCTCTGCCTCCGTTGTACGCTGGCCTCACCTCTACAATAATTCCGACATGAAGGCTTGAAATCATGGCAAACTATTCTTGGAAAGCGATGGGTTGTCTGGGCATTGTGCTTGGTATTATTCTCCTTTCTTCTTATACCAAGCCTACCCAGCAAGCGTTTCCAGCAAGCGACTTTTTCTCGGACCGCAAGGTTGCGGAGTTGGCCGAAGCGGTCGTTGCCGGTGACGTGGAACGGATTGACGCACTCGTTGCCCAAGGAGTAGATGTGAACTCAAAGGGCAAGGAAGGAATGACTCCGCTTATCTACGCCGTTTTCTTAATGGCCATGAGACAGGATTACGAAGATTATGCGGGCGTACCTCCGCCTGTTGATGAGTGCCCGATAACGGACATCAAAGGATTTCAGCGGTTGTTGGAACTTGGGGCTGATCCGAATGTTCAGAGGAAGGACCCAGATATGGAAAAAGGTCGGGGAACGTCCGCCATGAGTTATTCGGCTTATGTGAGAGAATCACCCGAGTTTTTGAAACTGGCGCTCGCCCACGGCGGAAACCCGAATCTTCGTAGTTATGTTCGGCCAAGCACTCCGAAAGTCACTTATGCTACCTCTACTCCAACCCCCATTTATGATGCGATCTCCGGTCGCAGTCCTGAAAACGCACGCATTTTAATCAAGGCTGGTGCGGACTTTAATGAACGTGACTCTTCAGGACGTACCCCGCTTATGTACTCTGCCGTAATAAAGTCCTTTGATGTGATGTATGTCTTGCTTGAAGCAGGGGCAGATTTTAGGGCAACGAATCCACAACATGGTTTAAACTTTCTCCATTATTTTCTTGAAAGTAAAATCCGAAACCCGAAGAGCGAATTAGTCAAATCCAGACGGAAGTGCATAGAGTTTATGGAGAAGAAGGGGGTTGACTTCGAGGAAGAGAAACTAAGAGCCGCCGAAATCGAACGCCAGAGGGATGAGGAGTTGGGCGGTAGCGGGGAGGGTGGGGAGATGGGAGGGAGAGTTGGGGAGGATATTTTTGATCAGGGAGAATTGGACTAATTCACAGTAGTGTAGGGTGCGTCCTCGACGCACCGTATTTCGGCCCCGCATATTTGTGGTGCGTCGTGGACGCACCCTACATCACTCCGTCTGCGTAATCGCCTGATCCAGCAGTTCGGTAAAATTGTCCAGCCGGCGGAGGTCGGCTGCAATACGCGGATGGACGAAGACGCGGACCCGCTTCACGTAGTCGTCAAACTGCTCGGTGGCCAATGTGCGGACAACCGGCGAAACCTCGCACAGCGGGCGGTAGCGGTCCGCTTTCGGAAAATGGATTTCCACGTCGAACTGCACCTCGCGGGCAACCGGCGGGGCGTCGAAGAGCAATTCATCCGGGGCGACGACCTGACCCAACGCCGTGCTGACGATCGCGGAGAGCCGTTCGCCGCAGGCCGCCAGCCAAGGGTACGGCCGGCGGGCAAGCCGCTGGTACAACTCGCGCTGTTCGAGAAAACTGTACTGCGCCAACCGCTTGTAAAGTTGGCGAGTAGGACCGAACAGACCAAGCAGCAACTCGTCGGCCGGGCCGCCGCCGGCCGTGCGGCGCAGCTCGTCGATCATCTCGTGCTCGGTCATGCGAAACAGCGTGTCGAGGTCCAACATTCCGTGCAGCAGGTAGAACGCCCGCTGGAGCATGGCCGTCGCGGCGCGGACGCCGTGGTGCCAGTAGACCTCGCTGAACATGACGTATCGGGCGAATACCATCAACTCGGCGGCGGTTTTTCCTTTCTCTGATATGGCCAGTCCGTCGCCGGCCCGATTCAGGCACAAGCTGCCCAGCAACCGCTGCTGGTCGAAGTGCCGCCCGTAGGGGACGCCCGCGTGAAGGCTATCGCGGTAGAGGTAGTCCATCTTGTCGATGTCGATCGGTCCGGAGAGCATTCCGGCGAGGATTTTCGCGCTCGGGGTGCGGGGTTTCTCGCTCAGCAGCGCGACCACGTTGCGGGGGTTGATGTTCCAATCGTGCCGCAAGACGTCGGCTATCTCGCCTTCGAGCAGGAAGCTGTTGGCGAACAACTCGTGGCTGGGTACGCTCGGCAGCCGGATGTCCTCGATCGGATGGCAGAACGGCCAATGGCCCAGATCGTGCAGCAAGGCGGCGGCGATCAGCAGTTCGGCGTCTTCGCGGCCGACCAGCCGGGCGAACCGTTCGTCGTGAGCCAGTTGTTTCAGATATAGCAAGGCCAGGCGATAGACGCCCAGGGAATGCTCGAATCGTGTGTGAATCGCCGCCGGATAGACCAGCGAGACGAGTCCGAGTTGACTGATTCGGGCGAGTCGGCGGAAGTCGGCGGTGTCGATCAGTTGCCTGACCCGTGGGGTCAGCGGCACGTCGACTTCCGGCGGAATCCGCACCA
>JAUWPQ010000269.1 GCA_030611515.1 Planctomycetota bacterium | reverse complement strand
TTTGTGGGGGTGGGGGGGGGGGGGGGGGGGGGTGTTCCGATCTATCCCGCACCCGCTCCCCCCACCCCCCGCTACACATTGAAGATTAACGCTTTAGCGGCAACGTTAAGCCGCCGCATCCGCAGTTGCGGGGCGTTTTCTTTTCTTCCTTGGATTTCCGAGAGTCATTAAACGTGGCCTTCTCGACGTTCCTCATCCGATTCGCGGCGGAATGTTCCGGTAGTGCCGATTATGCCGACCGCTTGGGGCGTGTACGCCGCTGGTAGCGGTTCCACGTCGAAAATTGTCTAAAGAAATCGGCGTCGGGCCGTTTAGACCCTTGGAAAATCGGTCGCGCCTGAGTACACTCGATTCTTAGTGGCGGCACTTAGTGGCGGCAACCTACGACTCGATCTACTCCGGTGATATTCATGCATGGTTCGCATCATCCACAGCCCGACGAGGTCGAGCAACTGCTCCGCAACGCTGAACTGCGCGACGAACTGGAGCGTTACTTCGACGAGTCGATCAGCCGGGTGAACGTCCAGCACTTTACGCTGGCCGCGGAAAACGAGTTTCTGGCCGCCATGTTGGCTTGGGAACAGGCCCCGGTGTTGCCGATCTACAGGTGGTTCGATCCCGAGCTGCGTCCGCCCCGCCCGGAGTCGTTGGACGGCGAGAGCTTGAACAAAATCCTCTGGGAAGTGGTCCGCAAGCTCTATCAGAAGCGGATCGTGCTGGATTTCACCGACCACTTGAACGACCGCGAGTTGTATCGGCTGCTCTTCCGCGACATCCTTCCGGCGCGGGAAAAGAAGCTCGACTGGCCGAAGAACTATCTGCACTGGGACTGCACGGGCGCCAACCGCGACCCGGAGGTCTGGCTACGCTATTACGCCACCGACGAGGAGCGCGAGGACTGGGCGGAGATGTACGACCAGCCGCTTCCTCCGGCGCTGCCGCTCCCCTATCCGCGCGACTTGCCCAGCGAGCCGGGGTAAGTTTTTCTGGAAATTGGTCCGCAAAAACAGCTATTTAGCCCCGGGTGAATACACCCGGGGCACGGTCTGGTGTGTCCAACCACCGCTGCCCGCCGTGTATTCACGGCGGGCTAAATGGAACTATTCCCGGACGCCCTCGGATAGCCGCTAAATCACGCCCGGCCGGCGCGCCTGCTTGCCTACCCCCCGGCGGCCTGGTAGAATGTCGCCACTACGGTTCCATCCATACGCTATGTTTAGGAAATGGACCGCTCCGCCCCCGTTCGGGGCGCACTGCGATAGACTACCAGCACAAGGAGATAACCATGATCGCGCGTCGCCGGTTATTCGGATTAGTTCGGTTTTCGGTCCTTTCGATCGCGTTGGCGGCGGCCGGTTGGCTCGTCCCGCACACCGTCGAGGCGGCCGAGTTGGATAAACTCGACACCTCGCTGAAGCTCGTGCCCGAGGACGCCGCCTTCTATTCGAGCATGTTGCGCAACCGCGAGCAGTTCGAGGCCATCGTCAACAGCAACGCCTGGGCGAAGATCAAGGAAATGCCCGCCGTCCAGATGGGGATGATGTTCTACAACATGCAGTTGTCCAACCCCGATAGCGTCCCGTCAAAACTCGCCGAAGCGATGGAGAATCCCGAGAGCCGCAAGGTCATCGACATGCTCGTCGACATGGCTTCGGAGGAGATTTTCTTTTACGGCGACATGAGCTCCGCCAATTTTTTGCAGCTTTTCCAGGATGTCCAGGCCGCCCAAAATTATGGGACGTTGATGGCCCTGACGACGGGACAAGCCGAGGACATGAATCGAATCAGGGCCGGCGAGACGATCTCGGCGCTGGCCGAAAACGTCGACCTGATCGCCGTGCCCAACCTGATCGTCGGCTTCCGGATTAAAAACGCCGAGTTGGCCAAGGAACAGCTCATCAAGCTGGAAACGATCGCCAACATCGTTTTGGAATCGAACGAAGAGACCAAGGGCCGCTTCAAGAAGACCAAGGTCGGCGATTATGATTTCCTGGTGTTGGAACTAGACGGCCATCTGATCCCGTGGGATGAAGTCCCCATGGATACGTTCGAGGGCTTTGAGGCCGAGGAGGGCGACGTCCTGAAGATCGTCGAGCGGATCAAAGAATCGAAGCTGGTCGTTGCAATCGGCATCCGCGACGATTACCTGCTGGTCTCGATCGGGTCGTCGCTGGAATGTCTGGAAAAGCTGGGCAAAGGCCCGCGGCTGATCGACCGCGAGGAGTTCAAACCGTTGGCGAAATTCGCCGACCGGCGGCTCACTTCCGTCGGATACCTGAGCAAGGCGATGAACCGGCAACTGAACAACCAGAAGCGGCAGATCGATGATGTCCTGGCGGTCGTGGACATGCTGCTGCCGGAGGCCGAACTGAGCGACGAACAACGGGAACTGATCCGCAAGGACGCCAAGGAGATGGCCGAGGACCTGAAGGCGTTTGTCCCCGAGGCGGGGGCGATCGCGGGCTTCAGCTTTCTCACCGACCGCGGCGTGGAGAGCTATCGTTACGCCTGGGGCGACCACGGCGGCCTGGACGGAACGAAGCCCCTGGGGCTGTTGCAACACGTCGGCGGCAACCCGATCCTGGGTATCGTCGTCCGTCAGCGAGTCAGCCCGGAGAATTACGACCTGCTGTCGAAATGGGCCAAAACGGCCTACGGATACTTCGAGGAGTTCGGCCTGCCGACGATGCCGGATGAAGATCGGCGGAAGCTCGAGGAGTTCCTGAAAGGGGCGCTGCCGCTGATGGAGCGGATGGACAAAATCAACCGCGAGTTGCTCATTCCCTCGCTGGCCGACGGCCAGTTGGCGCTGACTGTCGACGGCAAGTTGCAGAGCAAGCGATTCGTCGACGATATGCCGGCCGCCGAGGAATCGTTGCCGATGCTCGAGCCGGCGATCGTCATCGGACTGAGCGACGCCGAGATGTTCCGCAGCGCGATGCACGACTACTGGGACGTCGTCAACGGGCTGATCGACGCGATACGTCAGGTCGAGGGGACCAACGTGCCCGAGGATATCAGGCTCCCCGAGCCGCAAGTGACCGATAGCTCCGAGGGGAAGGTCTACAGTTTCCCGCTACCCGAGGAGTGGGGCGTGGATAAGCAGATCGTCCCCAACGTGGGCATATCGAAGAACGTAGCGGTCATCTCGATCTCGCCCGGGCACACCGCCCGGCTGCTGAAGGCCACGCCGCTTTCGGTGGGCGGATTGCTCGTTGAGACAGATCGTCCGCTGGCCGTGGCCGGCTGGTTCGATTGGGCGGCGTTGGTCGATCTGGCCACGCCCTGGATCGATTACGCCTTCGAGCAATCTCCGGGCTTGGAAAACGTCGGTGAAGATCAGCGACAGTTGATCCTCGGCCAGGTCCACACGACGCTCGATGTGCTCAAGGTGCTGCGGACGATCAGCGGCCAGTGCTACTTCGAGGACGGCGCGCTGGTCAGCCACACGCTGGTGGAACTCCGCGACGTGGAATAGCCGACGATAGCGGGTAGTGGGTAGTGGGTAGTGGATAGTGGGTAGGAAAACACCGTTGGGGTGGCAGTTGCACTGCCGCCCCGGCAAACCGGCCGCTTGCGGCTTAGCAGCTAATAACGGCTCATTGCCCGCTCCACGCGGCCGACTGTTTTTCCATCGACGTCCTGAGCGCCTCCTCGGCCTCGGGGATTCGGCCGGCGCGCTGGCAGATCAGGCTCATCGCCATGAAGCTGAACGGGTCGTCCGGCTCCAGTTCGCACACCTTTCGGCCGTGCTCGACGGCCTCGTCGTGCTGGTCCAGCCTGCCGTGGAAGACGCTCAGCGCGGCGTAGGCCAGGGCGTAATCGGGATTTTCGGCGACCAGCCCCTTCAGCTTGCCAACCGCCTCCTCCAGATTGCCCGCCTGTTGAAGAGCGATAGCCTCGTCATACAGTTGGTCTACGGTCGGCATGGCAAACACTCCGGGGGCGGGTGGACATCATCGCAAAGCCACAGTCTAGCGGAAGGGGGAGATGGAAGGAAGGATGAGGGATGAAGGAGGAAGGATGAAGGGAAGAGGAACAACGGATTCAAAACCGCAAACAGTTATCCTGAGGGTCTAATTCCTCATCCCTCCTCCTTCATCCCTCCTCCTTCATCCTTCATCCCTCATCCTTCATCCTTCATCCCTCATCCCTCATCCTTCATCCTTCATCCTTCATCCCTCCTCCTCCCCCCCTTCCGCGGCGGGGTTTAAGCTGGCAAGACCGGGAAAACCGTTACAGTCCGCGGGACTGGCTTAACGGGT
The DNA here is from genome assembly GCA_030611515.1 of Planctomycetota bacterium. GTDB lineage: Bacteria > Planctomycetota > Planctomycetia > Pirellulales > Thermoguttaceae > JAHIKV01. The sequence goes on along the minus strand of JAUWPQ010000269.1, from coordinate 980 downwards.
ATGTTCTGGGCAACCGATAGAGTCAAACAGGGGCGTCTGTAGGAGGCGAACGGTTACGGATCCGTCTCCTACAAGTTCCGCTAAAGATTTGCCCGCTCGATGTACCACGCACTTCACACGAGGAGCCTTCTGTGAGCATACACCCGTCGGCCATTGTCGGCCCTTCGGCCCAAATTGGCCCGGACGTAAGCATCGGTCCCTTTTGCATCGTCGAGTCCGGCGCGTCGATCGGCTCGGGCTGCACGCTCGAAAGTCACGTGGTCGTGAAGGAAGGAACCAGCCTGGGGGCAAACAACCACGTGTACGAGGGCACCGTCATCGGCGGACTTCCGCAACACGTTCACGTTCCCGACCGGCCGGGCCGGGTGGTCATCGGCGAAGGAAACACCATCCGCGAGAACGTGACCATCCACCGCGCGTTGATCTTTGAACATGCCACCACGATCGGCGAGGGCTGTATGCTGATGGTCAACACTCACGTCGCCCACGACTGCCGACTGGGCAACCACGTGATCTTGACCAACAACGCGATGCTGGCCGGGCACGTCCACGTGGACGATCGCGCGTTCATCTCCGGGGCGGCGGGCGTTCACCAGTTCTGCCGCGTCGGAGCGTTGGCGATGGTCGGCGGCCAGGCCCATCTGGTGAAAGACGTACCGCCTTACGTCACCGTCGATGGGCTGAGCACCCTGGTCGTGGGGCTTAACAAGATCGGACTGCGACGGGCCGGATACGACCTTGCCGCCATCCGGGAACTGATGGCCGCGTATCGGGTAATCTACCGCAGCGGGTTGCTCTGGGAGGAGCTGATCGAGCAGCTCCGCATCCGTTTCCCCACCGGGCCGGCCGCGTTGTTCCACGAGTTCCTTTCTACCTCTGCCCGGGGCATCGTCTCCGAGCGTCGCGCCCCGCCCGGCGCCACCATCAAACTCCGCGACGTCGTCGAGGACGAACCGTCCGTCCGCGTGAAGTTCGGCTAG
>JAUWPQ010000402.1 GCA_030611515.1 Planctomycetota bacterium | reverse complement strand
TTACGTGGAAAACCACATCCTTTCTCTGGAATAGATTACTTTCGGTACCGGCAATCTCGTTGTATCCGGCATAATCCGTCCCGCGGAACACACGGATACTGCTACTTCGAGTTTACTGGATCGAGCTTCCGTCGCCAAATTTCCGCGATGGTGAATGTATGTCCCTAACGGCGGCATGTGCCGCCTGCAATTTATTCAACGGGCCGACGAGTCATAACGTGGTTTGTGGTAGGATTGCATGGCGTCACTCATTTAGCCGGCATTTCTCACCACACGAGGAGAATTGACAACCCCGTGGTGAGAAACGCCGGCTAAGAACATCCACACAACATCGTGTGTCAGACTACACGTACCAAGGTCGATCGGGTGTCTTCCATAAAACGAATTTTGGTGACCGGCGGGGCCGGGTTCCTCGGCTCGCACCTCTGCGAACGGCTGATCGAACGCCGCCACGACGTAATCTGCCTGGACAACTTCTTCACCAGCCAGAAGTCGAATATCTCGCACCTGCTGGACTGCCCCAACTTCGAGTTGATCCGTCACGACGTGACGCTGCCGATTTTTTTGGAGGTCGATGAAATCTACAACTTGGCCTGCCCCGCCGCCCCGGGCCACTACCAATACAACCCCATCAAGACGATGAAGACGTCCGTGATGGGAGCGATCAACATACTGGGTATGGCAAAGCGGTGTCGGGCCAAGGTGCTGCAAGCCTCGACCAGCGAAATCTACGGCGACCCGGAAGTCCATCCCCAACCCGAGTCCTACCGCGGAGTGGTCAACCCGATCGGCCCACGGGCCTGCTACGACGAGGGGAAGCGGGCGGCCGAAACCATTTTCATGGACTACCACCGCCAGAATCGGGTCAACGTCCGCATCGTGCGGATATTCAACACCTACGGCCCGCGCATGCACCCCTTCGACGGCCGCGTGGTGTCGAACTTCATCCGTCAGGCGCTGGCCGGCGAAGACATCACGATCTTCGGCGACGGCTCGCAGACGCGCTCCTTCTGCTACCGCGACGAACTGATCGATGGAATGATCCGCATGATGGACGGCCCGGACGATTTCGTCGGGCCGGTGAACATCGGCAACCCCGAGGAGTTCACGATCCTCGAATTGGCCGAACTCGTCCTGAAATTGACCGGCTCGCGGTCGAAGCTCATCCGGCAACCCTTGCCGATCGACGATCCGATGCAGCGGCGGCCGGACATCTCGCTGGCCGAGCGGCGTCTCGGTTGGCGGCCGACCGTTTCGCTCCACGAGGGATTGCTGAAAACGATCGAGTGGTTCCGCTCGATCGACCTGAACCACTATCGCCCCCCGACGCCGAATTATTAGATCATTTTTCACGGTGGTGTAGCGGGCGGGCTTGCCCGCCGTTCGTGACGTGATACACGGCGGGCAAGCCCGCC
>JAUWPQ010000107.1 GCA_030611515.1 Planctomycetota bacterium | reverse complement strand
CGGGCCGCCCGTTCGCTCTCGGGGAAGTCGCCTTCCTTGTAGCCGAGATAGTCGAAACACTTCTGCACGTGCAGCGGGACCGGGTAGTAGACCTCGTTGCCGATCTTTTGCTCTTTCAAGTACGCCCGCAATTCGTCGCGGCGCGGCACGCGGATGACGAACTGATTGTAGATGTGGCGGTAGCCTTCCATCTCGACGGGCAGTTGGACAAGGCCCTCACCCCCGGCCCCTCTCCCAATGGGCGAGGGGAGATTGCCCTCACCCCCGGCCCCTCTCCCAGCGGGCGAGGGGAGCGATAGCCCGGCGGCCTCGAACAAGCGTCGGTAGCGGGCGGCGTTCGACTGACGCCCGGCCGTCCACTGGTCGAGGTGGCGTAGTTTTACGGCGACGATAGCCGCTTGCAGGGCGTCGAAGCGGAAGTTGCCGCCGATCAGGTCGTGGTAGTATTTTGGTTTCGAGCCGTGCATGCGCAACACGCGGAGTTTCTCGTTCACCGCGTCGTCGCAGGTGGTGACCAGTCCGCCGTCGCCGGCGGCGCCCAGGTTTTTAGACGGGAAGAAACTAAAACAACCGTAGCGGCCGATGGAACCGGCCCGGCGGCCCTTGTACTCCGAGCCGATCGCCTGGGCGGCGTCCTCGACGACCGGTATCCCACGCCCGTCGGCCAGCGCCATGATCGGGTCCATATCGGCACACTGGCCGTAAAGATGTACCGGCAGGATGGCCTTGGTATTCGGGGTGATTCGGGCCTCGATTCCGGCGGGGTCGATGTTGTAGGTTTGCGGGTCGATATCGACGAAGACCGGCTTGGCGCCGACACGCGCGATCCCGCCGGCGGTGGCGAAGAACGTGTAGGGCGTGGTGATCACTTCGTCGCCGGGACCGATCCCCTCGGCCATCAGGCTGATCAACAAGGCGTCGCTGCCGGAGGAAACGCCGACCGCGTGCGGGCAGCGGCAATACTCGGCCAGCTTGGTTTCACAGTCGGCCACGGTCGCCCCGAGGATGCACATTTGCGATTCCAGCACGGCGTCGACCGCCGGGCGGATTTCGTCGCGGATCGTGGCGTATTGGGCCTTTAGGTCGAGCAGGGGGACGGTAATCGGTTGTGTCATGATTTTGGGGTTTTTTGAACAGGAGGAAACAGAGGGAACGGAGAGTTGTTTTTCAATTTGGGGAGTTTGCTTGAGGAAGTATTAGACGCGAGACTCCGTCGGTCAGTTTTTCAACATTGAAGTTGATCAACAGACCAAGAGGGATAGCCAACAACTTCATGTAACTCAATAATTGCGCCTTATGGATGGGGTGAACCTTCTCTACGGCTTTAGTTTCAATCAAGAGGCAGGAATTCACAAGGATATCGAACTTTAGCGGTTCCTCGCGTTTGAAATTCTTATAACGAATGACCACCGACTTCTGAGTCCGGACGTCGTAACCCCGGAGTTCCAATTCCTTGCAGAAACACCATTCATAAATGGATTCGAGCAGTCCCGGCCCTTTGTCCTTGTGAACCTCAATCGCCGCGCCGATACAATCGCGAGTTATTCCTGCCGCCTGTTGGTATAGTGGATGCATAACACTCATTTTTTTGAACAGGAGGAAACAGAGGCAACAGAGAGAAACAAAGTCTCTGTTATCTCTGTTTCCTCCTGTTCAAAAATGGTTTCCTTTTCATTACGAATTATTTGTCTCCCGCACTTGCCCGTTTTCGAGACGGTAGTCTGCGCCGCAGACCGAACACTTCGCCGTGCCGGTCGAATCGAAATCGAGCTTCGCGACGGCACAGCGGCACATCCAGCCGTGTTGTTTGGCGGGCAGGCCCATCATCAAGGCGAAATCGGGTACGTCGCTCGTCACCACGGCCCCGGCCGCGATGAAGGCGTAGCGGCCGACAGTGTGGCCGCAGATGATCGTCGAGTTGGCCCCCAGCGTAGCGCCGTGGCGGATCAACGTCGGGAGGTATTCGTCCTTGCGGACGATCTCGCTGCGGGGGTTGATCACGTTGGTGAAGACCATCGAAGGGCCGCAAAACACGCCGTCCTCGATCGTCACCTTGTCGTAGATCGAGATGTTGTTTTGGACTTTCACGCCGTTGCCGAGAACGGCGGTCGAGCCGATCACCACGTTTTGGCCGATCGAGCATTTCTCGCCGATCACGGCCCCCTTCATGATATGCGAGAAGTGCCAGATTCTGGTCCCCTTGCCGATCGAACAGGGCTGGTCGACGTAGGCGCTTTCGTGGGCGAAGTATTCGCATGGGGGCGCGGCTTCCGCCGGCGCGGGACTCGCGCTAAACTGCAAGCGGTCGTCTTTTTCCAACGACTGCTGGCAGGCGCCGAGGACTTTCAACACCCGCAGCCCTTCCTCGCCGCTGGATCGCGGCTCGCGGCGGTCGGCCACGCGATCGAGGAAATGTTGGCATTCTTCCTTGAGCGGCTCGGCCTTCTCCAACTCGACCGCCACCGCTTCGGCCTTGACGGCCTTCGGCGCGCGGCTGGCCCAATCGACGCGATGGGGATAGAGCAGGAGTTTCTTCTCGGCGGTGTCGTCGAAGACGGCCATCTGTTCCGTACCGACGATGACCAACCGCTGCTCTTTGGAGGGATGGAGCCAACTGACGAAGATGTGGGCAGTCGCTCCGCTGCGGAACCGCAGCCGGCTGAGGGTCACGTCCACGACGCCGGGGGTCAAGTAGCTTTGCCCTTCGGCTTCGGCCGAGATTGGTTCCTCACCCAGCAGGTGCAACATCACCGATATATCGTGCGGGGCAAAGCTCCAGAGGATGTTTTCCTCGGTGCGGATCAGGCCCATGTTCAGTCGGTTGGAATAGCAATACAAGATGCGTCCCAAGGCCCCTTGCTGGATGAGTTGGCGGAGCTTGATGACGGCCGGGTGGTAGAGAAGGATGTGTCCGACCATGAGGATCCGCGAATGCTTTCTCGCCAGGGCGACCAATTCTTGCCCTTGATCGACGTTCAGCGCCAGCGGTTTTTCGACGAACACGTCCTTGCCGGCCTCCAAGCATCGCTGGACGACGTCGTAGTGGGTAGCGGCCGGAGTGGCGACGGCCACGGCGGCGATGCTCTGGTCCGCGAGAACGTCGGCGAGGTTGCCGGTAAACTTTGGCGTATCGCCTTCGATGCTTAGATTGTCGAACCGGGCGGCGTCGGTATCGCAGACGCATTTAAGCGCGCCGAGTTGCGAAAACACGCGCACCAGGTTTTTTCCCCAATATCCGCATCCCACAACTGCAACTGAGTTATTCAAGGCATGTCTCCCGAAAAGGGCTTCAGCGCGGACTCCGTCCCCGTGGGTGACGCGGCGTCCCCTTTGCGCAGGTCGTTCGATATGTACTTGCAGCGCCTCATCGCGCGTAACTTACCCAAACCGGTTTAAGGCGGGTAGAACCTCCCGAAACCTCTCGTTCCCACGGTCCTCCGCGGGAACGCACTGTCCGCGACGCCGCCACCGACCCGTAGCGTCGGAAAACGTGGGTTCCCACGCAGAGCGTGGGAACCAGGAAACACAATTCTCTGTTGCCAATACAATTGCCAATACCATAATATAGTGTCGATTATCGTATTGCGGAAGCTGAGCGAAATTCGCCGAGGGCGTTTCGCGGCCCAGCGGGCACCATCGGGTAAGTGGTGCGGGGTATGCGGGTTGGCGCGAATGCACGGGCAAGAGAGGGCTTGCCATCGTAGAAGCAATTCTAACCGGAGACATCGGGGTCACGCGCTGGCCTTCACTTCGTGATTATTCAAGCAGACAGGGGCGACCCCTTTCGTCTCGACGCCGTCCCGCGGCGAGTTGAACTCGGGAACGATCTCACGAAGTTTCCGGCGGAGCAACTCTTCCGGGTCATTGACCAGCCTCTGGAGTTGAGCAATCGCGCGGCGCACTTCCACCAAGGAATAGGGGCGATGATACGCCGCCCGCAGCTTCGGATGCGAAGTAGGCAGGGTCTGTTCGTCGTCGAAGTACAGTTCTTCGTACAGCTTCTCGCCCGGCCGGATGCCGGTGGAGATGATCTCGACGGCGTCCTCAGGGAGTCCGGAGAGACGGATCAGGTCGCGAGCAAGATCGATGATCCTAACCTGTTCTCCCATCTCCAACACGAAGATTTCGCCGCCGGTGCCCATCGTGGCGGCCTGGAGGACCAACTGGGAAGCCTCGGGAATGGTCATGAAGAACCGCGTCATGCGCCGGTCGGTGATGGTGATTGGCCCCCCGCGGCGGATTTGCTCCTGGAAGAGCGGCACCACGCTCCCGGCGGAACCCAACACGTTGCCGAAGCGGACGACGATGAATCGGGTGGCCGACTCCTGTGAAAGCGTGTGGACATAGCGTTCCGCGATCTGCTTGGTGGCTCCCATCACGCTGGTGGGGTGAACGGCCTTGTCGGTGGAGATCAACACGAAACTCCGCACGCCGAACTGGTCGGCCAGATCGGCCACGCACTTGGTTCCCAGGACGTTGTTTCTTATCGCCTCGCCGACGTTCGCCTCCATCAGGGGTACGTGTTTATGGGCGGCCGCGTGAAACACCACCTCGGGACGATGGGTTTTGAAAACCCGCTCCATCCGTTGCCGATTGGTCACGTCCGCGATGCAGGCATGGAGCGTGGTGGACGTTTCCTTGCTTTGCAGTTCTTTTTCGATGGCGAAGATGCGGTTCTCGCCGCGGCCGAGCAGGACCAACGATTGCGGATTGAAACCGATTATTTGGCGGCAGATTTCGGAGCCGATGCTGCCGCCGGCCCCGGTCACTAAAACTCGCCGGCCCTCGATAAGTTTGCCGATGTTATCGGTGTCGAGGGTGACGGGCTCGCGGCGCAAGAGGTCGTTGATTTCAATGTCGCGGATCGGCATCCGATTGTCGCCTTCCAGTCGGTCCTCGAGCGAGCGGATGATCTTAAGGTTCAAGTCGCCTTGCTCGCAGGTCTCCATCAGGCGGCGGAGCCGCCCGCCCGGCAAGCTGCCGGCAACCACCAGCACGTCCGTGGCGCGATAGGCGGCGGCGATCTCTTCGACGTCTTCAAGTTTGCCGAGGATGGGGATTTGTCCCAAGCGTCCTCCGGCGGAGCGACCATCGGTGGCCAAGAACCCGCGCACCCGGTAAGGGAGGTGGAAATGGGATTGAATCTGGTGGGCGAGAATTCCGTTGGAAAGATCGGTGCCAACCAACAAGGCACGGCGGCAATCGTTGCCGTTGAGCATGGGTCGAAAAATCTCGCGGAACATCCGCCAGCTTGCCCGCAAGGCACCCAACATGCCGACGATCAACATGAAGTCGATACCCAATACCCCGCGCGGGATCGATCGCGCCGGCTGGACAAAATAGGTTGCCGTGGTCAACACGCACAACGAGATCAAAGCGGCGTAGATCAAGGCGGCGAAATCGGCGAAGGTCACATATCGCCACCAACCGTGGAATTGCCCCAAGAGGCAGAAGACCGCCAACTGAATTCCAACTACCCAACCAAGGCTGGACAAATATAGACTTAAGCTATTCGACGGGATATCGAAGTCGAAGCGGAGCAAATAAGCCCCCCAGTAAGCCGCCACGAACACCACTGAATGCATTCCCGCCAAAAGCCAAGAGCGGGGGCTCGTCAACTGCCTGAGGGACCGACGAAGTCCGCCGTATAGCACGGAGCGGATGATGCCCCGCGAAAAACGGTCCTTCGAGTCCGAACCGCCGTCGAAAAGTTCACGTTGTTCAACAGGATGAGATTTGCTTAACGTCATGGAAGCCGCTGTCCTTCCCTAACCGTCACGAGGAGATAAATCGAGGAGGTTACTTTATCCTATCCGTAATCGCCGGCTTCGTCAAATGAAGCGGGCGATGTCTTCATGTTACAATGCGGAAATCCGCAGCCGCATCGGGTGCCGTAGTTTATTGCGGTTGCGAGGCCTCGGAATTTCGATTTTCAGCATGGTCTCCAATGAGCAGCAGTTCCTTCCTGCGTTCGGGCTGATTTTCCCATCTGGCGACTTGTTCCGCAAAGCTCAGAATGGTGGCTTTCGCCTCTTCAAGCTCGGTCGCCTGAATCTGCAACATCACTTTGACAAGCGGCGGCCATTTTGGCCGTCCCGCCAGAGACCAACGCACCTTAAGCCCTAGGTCCAGTCGGCCGAAGAGCACGTGTTCGCCAAGTTGATACCAATAAACGACCAGCGCGCGGTCCCCTTCACGCTTCCAAGTGGTCAAGCTGACCGGAATGGTCAGATCGTCGAACAGACGTAGTTCTTCGCGAGTCTTGTCCCTCAACTCCCAACCATTTGCCCGGTAGCAATTCAACGGGCTATGGTACACGCCTTCGACGGGATCCGTGAACATTGCGGTATGCATCGAGATTTCATGCCCCAATCCATCTCGATAAATGCGGTCCACGATTCGCTCCGCGCCGACTGCCTTGGTGATCTCGGGATCCAGTTCGGTATCCTCGCCGCGCCAGTCGCCAAGCTGGGTCGGCAATTCATGGAAAGTCCAACTGGGCAGTTGCACTTCGGGCGGTTGCAGCGCGTACTTTTCCCACTTGGCGACCCCGTATGTCGCCAGAATGATGGCCGACAGAAGATACAACCGTATTGCCGTGTTACCCATCGTAAAATACACCATCCGCTATCAGGTAGTGACCGTGGATTCGTACCCCATGTGTTTACCGTAGGAGTGCTCGTTCAGGCCGGTAACCACGGCTTCCACCGATTGCACGCCGAACGCCGCCAGGATGTCGCACGCCGCCTGGATTTTCGGGGCTTGGCTGATGTCCCGGAATACCGACAGCACGACCGTGTCGACCAGTTGACTGACGAAGCGGGCGTCGGCCACCGGCAAAATCGGGCTGGTGTCGATCACCACGAACTCAAAGGTCTCGCGGAGTTCCTTGAACAGGGGAGCCGCGTTGCCGTTGGACAACGACGCCAAGGCCCGCCGGTCCCATTGGCCGGCCGTTACCACCGAGAGGTTTTCCGTGGTGCTCTGACGCACCAGTTCGGCGGTGCCGTTCTGCCCTCGAAGCATTTCCGAGACTCCCGGCGTCAAGGGCACCCCGAACACCTCGTCGAACGACGGACGTCGCAGATCGAAATCGACCAGCACGGTACGCCGTCCGGACCGGGCGAAACTTAGCGCCAACTGGGCGGACAGGGTGGTCTTGCCCTCGCCGCTGGTGGCGCTGGAAACCATAATCACGTGGTGCTGCTTGAGGTCGGCGTCGTGCAGCAGACGGGCGGCAATCCCGTCGACCGATTCCGTCAGCCGCAAATACCAGCTACGGTGCCGTTTCGAGGGCGACGCCAACCGGTGAATCACCCCCGCGGGAATCCGCGGCACCAAACCGATCACCGGCACCCGAAGCTTCTTCGACACGTCGTCGCTGGTGTTGATTCGCCCGGTGCGGACGTCGAGGAAAGCGATCCCGATGGCTGGACAGGCAAATCCCCCCAACACGGCCATCAGCGTTATCATGACGCGCATAATGGTGTTGGAGGGGATCAACGGCTTCTCCACCGGCCCCAATTCCGTGATCCGCGGCGTGGCCCGCAACTCTACCTTCAGCTTGTCCCGCTCGCTTGCCAGTTGGGTAGCCAACACCCCTTGCTGCATAAGGTCTGCCCGCAACATCTCGATGTCGACGGTTGTGTCGCCGAACTCCCTGGCCTGCTCGAGCATAGTGGCGATGTCCTTCGTCGCGGCTTCCTGTTGTTCCAGGGTGGTGGCCAGGAGCGTCTCCCAGCGGAGAATCTCCATCTCGATTTCCGCGCGCTGCTTGTCCTGGGCCTTTTGCTGCAACTCCGCGACCCGCGCGTCGTATTGTTGCTGGAGCATCTGGACTTCGGCGGAGATGTGGCCCGCGTATTGGCTCTTGGCGTTCTCCAGGACCCGGTCCTTGGTATACACCTCGTCCATTTTTTTCCAGCCCAATTCCATACCTAGCTGTCTCGCCACCGGATCGAACTGTATGATCTTGTCCATTTCGAGGGCCGGAATCTCCATGAGATCCACGTTGGCCAAGAGGGCTTTTTGGGCGGCCAACTCACCTTGCAATCGTTTCGTCTCAAACTGCGATCGGGCGTGCTGGTTGCGGTACAGGGACAACTCCTCCAACGCGAGCCTTTGCCGCGTGTTCAACGTTGCGGTGTTCGTGGTCCCAAAATCCTGGCCGAGGTTTTTCAATACTTCCCGCTTCGTGCGGATGTTCTGCTCCTTGGCGGCGCAAACCCGTTCCAGTTCGCTGAATCGTTCCCGTTTCCGGTCGCGTTCGTCGTTTACGACGTCCTTCATGTACGAATCCACGACGGCCCTGACCAGGGTTTGAGCGTGTTCGGGGTTGTCTAGGCTGAGGCTCACCGTCATCATTTCCGCCCTGCCGGGGAAGCCGACGCTCAGCCATTTGGTAAGCCACTTCACCGCGTCGCCGTCGCGATGTTCCTTCCGAATGACCGGGATCCTGGCCACCTCCGGTCTGCGCAGGGCCGCCATGAGGACAAACCGGCTGAGGATCAACTGTCGTTGCGTGTTTTTGTAGATGTCAAAACGGCTGACGTCCGTCCAATTCAACTCGGTTCGGAAGGCCACGGGCGTTTCCATCATTGCCACCCGCAAATATCCGGTGGCCATGTACCGATTGCCTATACCAAACCAGACCGCGGGGCCGACGATGGCCGCGATCAGCAGCCCGATCCCGGACACCATCAGCCAGTGCCGCCGTAGTGCATGCAGGTAGACCGTTGGGTCCGGATTAGCCGGTTGGCCCAAGGCGGAGCCGCTCCATTCCCCATTGGTTTGTTCCCTCGCGTCGGCCGGCAGCAACGCCATCGACTGCGGGTCGGATTGATCGTTCGGCAACCGTGAAAAGTTGTCGGCCATGATAGTCCTCGCTGGTGCTCTTATCGCCGGTATTCAAAATTGCACGCCGGCGACCTGTTCCTTTAACCTCGCCCCTTGTTCCGGGCAATACGTTTGCCGCTGGTTTTTACCGCTTCCTCCGTCGCCAATCTATCCATCACCAGAGGCCGTTCCGGCAAGGGCATGATCAGCAGCTTCGACAGCAGGTGCATCTCGATCCATAGCAATATCAGACCGATGGGCATCATTAGATAGCCGGCCGCGTCGTGCATGAATTTGAATGCCGTATCGACGGATATGATTGACGGCCAATGAAAAGCGATCTTGCATAGGACCGCCGTCAGCACGATTCTCGTCGCGTTCGAGACCACCGCTATCGGCACCGCGCTGGCGATCATGAAAAGCCTCTCCCACAACGGCTTTTTCGACAAAAACGCCATGCCCACGCAGATCGCGAAAAACAGCATCATCATCCGCAATCCGCTACACGCTTGGGCTACCTCCAACGGCTTTTCCGGAATGTCCGTCAATTGGATCACGTTGCCCTGCGCGATGGCGGGGATGCCGAAGGTTTGAATCGTAGTAACACTCAGTTTCGTGGCGACCCGTTGCAGTTCCTGACTGGCAAGTCCTTGGACGGCGCCGGGTAATGGAATCATAAAGATCAGGAATACAACGGCCGGCCAAGCCCAACGCAATCCTTGCCAGCCGCCCACGAACAGGGCCATGCCCGCGAAAAACGGAATCATCGACATCTCGGGCAGGCTTTCAAAGCGGAAGTAAACCGCCGCCCAGAGCATCGCCGCCCAAACGGCAAAAAACGGCAATCCCCACCAACTGCCGCGCCCGGCGAACGGCACGATCATGTCCCGCCGAAGCCACAACAATGCCACGGCGAAAATCGGCACGAAGAACCCGTGCTGGTAATCCTCCTCCGTGTACCATATCCGCACCAATTTCTCGATCGACGCCCAGTAAAACCACACGAAGACGACCAACAGCACCAGCCAGGCCGCCAGTGCTTTCGGCCCGGGGAGCAGGCGCTGCAATTCCTCGGAAAAGCTACGGTTTTTCGTGGGTGTCGTTGTCATGCGTTACCGGATCGAGCGACAATGCCCCCCTGAGCGAAGGTCCTACCCGCAAGGGACATGCCAAACCATTCTTTTCCGACGTATCCGCGCCGAATGTGCCGAGCGCGACATCTATGAGCAGCCGCGCTGTCCCCGGCAAGATCGACCTGACGTCATTTTGGAAACACTCACGTTGACAAGAAGCATCAACGTCCCCTTGGTAACATTTCAGCATGATTGAAGACGATGGAAATGTCAAGTGTTTGACATCTTCCCCCAATCTGATGGGCGTGCTATGTTTGGGAGACTCCCTATAGTTTGGGGTAGCGGGCGTTCTGTACCCCTTTTCGTGTGTGGCAGCTATATCGGGCCATAAGTCGTCGCTCCCAGGAGTAATCATCCATAATGTGCGGAATAGTCGGATATATCGGACCGCGAGACGCAGCGGAGTTCCTGGTCACGGGACTCCACCGGCTGGAATACCGCGGTTATGACAGTGCCGGCGTGGCAACGATCACTCCAGACGGTCAATTCGCCTTGGTCAAAACGGTCGGTAGGATCAGTCAACTCGAAAACCGACTGGCCGATACCCCTGCCCCCGGAAGTGTGGGAATCGGTCATACCCGATGGGCCACTCACGGAAATCCAAGCGACGAGAACGCGCATCCCCATTTCGGCGGAGACGGCGAACTGGCCGTGGTCCATAACGGAGTGATCGAGAATTACCGGGCAATCAAGCAGCGGCTCGAAAACGAGGGATACGTATTCCAATCGGCGACCGACTCCGAGGTGATTGCACACCTGATCGACAGTTGTCTGAAACGCCAGCCGCCGGTCGAGGATATGGCTGCAGCGGACTACGGGCCGTTGGTCGACGCGGTCCAGTCGGCCTTGACGCAACTCCGGGGTACCTACGGATTGGTGGTCCTGTTCCGTCGGTGGCCCGAGGTGCTGATCGCCGCGCGACTGGGTAGTCCGTTGATCGTCGGCGTTGGAGACAACGAGTATTTCATCGCCAGCGACGCCTCGCCCTTGGCCGGGTTTACCGACAAGATCGTCTACTTGGCCGATCACGAACTGGCCGTGGTGACCGCCTCCGAGTTGAGGGTCATCCACCGCGATCAGGGACGGGTAAACCACAACGTCCACGTCCTCGACTTCCAGGCGGCCGACGTCGCCAAGGGCGGCTTCGACCACTTCATGCTCAAGGAGATTTTCGAGCAGCCCGAGGCCGTCGAAAACGTCCTGCGCGGTCGGCTCGACCACGACGCGGCCACGTCGAAGTTCGGCGGGTTCAATCTAACTCCGCAGCAACTCCGCGCCCTGAACCGGATCATCATGACCGCTTGCGGCACCAGTTGGCACGCTGGACTGGTCGGCGAATGCCAGATCGAGGCCCTCGCCCGGCTGCCGGTCGAAGTGGAATATGCCAGCGAATTGCGGTACAGCAATCCGCCGCTGGACAACGGCACTTTGGTGATTGCCATCACGCAAAGCGGCGAGACGGCCGACACGCTTGCGGCCCTGCGCGAGATGCAGCGCAAAGGCTGCCCCGTGCTGGGTATCTGCAACGTCGTCGGCAGCACCATCGCCCAGGAGACCGACGGCGGCTTCTATCTCCGCGCCGGCCCGGAAATCGGCGTGGCCTCGACCAAGGCCTTCACCTCGCAGTGTACGCTACTGGCGATGTTGGCCCTCTACTTCGGTAGGTTGCGCCATTTGAGTTTCTCGGCTGGCAAGCAGATCATCGCCGAACTTCAGGAACTGCCCGACAAGGTCCGCCGGGCGCTCCAGTACAACGATCAGGTGCGTTCGATCGCGGAGAAATACGCCGAGTGCAACAACTTTCTATATTTAGGCCGGCAGTTCAATTTTCCCACCGCCCTGGAAGGGGCGTTGAAGTTGAAGGAGATCAGCTACATCCACGCCGAGGGCTACCCGGCGGCGGAGATGAAGCATGGCCCGATCGCCCTGGTCGATGAAAAAACGCCCAGCGTTTTTATCATGCCGCGGGGACAAGTCTACGACAAGGTGATGTCGAACCTCCAGGAGATCAAGGCCCGTGGCGGGCCGGTGATCGCCGTGGTCTGCGAGGGGGACACCGAGGCGGCCGAACTGGCCGACGACATCATCGAGATTCCCGCAGTCGAGGAATACTTGCAACCGATCATCACGGTGATCCCGCTGCAATTGCTGGCCTATCACATCGCCGTCATCCGCGGCTGCGACGTCGACAAGCCGCGAAACTTGGCCAAGAGCGTCACCGTCGAGTAACAAGTCTCCCTTCTCCCTTTGGGAGAGGGGCCGGGGGTGAGGGCGGAGGCGGAGACTGGAGGCACTTCCCCCCTTGTTCCCATGCTCCGCATGGGAACACACTGCCCGGACGCTCCCGCGTCCGCTGCCGTTTGCCTAGTTTGCAACCCGGCGGTCAGCTTTGCCGAGTCACGCCCCGGCCTACCGTCCGTTGCGAAAACCTTTCGGAAACCGCCCGAGTCCGACGGATTTTCCGCTGGTTTCAACCCTTTGCAGACCCCAATAAGGCGTTTTTGCGCCCGCCCCTGGGGTGCGCGAAAAAAGGCGAAAATACCGGCGGCCAGAAAACAGCCTTTTTTCAGGCGTTTCCGGCTGGTAGAATGACCTCGTCGCGCATACCTCGCAGGAGGGGCAATTGCAAAAGTTTTTTGCGTCGTCGCCGCAAGCCCATGTTGTTATTCAGGTTACGGTCGATTTTTCGGTCTGAATTAACTGGAAAAAATTCCCGATTTCGCCATTTAATTCTTGCGTCGATTCGCCGAGGATCGAAGATGTTCTCGAACCGCTTGAAACCAGGTCTATTCATTTCGCATCGCGACTGTGCTTTAGTCGCAAGCACGGTTTAACCTCAGGTTGATCAACCTGAAGCGCCAGGTTGATCAACCCGTGGGCGCGGGGTTGAATTGACCCCAAAAATGCCGCTCGCGCGCAAAACTCCGCCCGAGACGCGTTCTTGAAAAGTTAGCGCAAAATTACGTGCCAATGTAGCAGGCACAGGGTGAAAAAAAGTTCCGCCCCCTTATCCGCCACTCGCCGCGTCCTTTTTCCCGTGTTATTCAGTATCCTTACCCGCCGGTTGCTTGACGCAGTTTCATGGCCTCCTGGCTGATAATGTCGACATTTTTCTCCGGCCAGAGCGTTCTCTGCCATTTTGTGTAGTCGAACGGCTCGCGGTTTATCAGGGTAATGAACTTCTCGGCCTGCACGTCGCCCAGGGCCGCGACCAACGCGCGAATGCCAACGGTTTTGATTTCGGTGTCCGTGAACATTATTCCACCTCGATAATGAATTGCGTCGGATTCATTACTGTAATGCCGCCGAACCCCTGCATTTTCTTACACATCATATCGTCGGTCGTCAGCAAGAAGTCGCACTCGGCCGCCATTGCACAAGCAATATGTAGGGCATCCTTGGCGCGCACGCCGCGATCCGCAATTTGCCGAGCTTGATGTAAGAGATGCTCGGTTTCCTCGATGTCTACCGTTGCCGCACTTCTCCAGCGGGCAATCACCTCCCGCCGCTCCTCGAAGGGGTTGACCTGATTCTCGTAGTCCACCATATAGGACCAGGCCAACTCGATTTTCTTGTCTTTGATGCGCTGCTGTATCTCCAGCTTAGCTTCGGCCTCGAGCCGCATCCGTGTCTGGGTCTGGTTGTCAAACGGACGGTTGAAACAGCAGTTGTCCAGGTATATTCGCATAATCGGGCCGCCCCTCACTCAGAGTATACATCGCCCCCGAATATCTGGCAACCTGTTCCTCACTCGTCCCTCGCCCCTCGTCCCTCTTTCCTGTAACCTGTATCCCATGTTTTCATACGCCGAAATACTTGGTCCCGGCGGAAGGATTGCCGCCCGGTTGCCGAACTATGAACACCGCGACGAACAACTCGCCATGGCCGAGGCCGTCGATCGGGCCATCCGGCGGCAACGCCACTTGGTCGTCGAGGCTGGAACCGGCGTGGGCAAGAGCTTCGCCTATCTCGTCCCCGCCATCCTCTCCGTCGCCGCCGATAAGGACCGGGGAGGAGACAAGGAGAAGGGGGAAGGGGACAGTCCCATTTTCGTCGAACGAAAATCGGGACAGTCCCCGGAGCGACAATCGGGACAATCCTCGCGCCGCGTGGTCGTCTCCACGCACAC
>JAUWPQ010000279.1 GCA_030611515.1 Planctomycetota bacterium | reverse complement strand
GCCGTGATGGAGAAATACCTCCACCGGCGCATATTCCTTACAAGAATGCTTCCCGTCGAGCCTATAGTCTTCATCGCTGTCTCCTGGGCGAGTGCACCCGATTATGATTGTTTCCTAAAAATAGACCAAGCCTACACCCTTACATATACACAATCCGCATAAATACTCTGACTGCCCTGATTGTAACAAGATCGTTCCGACTGTCAAGCAAACAGCATGAAAAAATACTTGATTTCCAGAAGTTTTCGATCTTTCCAGCGGTCAATCTTGAACGTCGATTTCGGCTTTTTTGGGGGGCAATATGCTCCGGTTCACCATCCACGGAGGGAGGCCGGAAAGTGTGGATTGCCACATCATATACGATAATTCACGGGAATTACGGGGGTGTGACTGGATGGGAAAATATCCACGGAATGGATGGCAATTCCAGTGCATCCCCCCCTCGGAATCGATCTTGTTCCCAACATTTATTCCGTGGCCCCGGGCAGAGGGGATAGAATTTCCGCCGGAAATTTTCGTTATCGTGGTGTTGCTTCCCCCGGCAACCGAGGAAATTACACGGCGGGGGATTGTGTATTCTGGTGGCGGTGGCTATAGATAATGGTGCTCGTCACCATTGCTAGTCGCTGAGCGGTTGCGCTTTTTCATTAAGGAGGAAAACCAGATATGGATGTACGAAAGGGCGATCGCGTACTGGTTAATGTTGCACCGTTCATTGGTTCGGTCATGCGGTGCAACGAATCTATTCCCTGCGAAGTCATCGAAGTCAACGGACTTCAGGTCCACGTCCGCGCCGAGTCGCCGTATCGCGATGTCTCGCTTTGGGTTCTCTCCAGTTGGATCGAGGGCCGGCCACAACAGAAACACGAGTTGCTCGCGTCACTGTGAATGGCCGAAATTTCTTTAGCGGCCTTTCGGCACGTCGGCTGCAAAATACATTGCTCCGATCGGCTATGCGGCCAACGGAAGCGAATGTTCATCCGTCGACGGATCGTCGGCAAAGTCGTCGTTTTCCATATCCCCGTCATCCGCTGCCGAATCATTGGAATCATCGGCCGCGAATCCTCCGATCCGCAACAGGCTCGGCAGCACGAGCGACGTGATCAGACAGCATCCCATCGCGAGGATCAGCACCCGGCCCAGGCTTTGCAGGCCGCGATGGTTGGCGATCATCAACGCGCCGAAGCCAACCATCGTGGTCAGCGAGTTGACCACCACGGCCACGATCACGGCGTTGTCCGCGCCGCGGTAGCGCCGGCCCTGGCGTCGCATGTCGTGCAGCAAGTGGATGCCGTCCTCGATGCCGATTCCTATGACCAGCGGGAGGAAGATCATGTTGGCCGGATTCAACGGAATGTCGAGCAATCCCATCAAGCCGATGGTCATCAACATTCCCACGCCCATCGGAATCGTCGCCAACAGTGTGTGGCTCAACCGGCGGAAATCGAAAAACACAACCGGCACGATAATCAGCAAGGCATAGCAGGCGGCCTGCTCGAAACTCTGCTTCATTTGCCGCGAGGCCTCGTAGACCTGCAAGGGATTGCCCGTGACCTCTGGATCGACGCTTCGCACTTCGGCGACGAATTGCCCCATCGGCCCCACGTCCCAGATATTCGCCTTACTGTAGACCTGCAACAGATATTTGCCGGTTTTTCCGACGAAGCGGCTGGTGACGCACTCGGGCAAGTCGTCCAAACACGGCGGCTCGGGCGAGGAAACGTCTCGGAGCCTTCGCAGTTCACCGAGCTTGTTCATCAAATCGGCCGCCGGAGCGCCTCCTGCGAGACTCGCGCCGGGCATCCGCGGCGCTTGTGGCGGGAGGTCCGCCAGCCGGCGATGAATCCGTTCGATGATCGGCCGTTTCCGCTCAATATCGGGCGGTATCGCCGAGGCAATTTCAACGACGCGTTCGACCGACGGAAGCTTTTGGAACGCTTCCCGCCGCGTTTGCACTTCCTCGGGCGTCGCGGCGACCGACAGCGCGAACCACGCGCTGCGGTTGGTCTGGTCGAACAGTTTGTGTTCCAGTTCGACGCTTTCCAGACCGGTCGGCTGAAGGTTCAGCAGATTGTAATCGTATCGCAGGTATTGAATTCCGACGGCTGTTGCGGCGACGCCCACGGTTGCCGCCGCCAGCGTCAGCCGTGGATAGGCGAACAAGGGTCGCAGCCAGAATCGCAAGTCGAGCGCGGCGGGCAGGTTTTCCTTCTCGCCGTCCGCGTCGACCAGCCGAATCAAAGCCGGCAGCACCGTCACCTGAGCCAGCCAGCAGAGGATTATGCCGCCGCCGGCCAAAAGTCCTAATTGTGCAACGCCGGGAAACTCGGTCAGACCGGCGACCAAAAATGCCACCGCGGCCGTCACGGCGCCGGTCAATATGCCGGGGCCCGCACCGGCCGCCGTCCGCACCAAGGCCAGCGAGGTCGAGTCGGTCCGTTTGCGGTGCTGCAAGTAGTGGGCGACGTAGTAGACGCCGTAGTCGATCCCTAATCCTAAGAGAATCGAGCCGAAGGCGATGCTGAGGATGTTAAGGTGCCCGATGGTCAAGGTGACGTATCCGCAGGCCCAAATCATGCCCACCACGAGTGATGCCATGGCGATAATCGAATGTCGAAATCCGCCGAAGGCCACGATCATCACCGCCAACACGCCCAGGAACGAGAGAATCGTGGCCAGCGTCATCGACTTTTCGCTGGATCGCATCTCGTCGTATTCGATAACGGGGAGTCCGGTCAGCCCGATTTTGGCGTCGGGATGCCGGGCCTCGATCTCCGTGGTTATCCGCCGCAGCGCGTCGATCGACTCGCTGTTCTGAGCGAAGCTTTGCGTGTCTTCCTCCATAAGCTTCAGCAGAACGAAGCCCGTCCCACCGTCGTCGGAGATTAAGCGGGTGGCGCCGGAGGCGAAAAAGGCGTCGGGGGTCGTTTGTGCGAGTGACCGTTCGATGCCCGATAGTCGATCGGACAAACCGACCATGCCGGCAAGATTCGATTGCAAGAAGTTGCCTTGGAGGATAGGGGTTGCCTGCTCCAACAATTGGTCGATCCGCTGGAGTTCCTCCGGCTTGAGATAGTAAAGGCCCTTGGCACGCAGTTTGGGTGCGTCGATTTTGTGCATTACGGCGGCGAACAGATCACTCCGCCGGGCCAACTCGCGGCACACGTCGTCCAGCACGGGGATGATCTGCTCGCGGCTCGCGCCTTCGACCACGACGACCACGTCTTCCTTGTCGCCGAACTCCTTGGTGTATCCGAGCCAGCGGCGGTTATAGTCGCTGTTCGGACTGAGCAATTCGGCGCGGCTGGTGCGGAAGCCGAGTTGGGTGACGGTCAGCCATATCGAGACGGCTACCGCCGCGCCGGCGATGACCAACGTCAAGACGGGAAACCGCACGACCGCCCTGGTAAGCCACTCCAGGGGGCGCGACATCAGAGAAAAATCCGCCCGCGGCGTCCGGTCCCAGGGCATCGTGTCCTTCCAGGCAAAATAGAGTCTTTACGCCTCGCCTGGCGTCCTGCCGGGCTTGGATACGCGTGAAGCTCTAGGCCGCGCACTATTAACATGTACTATTAATTGGTGCGGCAAAAAGGTTATTTTACCGGCGGTTTCCCGTTTCACCAAGAGCAGTGTAGCAGGGTGGGGCAAGCGAAGCGCGGCCCCACCAACAGCGGGAAAAACGTGGTGGGGCCTTTCCTGCGGTCGCGGAGCGTTTGCCGGTTGCCACCAGTCACACCAACTCTTGATAAACGCTGTCCACGACCCCGGCGTCTATTTGTTGAAGATTCTGGCCAGCCCCGGCAAGGAGGGCTAATTCGGCCAATTGGGACACGCGGCGAGGTATGCCGTGAGATATTTCTTGCAATCGATCCACCGCCGGGGAAGTGAACACCGGTGTTTGCCGGTCGGCCTGACTGAGCCGCCGATTGACGAAAGTCTCGGTTTCGTTCCGTTGCCAAGGCTCCACGTCTATCCGCAAGTCGGTTAGCGCCAACAGCGATTCATCCAAACGAACCATGCCCTCGTTGCGGCCGGCCAACACGATGCTCAATCGCGCCTCGGGCGAGGTATCGAATCGCGCCAGACGGGCAACGTGCCGCTGCACGGCGCGATCGGCCAGATCGGCATCGTCCAAAAGCACGACGGTTTCGAGCTGCTGATAGCGGTATTCGATCAGCCGGTCGGTCAGCATCCGCCAGAGCGCGGCCGTGGACAGCGATGGCTCGGGATTCAATCCCCACTCGGTTGCCAGCAGCCAAAGCATCTCCGTCGGCTCAACGTCCAGCAGACTGATATTCGCCATTGGCCGGCCGCGGCGACGGAGTTGTTCGGTAAAAACTTCCAGGAGCAACGATTTGCCGCTGCCCGACGGGCCGATCAATAGGCCCAGCCGACAATGTTGTTCGACGAGGAAATGCAGCCGGGACAGGGCCTCCTCGTGGGTGGGGCTTTCATAAAACATCCCCGGATCAAGACAGCCCCGAAATGGAGATTCCCGCAAACCCCAATGTGCCTGATACATCGTCTTCGTGCTCCCCGAATGCTACTTCCCGTATATCTGCTCTTATCGGTACAATCGAGTAGGCAACTTGATGGAAGTGGCGGGGATTCGGGATTTGGGATTCGGGGTTCGGGGTTTACATCTTGTTCCCACGCAGAGCGTGGAAATGAGGGCAACTTGCACTTCAACGCGAAAGTTCAACGCCGCGTGGACGCGGCGGCCAAACAATACTGCCCACTATCCACTACCCACTATTTCGACTGTTTTAGATTTGTCTTTTATTTGAGTTTAATGGAGGTAGGCGGTTACGTTGTTTCCAGTGGTACAGGCGGGCAAGCTCGTTTCGCCTTAGTCGCTTTTCGCATTCGGCGACCAAGCGTGAGGGAGTATCGCATCCGCACTGTTTTCGTAGGATACGCGAGACAG
>JAUWPQ010000249.1 GCA_030611515.1 Planctomycetota bacterium | reverse complement strand
CGGCGGCAAGGACCACGTGTTGATCACCGCCAAACCGATTGACCGAGGTGTCCGCGTGAGGCTGGAACTCGAAGAAGGGCTGCTCAAGGCGTTGGCCGTGATGGGACAAAAAGTGCCGCTGATACGTAGAACGCCGGTTGGAATGCCGGTGCCGCCGCCGCAACAGTAAGTTATTCGTCCACACAGGATGCTTCACGTTGGGGTGGTAGTTCAACTACCACCCCAACAGTTTTTATACAACCGTCGATAGTCGATAAACCTTCTCACCGCGAACTTGATGCCTTCTTTCCGTAGTGAAATCGCCGATGTTTCCGTGGTTGAATTGGCCCGGCAGTTCGGTACGCCGACGTTCGTCTACGACGCCGCCGCGGTCCGCCGTCGAATCGCCGATCTGGCGGCCTTCGACACCGTTCGCTATGCCCAAAAGGCCTGCTCGAACCTCGCCGTTCTCGATCTGGTCCGCCGCGAGGGGGCACTGGTCGACGCGGTCAGCGCGGGCGAAATTCGCCGCGCGATGGCGGCCGGGTTCCCGCCGGTCGGCGATCCCCCGCCGATCGTCTACACGGCCGACGTTTTCGACGCCGAATCGCTGGAATTGTGCGTCGAACGCGAGATCCACGTCAACTGCGGCTCGCTCGATATGATCGACCAACTCGGCGCCCGCGCGCCGGGGCGGGGTATTACGCTGCGGATCAACCCCGGCTTCGGACACGGCGAATCGCAAAAAACCAACACCGGCGGCGAGCAGTCGAAGCACGGCATCTGGCACGGGCAGATCGCCGAGTGTCTCGATCGGGCCAAGCGCCTACGACTCTCGATCGACGGCCTGCACATGCACATCGGCTCCGGGGTCGACATGGAACATCTTTCGCGCGTTTGCGAAGCGATGGAGCAGGCCGCGGCCCGTGCGGGACCGACGTTGCGCTACATCAGCGCCGGCGGAGGGCTACCCACCGTCTATCGCCCCACCGACTCCGCGGTCGATCCGGCCGCCTACTTCACCCTTTGGGACGCGGCGCGGAAAAGGTTGGAGCAGCGATTCGGCCACCCGCTGCGATTGGAGATCGAGCCGGGCCGCTATCTGGTGGCCGAAAGCGGATACCTGATCGCCGAGATTCGGGCGGTCAAACGGCAGGGCCAAAACACCTTCTACCTGTTGGACGCCGGCTTCAACAATCTTGCCCGGCCAATCCTCTACGGTTCGTACCATCCGATGTCGATCGCGCCGGCCGACGACGGCGCCGGGCGCGGGGAACAGGAAGTGGTCGTCGGCGGTCCGCTCTGCGAATCGGGCGACATCTTCACGCAAGAGGAAGGCGGCTTCGTCTCGACCCGCCGGTTGCCCGAGGCGAAGGTCGGCGAGTATCTTGTAATCGAATGCGCCGGGGCATACGGGTTCGTGATGGGATCGAATTACAACTCGAGGCCCCTGGCGGCCGAGGTGCTGATCGACGCCGGCCGTCCCCATCTTGTCCGCCGCCGCCAGACGTTCGAGGACTTGATCCGCGGGGAGGAGATTCCGAAACCGTAGCTACCCGAACGTTTGCACTTCGGCCATTCCCTTGTTATCATGTAGGCGTCATCGGCTGTTCCGACAGCCCTTTTCGATACCATTGTTGCATCGTAATTTCCCTTTTCTCACCCGGTTTCATTGTGGCGAAACCCGAATCCGAGGCACTTAAATTGTCGAATCAGGAGCCAGCATCGACGCAACTTGACGCCTCCGCCGTGGCGTCCGACGCCTCCGGCATGACCGGCGGGGAGTTGGCCGAGGCGAAGCGCTACGGCCGGCTGGAATTGGTCTGCACACTGGTCGACAAGGCCATCGACGTCGTATACCTGACCGTCGCGGCGCTGCTGCTGGCCCGGCCGTTGGACGCCTGGTTGCAAACGTATCCGCTTTTGGAAGAGAACTGGTCGCTACGTTTGACGGCATTGTTTTTAATCGTCACCGGTCTGCACGTCGCCGTGTCGTTCTCGTTGTCGTTCTACTCCGGCCACGTGCTGGAGCACAAGTTTCAACTCAGCACGCAAACCTTCGGCGAGTGGCTTTGGCGGTACGCTAAACGGAATTTGCTGTCCACGGCGTTGTCGCTATGCGTGGTCTTGGGCTTGTATTGGATGATCTGGACACTCGGCGGTTGGTGGTGGCTGGCGGCGGCCGGAGCGTTCTTCGTCGTCAGCGTCGTCCTGGGACAACTGGCGCCCGTGCTGATCCTGCCGCTGTTCTACCGGATCGAGAAACTCGACGCGCCGGAGTTGACCGAACGCATCTCCCGATTGGCCGAGGGCACGGGTTTGTCGATCGAGGGCGTTTACCGCATGGACCTCAGCGAGGAGACGGTCAAGGCCAACGCCATGCTGGCCGGCATGGGCCATACCCGACGCGTGCTGTTGGGCGACACGCTGCTCGACGGGTTCCAACCCGACGAGATCGAAGTCATCTTCGCCCACGAGATCGGACACCATGTTTTCAGCCATATTTGGAAGATCATGGTGGCGGGTTTGTTCTACAGCGCGGCGGGCTTCCTGGTATGCGACCGGTTGTTGGTTGCGTGGGTGTCGCACGGCGGCGGCACGATCGACTACACCCGATTGCCCGTCGATACTTTGCCGCTAATGCTGTTGATTCTGACGCTCATGGCGATGTTGTTCGAGCCGATACAAAACGCGGTCAGCCGCTATTTTGAACGTCAGGCCGACCGCTACGCCCTGGAGCGGACCGGCTTGAACGACGCCTACCGGTCGGCCTTCCGCAAGCTGGCCAAGCTGAACAAGGACGATCCAACCCCGCATTGGCTCGACGTGCTCCTGTTCCACAGCCACCCGCCGGTTGCACAAAGGTTGGCGATGGCCGAAGAGGTGGGGAAGAGTGAAGAGTGAAGAGTGAAGAGTGAAGAGTGAACAAACCGCGGGCATCTTTTCACGTCGAGGCGCCCACGCCCTTCACTTCGTTCAGGGGCGTGCCACCCAAGCGATCACGTGTGCGGCCAGATTTTCCTGGCAGGTTCAGTCATTCTGAAGAATGACAAAAATAGCATAGCCGCCAGAAAATCTTGCCACGCACAGCGATCACCATCCACTTGCGAACGCCATGTAAAGTGGTATATTGGAATTTTTCGGGTATGTTCACGGCGGGTTGCCCGGTAGAAACCAAAGGCCACAGCATGTTAGTAACCGAACAAGAACGGCTCCGCAGCAGTCTGGTGAAGATGACCGACCGCTTCGGCCGCGACCGCAGCGCGTTGATGCCCATCCTCCAAGAGTTGCAGCAGACCCGGTATCACATTTCCGAATACTCGATGCAGGTGATTGCAGATTTGCTTGACATTCACCCGGTGGAAGTGTCAAGCGTCGTCTCGTTTTACAGCTTTTTGGAAGACAAGCCGCAGGGGCAGTTCGTAATCCGGCTTTGCCGGACGATCGCCTGCGACATGAACGGCGCGGGCAACGTCGCCCGGCAGTTGGAAAACGATCTTGGGGTCGAGTTCGGCGAGACGACCCCCGACGGCAAGTTTACACTCGGTTGGGCAAACTGTCTGGGGATGTGCGACCAGGGGCCGGCGATGCTGGTCAACGAGAAAATCTACACTCAAGTCACCCCGGAAAAGGTGCATAGCATTCTCGAAGAATGCCGCAGTACGTTCGGGGTACACGCCACGGTCGACAAGGAGCGATGCTGATGATTGTCGAGACCACGCACGGATCGCTCACGTTTTGCTCGATCGAGCCGGGCAGCGGCCTGAACTCGGCGCTCGAGCGGCCGTCGGCCAACGCCCTGGGACGGATCGAGGCCTCGGGGCTTCGCGGCCGCGGCGGAGCGGGCTTTCCAACCAGCCTGAAATGGGATCTGGCCATCAAAAGCCCCGGTGAAAATAAATATGTCATCTGCAACGCCGACGAAGGCGAGCCGGGAACCTTCAAGGACCGTGTGATCCTCTCCGATTTCGCCGATCTGATCTTCGAGGGCATGACGATCGGCGCGTTTGTGATCGGCGCGAAACGCGGCATCGTCTATCTTCGCGGCGAGTACGCCTATCTCCGTTTGCATTTGGAAACGGTGCTGCGGCGGCGCAGGGCGCAAAACCTGCTGGGTAAAAAAATCCGCGGCCGGGATGGATTCGATTTCGACATCGAAATCCGCATGGGCGCCGGGGCTTACGTCTGTGGCGAGGAAACGGCCCTGATCGAGTCGCTCGAAGGCCAGCGCGGCGAGCCTCGCAACCGCCCTCCATTCCCGATCGACACCGGATACCTCGGCAACCCGACGATCGTCAACAACGTCGAGACGTTCGCCTGGGTCGTCTGCATCCTGGCAAAGGGCGCCAAGTGGTTCAATAGCATCGGCACCGAAAAATCGACCGGGTTGAAGCTGTTCAGCGTCTCGGGCGATTGCAGTCAGCCGGGGGTCTATGAGTTTCCCATGGGGATCACGGTCGCCGAATTATTGAAGGAGGTGGGCGGCGAGGGGGCCAAGGCCGTGCAGGTGGGCGGAGCCGCCGGTCAGTGCGTGCCCGCCGCCCAGTTCGAGCGGACCATCGCCTACGAAGACGTTCCCACCGGCGGGTCGGTAATCGTCTTCGGCCCGGATCGAGACATGCTCCGCGTGGTCGAAAACTTCCTCGAATTTTTCGCCGACGAGTCGTGCGGCCAATGTACGCCCTGCCGGGAAGGCACCCCGAAATTGATCGAAGGCGTCAAGATGCTCCAGCAAGGCCGCTGCTCGATGCACTACATACACGAGCTTTGTTCCTTGGGAGAGACCATGCAGTTGGCCTCTAAGTGCGGCCTGGGTCAAATGGCGCCAAACGCGTTTCTCTCGATCGTCGAGCATTTTCAGGACGAAATACTCGGAAGGGTGGGCCGCGACGGATAAAGTGTGTGTTTTTTCATTCGCCAGTCGAGTGCCGGGACAACAATGTCGTATGTTTAGCAGCCGCCGGTACGGCGGCTTGCGGAAGAACACGGGCCGCCGTACCGGCGGCCGCTAAACGGATTCAAAATCAGCGTTGCAGAAATCTTGCATACTCTGACAACTGACAACTGAAAACTTAATCCCATGTCCGACAAACTGCTCCCTCACGGCCATCCCACCCGCGCCCCGGCCAGCCAACGCGGCCGCACGGCCGAAGTGCTCGAACACGCCAAGGCGCTCGACAAACAGATCGAGGTGACGATCGACGGTCGCGCGATCACTGTGCCGCTGGGAACCACGATCCTCGAGTCCGCACAACAACTAGGCATTCGCATCCCCACGCTTTGCTACCACGAGGACTTGTGTCTGGCCGGCGTGTGTCGGATTTGCGTGGTCGAGGTCGAGGGTCAAAGGGCGCTGCAAGCGTCGTGCAGCTACCCGATCACCGCACCGATCCACGTTAAGACCCACACACCCGCGGTCCGCAAGGCCCGGCGGCACATTCTGGACCTCATGTTGGCCAGTCACTATGGCGAGTGCTACACGTGCGCCCGCAACGGCAATTGCGAGTTGCAATCGCTGGCCGAGGAATACGGCGTGGACTATTTCCGCTTCGGCCGCATGGAGAAACCGCGCTACGAGGTCGATCTTTCGAGCCACGCCCTGGTGCGCGACATGAACAAGTGCATACTCTGCCGGCGTTGTGTGCGGACCTGCATCGACCTTCAGGAAGTCGGCGTGCTGGAGGCCATCGACCGCGGCAACCGCATCAAGATCACCACCTTCGGCGACAAACCGCTCTCCGACGTCGTCTGCATCAACTGCGGCCAGTGCATCAACCGCTGTCCCACCGGCGCGTTGAGGGCGAACGACAACACCGACGAGGTCTGGCAGGCGATCGACGATCCGACCAAGCACGTCGTCATCCAAACGGCGCCCAGTCCCCGCGCCGGAATCGGCGAGTGTTT
>JAUWPQ010000230.1 GCA_030611515.1 Planctomycetota bacterium | reverse complement strand
CCGCTTTTCGTCCCGTAGGGACGCTTGGTAATAGCCCAGCGATTCATCGCTGGGTTCGGGGTCGTCGATTCCGCTTTTCGTCCCGTAGGGACGCTTGGTAATAGCCCAGCGATTCATCGCTGGGGAAACGGTCGCCAATTGAACAACCGCGTCCCGTAGGGACGCTTGAAAAGGGGGGAGGGCAATCATGTCTCATACCTACGTCAATGCCCTGTATCATTGCACATTCAGCACCAAAGGCCGCCGCCAACTTATTACGACCAACCTTCGAGAGCGTCTTTGGCCCTTCATGGGCGGAATTGCGAGAGAACAAGGATTCAAGGCTTTGGCCATCGGTGGCGTTGAAGACCACGCACACGTGCTTTTGTCCCTATCGGCGACCATGCCCATTGCCAAGGCAATACAGATGGTCAAAGGCGCATCTTCAAAATGGGTCCACGATACGTTCCCCGAGCATAGCGCTTTTGCATGGCAAGAGGGCTACGGAGCGTTCAGCATCGGCATATCGCAAGTGGACGCGACAAGCGCATATATCCGCTCGCAGCCCGAGCACCATCGTCGTATGACGTTTCAAGAAGAGTTCCGCATGATCCTTAAGAAACACGGCATTGAATGGGATGAGAAGTACGTTTGGGGGTGAGGTTCAATCGTCCCTACGGGACGAAAACGTCGGAGCGTGGCCCCCGAACCCAGCGATGAATCGCTGGGCTATTGTCAGGCGTCCCTCCGGGACGAATAGCGGAATTGACGACCCCGAACCCAGCGATGAATCGCTGGGCTATTGTCAGGCGTCCCTCCGGGACGAATAGCGGAATTGACGACCCCGAACCCAGCGATAAATCGCTGGGCTATTGTCGAAAGTCCCTACGGGACGAATTCGGTTGCCACACCGGGGGAATTGACAATTTGTTGATTTCTTCGTACAACCCCGATGTGCAACTCTTTACCGAAACATACTCATTTTCCATGCCCATGCCCGACAATCGAAACCAATACGAAAATCCGCTGATTAGCCGCTATGCCTCTCCGGAGATGAGCGAGCTGTGGAGTCCGCGTCGGAAGTTCGGCACGTGGCGGCGGCTGTGGGTCGCGCTGGCCGAGGCCCAAGCGGAACTTGGACTGCCGATCACCCGCCAGCAGATCGACCAGCTCAAGGCCCAGGTGGACCAGATCGACTTTGAGGCCGCGGCCCGATACGAGCGGAAGCTGCGGCACGACGTGATGGCGCACGTCCACGCCTACGGCGACGCCTGCCCGGAAGCCCGGGGGATCATACACCTCGGGGCCACAAGCTGCTTTGTGACCGACAACACCGACCTGCTGTTGCTGCGAGAGGGGCTGGAGATGATCGCCCGGCGTGTGGCGGCGACGATCGACGCGCTGGCCGCCTTCGCCGTCAAATACCGCGACCTGCCCTGCCTCGGGTTCACCCATTTTCAGCCGGCGCAGCCGACCACCGTCGGCCGTAGGGCATGCCTCTGGGCACACGACTTCACGCTCGACCTGGCCGAGATCGAGCACCGTATCGCAAGCCTTCGAGCGCTGGGCAACAAAGGGACCACCGGCACTCAGGCGAGTTTCCTGAAGCTTTTTCACGGCGACCACGAGAAGGTGCGCCGGTTGGACGAATTGATCTGCCGCAAGATCGGTTTCGACTCCGCTTACTCGATCAGCGGCCAGACGTATTCGCGGAAGATCGACTCGCAAGTGCTCGGCGTCCTCTCGGGCGTTGCCCAGAGCGCGCACAAAATGGCCACCGACCTGCGGCTGCTGGCCCATCGCAAGGAGATCGAGGAGCCGTTCGAGGCCGACCAGATCGGCTCGTCGGCGATGGCCTACAAGCGAAACCCGATGCGCTCGGAACGGATATGCGCGTTGTCGCGGTTTATTACGAGTCTGGAATCGAGCGCGGCCGCGACGGCTTCGGTGCAGTGGCTGGAACGGACGCTGGACGACAGCGCGAACCGTCGGTTGACGCTCCCGCAGTCGTTTCTGGCCGCCGACGCCGTGCTGATCCTTTGCCAAAACGTGTCGGCCGGGCTGGTGGTCTACCCGAAGGTGATTGCCGCCCAACTGGACGCCGAACTCCCCTTCATGGCCACGGAAAACATTCTGATGGCGGCCGTCTCCGCCGGTGGCGACCGACAGGACCTGCACGAACGGATACGCCGGCACAGTCAGGCGGCGGCCGCGGCAGTCAAGCTGGAGGGCCGGCGGAACGATCTGATGGACCGGCTGGCCGCCGATCCGGCCTTCGCCAAGGTAGATCTGACCGCCGTGTTGGACCCCGGGCAATTCGTCGGCCGCGCCCCGGAGCAGGTCGATGAGTTTATCGCCGAGGTGGTCGCGCCGATTAGGGCAAGATATTCAGAGTCGTTGCCCAGGACCGTTGAATTGCGAGTATAGCAGCCCGTTGAAAAAGGGTGCCACTGCTGGCTTGCCCAACA
Source organism: Planctomycetota bacterium (assembly GCA_030611515.1). Classification (GTDB taxonomy): domain Bacteria; phylum Planctomycetota; class Planctomycetia; order Pirellulales; family Thermoguttaceae; genus JAHIKV01. Next base: position 4,166 of record JAUWPQ010000230.1, on the reverse strand, counting down.
GTGCGGGGAAAAACACCCAGGAAAACACTGCTGGACAAGCCAGCAGTGGCACCCGAACTCTCGGAAACCGACTTTTTCAACGGGCTGATAGGATGGCAGGTTGACGCCATCTACGGCAGTCGCGATCGCCATTTTTTCGGATCGCGCGCCGTGTGGAATACGCAGTAAACCGTTACCACATCGTCGGCATACTCATAAAAGGTTGCGTATGGAAATCGCCGCACCAACCCCCGGCGGTAGTCCTTGCGAACCTTCGCAAACATCTCGGGCGTACGGCGGATTGCCTGAATGCAGGCGTCCACGCAAGAAAGAAATTCTTCCCCCAGTCCGGTCCGCTGTAACTCGTACCAGCCGTACGCCTCTTCGATGTCTTGCGCGGCTTCCGGCGCGAGAATGAGTTCAGCGGCCATGGCGGCTTCTGACTTTTCGTTTGACCTCGTCCCACGAAAGCCCCGAACCAGGGTTGCTCATTAAGTTGGCCTTCCGTCTTGCGAGTTCTTCCTCTTGCCACTTGTAAATAGGAACTTCAGACGGCGTTGCCGCCAGATCATCCCAAAGGTCTTCCACAAGCTGGAGCTTCTCCGAGGAACTCAGATCGGACAGTGAAGCGGCAGTCGAATCCATCGTAACACCCATGAAGAGCCTATTTGAGAGCCATCTGTCAGATAAATCCGTATAACTTCATTATACGGCGAACAGAGCGTCTTCTCAACGGCCGAATCAGCCGATCTCGTCGAGCAGCCGCTCGACGGCGACGTTCAGCTTGTCGCGGGTCTCGTAGGCGCCCTCGGCAATCTGTTGCCGGACGGCCTCGACGCGGTCGCCGCGTGTCTCGGGCATCTGCTGGACCTGCTCGACCAGCCGGGCGGCTTCGGAGATGTTCACTTCGTCGGCGATCTGCGGTGCTTCGGGGCGATTCATTTGTTGTGCCGGCTTCGCTCCGTGGGGAGCGCTAATTGGTTGCGGACCGTGCAGTTGGCTGGGACCGTAAATGTGCATTGCTTCTTCTCCACTAAGATAAGTTGAACAGTCGTCTCATCGGCCGTCGCCCGCTCGCGAAATCACCCAATCGCTCGACGCCCCGCTTGTAATGAAAACGAGTCCTGGAAAGTATTGTAACGCCTGTATCGGCACGATTTCTTACCCAATGATGTTTCGCGGAATCATCGGCTGCATTCGGTCAACGTCGGCCAGCGGAGAACGCCCCGCGAGGCGTACGAACGCAACGGCATTATCGACCGGAACTCTTCCATGAGTTATTCGCGGCGTCTGGATGTTGGCGAATATACTTACAATTCCATTATGCACTGCCGCCGCCCGACGGCCAAGCCCGACTTTTTTTCGAGCCGAAAGAGACAAAGGCCTTCCACCGTCCGGCACTGCCAAATTATACGAACATTTACGGATAAAGGTTCAATTGTGAATGGCGGGTGAGATTATAGGCGATTACCGGAAGCCAGGCAAGATTAATCCGCCCACACCCCCCCTAATGTATGACGCGCAGGAAGATACTTTGATTTTCTTGGGTTCAAACGCGGAACTTCTCGTTGCCCCAAGGGTTTACCAGTCTGTAAAGAGTTCCTTTTTCCCATCCAGTATCGAGGAGGAAAATGATGCAGAGGATTATGATCGGACTGTTGACGGCCGTGGCGGTCGTCGTGTTGCCGTCATATTTGGCGGCGGAGGAAGGGAAACCGCCCCGTCGGCCGCGTTCCGACGTTCATCGGAAAGGGCCGAATCCCGAGATGATGTTCAAACGTCTCGACGCGAACCGGGACAAGGTGATTACCGCCGACGAGTTGCCCGCCGACATGCCCGAGCGGTTTAAGAAGATGTTGATTCGGGCGGACGGAAACAAGGATGGCGAGTTGACTCTCGGTGAGCTGCGCAAGGTGTTCAAGCACCGTCGGGACGGCCATAAGCCCGGCGGAGCAAAATCTCCGAAGCAGACCGCAAAGACGATCTTCATTCGTCTGGACAAGGACAAGGACGGGAAACTGAGCTTCGAGGAGTTTTCCGTCGGCTTGCGCCACCTGCGCCACATTATGGCCGCACGGGCCGACAAGTGGTGCAAACCCACGCGACAGGGCTTTGGGCCGGAGTTCGACAAGAAGTATTTTGCCAAAGGGCACAAGCATCTTGACCACAAGTATTACGCTAAAGGCCCCAGGTTTCACGGCGCAAACAAGCCTGCCGATGGGCCTTGGTGCGTACGCTGCACGTGGCACGGCAGGGGACCGCGGCATCCTCCGCACGGCATGCAGTTTGGTATGAATCCTTGGCATCATCCCGGCATGCACTCTGGCATGAACCCGTGGCGCTACCACGGTATGCATTCCGGCATGGGACCGTGGTATCCTCCGCGCGGCATGCAGTTCGGCATGAACCCCTGGCATCCGCCGGTCAAGATGCAGGCTTGGGGCCAAGGACATCCGGGCAGGAAAAGCCACATGGTGAAGCAGTGGTATCCGGATGGAAAGAAAAAGCAGTGGGCAAAGAAGCCCAAGGCCAAGAAACCCAAGGTCAAGAAACTCAAGGTCAAGATTGACACCGAGGAAAAGATCATCCGGATCGAGGCCCGGTTGACCGCTTTGGAGAAGCGGCAGGAAGTCATGTTGGCCGCCATCCAGGAGCAGCAGGCCGCCATGATGGCCGCGCTGCAAAAGACCAACGAGTTGGTCGGCGCCAAGCTGGCTTCATTGGGCAGACATCAAGAACGAGTCCGTCCGAAGTGGGATAAGGCGAAATCCGAGCGAAAATCGAAGGAACTCGCCAAAACCGAAAAGAAGGCCAAACAGCGCCAGAAGCCGCGCCACAACGATCGCGACTAAAGCCGCGTAAGCTCGGTTAATATTGATTCTCTGACCTTCACGCCCGGTGTGGGAAATAAATCCTCGCCGGGCTTTTTGTTTGCGCCGAGGTTGATTTATACCGCCCGAACCATTTTCCGTCGGTTTCCGTAGCAAGGAATGAGGGCGTGAGGGCGAATCCCATGAGCAACAAACCAACTACCGCCGCGGAGAGCGTGCTGATCGGCCGCGAACATTGGGACATTCCGGTCCGGGTTGAGTTGCGGCCCTATCTGGATTTCGTCCGCCGGATGGACTGCCAGTTGCGCTGGTTGGCGATTCGATGGTCGCATGCCGCCTCGCCCGCGGCCAGAAGCATCTGGGACGAACCTCGCGGAGTAGGCGTCGAAAGTCGTTTCCTCCCAAGGCGACGTCCGCCGTAGGGCTTGTCCCGGGCGCGGCTCGAAATCCGAGCCTCCCTGTCCGTGCCGCGCCGGGCAAGTCCGACGGCGGATGATTATTCACCGCTAACCCGCTTTTTTCACCTGACACACTGTTGTCGTTGGGGCGGCAGTTCAACTGCCGCCCCAACAGCATTATCATGCCGCCCCAGCCAAATTATACGGCCGATTAGAAGATGAACACGGCCGTGGCAACCACCGTCGTCCACAGTCCGTTTTTGTTTCCTTCGGCGGTCTGGACACAGGCGCGGGTGTTTACGATCTTGCCGGACATGTGGTAGATTTCTTTTCGTTGGTCGTAAGCGGTTTCGGGATCGAATTCGATACCCAGCGTAGTGGCCAGCATGGTGGCGGCCATGTCCTCGACCAAGTCGCGCAACCGCGGCTCGGAGATTCCGAAGTCGTGATGCTCCGAGATGTACCCGTATTGTTCGCCTTGGGCGGGGACGGCCAGACCGATGCCCGCTCCAACCATGCGCGACGGCTCGTTGGTCGCTGCCTCGGCCAACACGACGTGGACGATCTGGCCGGGCTGCAATTCGGTCAGGCCGCGCTTTTTGGGAATGACCTTGCAGTGCGGCGGAAAGATGCTGGAAACCCGGACGAGATTGAAAACCTCGATGCCGGCGTCGCGCAACGCCAACTCGAAACTTTGCAACTTAGTCCGGTGTTTACCAACTCCTTTGGTAAAAAACACTCTCTTCGGCGCAAGCGGTTCACCCATCAATGTTCCTTCATGGTTGAGGGGGTGGTGGCGGAAGGGTTTGTCCAGCCGCCCTTCAACAGGGCACATAAGTTATCCGATTGTCGCGGACTCCGCAAGCAACTTCCGGGCATAATGTTGTCCACAGGTAGAAATGTCCCCTCTTTCTCACAGATAGAAATGTCCCCTTGGTGAAAGGTTAGAAACAACTCA
>JAUWPQ010000322.1 GCA_030611515.1 Planctomycetota bacterium | reverse complement strand
ACGGTTGCGACGCCTACCGCCGCAGCGGCTACACTCAGGAGGTGATGCTCAACACATCGCACGACAACTTCTTTGCCGTGGAGGGAATCGTGGTTCCCGAGCCGTCCACATTGGCGCTGTTGGCCGCCGGCCTGATCGGTCTGCTTTGCTACGCTTGGAGGAAGCGTAAGTAGATTTATGATTTAGGATGTATGATTTCTGATTTGGCGTGGCTCCGGCGTCGTTGCGAGGTTTATCTCGCGACGACGCTTGGAGCGCGTTATGTCGGTCCGCGCCAACGGAAGTCTATAACTTGACGATTCACGGTATGGAAAAGAGCAAATCATGTGCATAGCCAATCAGAAATCAGAAATCAGAAATCAGAAATCCGCCGCCCTCACCCTAACCCTTTCCCGGAAGAAGAGGGGATTCACTCTGGTGGAACTGTTGGTGGTAATCACAATCATCGGGATCCTGATCGCGCTTCTGTTGCCGGCCGTTCAGGCGGCGCGAGAGGCTGCCCGGATGATACAATGCGCCAACAATCTAAAGCAAATCGGGATAGCCTACCACAACCACGAGGAGGTACACGGATTCTTTCCCACCGGCGGCTGGGGCGCCATGTGGGCGGGCGACCCGCTGCGCGGCTTCGGGAAAGACCAACCAGGCGGCTGGATCTACCAGATTCTGCCTTACATGGAGCAAGAGGCTTTGTATCGCCTGCCCGACGATGGCAATCCGGACATCATTACCCCTACCCAAAAGGAGAACGCGGGCCAGATGTGTCAGACGGCGCTAGTGATGTTCAACTGCCCCTCACGGCGCAAGGCAGCGTGCTATCCGTGGATCGTAGGTTCCTCCTGGGATCCGTACAACGCCACCGTCACGTCGACCGTGGCACGGAGCGACTACGCAGGCAACGCCGGGGACAAAGTGCCTTGGGGAGGCAGTTTCCCCAGTACCTACGCCGAGGCGTCAACATTCACCAACTGGTTTCCCTACGACCAAACGGGAGTCTGCCTCCAGCATACCAATATCACCATCGCCATGATAAAAGACGGTACCAGCAAGACCTACATGGTTGGCGAGAAGTTTCTCAACCCAGACTTCTACACGACGGGGCAAGGGGGTGGGGACAATATGAGCATGTACCAGGGCATCGACATCGATACCGTCCGGTGGGGCGGCACCAACTACCCACCGCTACAAGACACCCCCGGCGCCGACCTGACTTACCACTTCGGCAGCGCCCATGCCAGCGGCTTTCAAGTGGTCTTCTGCGATTGCTCCGTCCACACGATCAGTTATGCGATCGATCTCGTGGTCCACGGACGGCTCGCTAATCGCGACGATGGAATGCCGATCGATATGTCAAGTTATTAAGCCCTCACCCGACAGATCTCGGACGGAAGAGACTCGGAGTTCGTCCTGGAGATTACTTCATCGTTGCAGGGTGCGGTCCAAATGCATGAGGATGATACAATGGAGCGTCGCGATTTTCTCCAAAGTTTGTCGGTTGGTTCGGCCTTGCTGCTCTCCTCGGGCCTTCGGAACGCCGTCGGTCAGCCACCGAGGAATACCGACGGCAATCCCTTTGCCGTTGCCGCCCGAGCCGCGGATCGGTTGAAGCGCAAAGCGACCCACATGACGCTTCGCGATGCAGGACTCGTATTAAAAATGTGGTTTGTCGAGACCGACAATGACGTGATGCTGTTGTGGCAGCCGACCGATCTTGGCGGGCCCTATCCGGGTGGAACGGTGGCGATCAACAACCCACGTGTCACCTTGCGCGGCGAAGACGGCACGATCGTTGACCTGGACCTGTTGCCCGACAATTTCGGTGGCACGCCGAAGCGGGTGAGCGGCGTGGAAGCGTACCGGCGGGTGCGCGGCATACAGATGGCGCGACTGCCGTGGACTTGCCATTTTGCGGCCAAGGCAGGCCGCTACCAAGTGACCACCTCCTGCCAGATTGCCGACCTCAGTTCGGGGAAGAAGGTGTCTGTCAGCCGCGAAGTGGGCCGGTTGACCGTCACGCGGGACTGTCTGAAGTGTCGACCGGCGCCGATCAATGAGTTGGCCATCACCGAACCCGATCGAAAAATGATCGAGTCCGCGCCGGTGTTCAACGTGGCTGGTGAAACCTTGAACGAAAATCATCCGGCCAAGGTTTTCGCTTCCGCCTTGGACGACGCATGCCGCGACATCGACGAATGGGGAAGCTGTCCGTGGGGCACGGAGTCCCGGCCGGAAAAGCGCCTGGACCCTTCCCGCTGGAACGCCCACGAGCGGTCGATGGGCTTCTACCTGACTCCGCTGTCCTACGCCTTTCGGGCGACCGGCAGGGCCGACTATTACCGCCACGCCTTGTACTGCCAGCAGAAGATCACTGGGAACATTTGGCCTGCGACTTGGGGCGGATATTGCTGCAGCTACTTCTTCATGCACGAAGTAGACAGTCTGCTCCACGCCGGGATTCAGGCGCAAGGGGTCCTCGATTTCTATCAAGTGACCGGGGATCGAACCGTGTTGGAGCCCACGTACCGCCAGTTCAAACGCTGGCCCCGCGACCAGAAAAACAACGTGCTGACCAACGAAATCAATCCGATGGGGCAAGAGACCCATCCTGGGCTCGTCTACAATCAGGTCACCTTCGGGCTGAGGACGATCTGGCAATTGGGTCGCATCTTCGACGATCCATCGATGATGGACTACGCGAAGACCGGCTTCGCCAAGCTCCTCCTTCCCGACATGCACCCCGACGGCTATTGGGTCTACGGCCGCGGGGGCAAACTCTCGACTCACTACGACCTGCTTCAGAAAAGCCTGCTGGGGGATATCCTCTGGGATCCACAGTGGCGGAAGCAACCCGGGGTTCTGGACTGTGCCCTTCGGGGGGCGCGATTCTGTGTTGCCAACGTGACCAAACCTGGCGAGGGTGAACTGATCTGGGACCAAGACTATGGAAGTGAAAAGACGATCGCCCTGGCCCTGGGCAAGGCCGGCATGGCCAGTTCGATGCTGGCGCCGTTGGTGGCCGCCGGACACGACGAGTTCCGCAAGCCGTTGGTGGAGACGATGCGTTTTATCTATAACCGCCGCAAGGATTCCTCCATCGGCGACTTCTGGCGATCGAGTTGGATGATGTATTCGGTCCTTGGTCCGTTGTTTCGAGTGGCTCAACAATTGCCGGACGTGCTGCGATCCGTGTGAGGCCACTCTTTCACAGAATCAGATGGCCTTGTTGACTAATTCCACTCGAACTCGGGGAGTCCAAGGCGAGTGAACTTGTTGAGGATTTTACTTCGTAGCCGCGTTTCAGTTTGTTGGTTTGGAATTTCACGGTTTTTCAGATGGTCGCCAAAACAACATTTCAT
>JAUWPQ010000011.1 GCA_030611515.1 Planctomycetota bacterium | reverse complement strand
CGGATTGGCGTCGTTGGACTACGTGTTGATCCTGGGCGTGGTTCTGCCGATGGCGGCGTTCGTTTTGTGGATTGGCCCAAGGACCATGCGTTTGGCCTACGAGATGGTGTGCGTGTTGGTTTCGTGGCCGTTTATGTAATGCGGAGTAGGACAGGTTGCCAACCTGTCCCACACCTGGAGGAACAGGAATATGAAGAAGCCGTCGCTTTGGGGCCTTCTCAGAAAGGTCCACAACGACCAGGATGGCGCCGTCAGCCTGGAGACGATCCTGATCATCGGAGCTATCGCCATCCCGATCCTGATCTTTCTGATCAAGGTCGGGTGGCCGACGATCAAGAATTACTTCACCCAAGGTTTGTCGGACCTCCAAGAGGGCGCGGATCAGGCCCAGTATTAACGGCCGCGCAGGCCCTAACGCCCATGCTGGCCACGATCCTGTTGATCGCTCTGGTGCTGACGGCCACGGCGACCGACCTGGCCCGGCACAAGATATACAACTGGACGACCTATACCGGCATGCTCGCGGCGTTGGGCCTCAGTGCGGCGGGGTCTTTGCTCATCGCCGGCGGATGGGTCGGCGAGGAGTGGCTGCGGCGGGTCATCGGTTGGATTCCACTCTCGGAAAGCCTGCTGGGACTGGCCGCCTGCGGACTGCTGATGTTGGTCTGCTTCGTGTTGTTTCAGATCGGAGGCGGCGACGTAAAGTTGATTGCCATGCTCGGAGCGTTCCTGGGACCGGAGCAAGGGATCGAGGCGATGTTGTGGACGTTCGTGCTCGGCGGTTGCGCGGGCCTGATCGTGCTGATCTGGCGCGTCGGACCGCTGCGGTTGTGCGCTCGAACGCTTCGCCAGTTGTTCTGGTCGCTACGGTTGGGACACTGGGAACCGTTGACCGACGACGAGTGTGCCCAGCTTCAGCCGCCGTTGTATCTGGCCCCTTGTGCCCTGGCGGCGGTGGCGATCGTGCGGTTCGGATTTTTTGATGTTTTCGCATAAAAACCTCGTTCCCACGGTCCCCCGTGGGAACGCAATGGTTGCGACGCTCCGCGTCGCCGCCATCGACGCAGAGCGTCGGGAGACGTGGGTTCCCATGCAGAGCGTGGGAACCAGGAATTTGCGGCTTTATGGGAGACGCCGTCATGGGTCGCTCGGTTCTACTGGCGTGCGTACCGTGGCTGGCGATTCTGGTTGCGTCGTTCGCCGTGCTCTACGTCCTTGCCTGGGCGAACCGCGCGCGGCCGAGGCCGCGCCGCCTGCGCCGACTGCACACCGACCAGCGCGGCAGCGTTCAGAGCCTGAGCTTCGTGCTCACGTTGCCGTTGTTCATCATGGTTCTGCTGCTGATCGTGCAGGTCAGTCAGTTGATGATCGGGCAGATGGTGGTCGAATACGCGGCCTTCGCGGCGGCCCGCGCGGCCGCCGTCTGGATACCCGCCGAAACCGACTCGGAAGGCGCTAACTGCATCAGCATGATTTTTTTAGAGGCGGATCAGATTGCTCCGGCCTTGGAACCGGACGATCCGAGCTTCGGCCCGTCTGAGGGCGGAATGACCTATCGCATCGAGCCGGGCGGGGCGAAGTTTGAAAAGATCGCCTCCGCGGCCGTGTTGGCCTGTATGCCGATCTCGCCCTCGCGCGACGTGGGAGCAACCCTCTCGGGCGCCGGCCCGCTGGCGGCGGACATTATCAGTAGGGCCTACGCCGCGATGGCCCCGAACTCCGACTCCGGCCCGGCCGTGGCCAGACGCATCCGAAACAAGCTGGCCTACGCGATGGCCAACACTTCGGTGGAAATCAAGTTCTACCACAAGAACAGCGAGCCGCCGTTGGGAGTCGCGTACTTGATCCCGCCCGAACTGGACGAGTTCCGCTTCAACGAGATCGGCTGGCAGGACCAGATAACGGTAACGGTCAGGCACAACCTGGCGCTGTTGCCGGGGCCGGGCCGGTTGCTGGCCCGCTCGACGGGTGCCGCCGATCAGGTCGGCGGCAGCGTCGAAAACCGGGGAAACGTCTACACCTATCTCCTCTCGGCCTCGGTCACCATAGGCAACGAGGGAGAGAAACCGGCGATCCCGTATGTTTATCAAACGTATTAAGCCGAAGGGACTTCGACCCGTAGGGTCGGATGATAATAGCCCAGCGATTCATCGCTGGGTAGCGAGGGCATTTGCCAGTCGCCTTTCCGTCCCGTTAGGGACGGTTGAATCCGCAGCGCCCCATTTCGACCGTCCCTACGGGACTTGTCGGACGAAATGGTTGCGTTTCCTGTTCCCAGCAGTGAACTGCTGGGCTATTGTCAAATGTCCCTTTGGGACAAGACGCATTCATGTATGGTTGCCGCAACGAAATCTCCACCGCGACCAGGACGGCGTGATCAGCATCCTTTCCGTGTTCGCCGTGCTGTTGCTGGTGATGTTGTTGGGCATGGTAATGAACGTCGGCCGTCAGGTGGACGGCAAAATCCGCCTGCAAAACGCGGCCGATGCGGCGGCCTACTCGGGCGGCGTCGTCATGGCCCGCGGTCTGAACACGCTGACATTCACCAACCACCTGCTCTGCGACGTATTCGCCACCACGGCCTTCCTGCGCGAGGCCCGCAACCGAAACTCGGAATCCTACGTCCCTTCGATCCTGGCGGCGTGGGAGCGGGAGGCGCCGGTCTTCTCCGGCTCCGGCTTCGAGAAGTTCGAGGATCTCGGCGCCGCCATCAGCCAAAAAGTCCCCTTGGAGCAGGAGCTTGTCCGCTCGTACAGCGAGTGGGTCGCCGCGGTCAGCGACGCTGTACTACCGTTGATGGAGGAGATCCTCGCCGCTGAACTGATCCCGCAATACCAGCGGGCGGTCGCGGCGGCGTTTCCCGACATCGCTCAGGCCGCTGCCCTGGAAGTGGCGATCCGCAACGGGCAACCCGACTTCGGCCGGGGCAAATTGCTGGGCGCTTTGTGGCGAAGTTCCGGCCAATTGGTCGGTGGCGACTACGAGATGGCCGACCCTTCGTTGCCGGTCGTCGATCCCGAGCTTGGCATAATGCCCAACCAGTCGGAATATCTATCCACGGCCCGCCGGCAGCGCGAATCGCTGGCTAACCGATACCTCAACGACTGGAACAACCAAGCGCTGGCGTTTTTTGATCGCGGCGGGAAGATGAGCCAATTCAGCGCGCTCTGGCGGAGCTTCACCTGCGGATACTTGCGCCAGTTGCTGGACGAAGAATACCCGGGCCGAAACCTGCCGTTCGTCATCCGCACCGAGGCCGACGAGGTAATCGACGGCAACGCCCACCTCGACCAATACTTCACTTTCCTCGGCATGGTTTATTGGAATAAAATTCCCGAGTTCGCTCCCAAGGTGTTTTTCAATCCGATCGACGGCAACGCGACGGCGTTCGCTCAGGTGCGGGTGTTCGTACCTCGACGGCGGCTGGTTTGGCTCCATATCAACGCCTGCGGCGGATCGACCACGCCGATCGGCGGTGTGCCGGGCGAGTTTCCCACCTTGCCCAACGAGGCCACGCCCGAGCCCGGTCAAGGCGGCGGATCGACCGGTCGGTGGATCGTCGGCCGGGAACGCGTGTCCGGCAGTTGGACCCTGTTGAACCAACGCTGGACGTGCCAGTTGGTTCCGGCCACGATGCCCGCGCTGGCGGCGATATTACAGACCGTGCCCCCAATGTCCGAGTTTGCCGAGGAAGAAATCGTATTGCCGAGTTTGGGAAACGTGAGTTCGGAAGAGATTGGTAGAATTAGTCCGCATTAGGAGAAATGTATCCTCGTTCCCACGGTCCTCCGTGGGAACGCACCGGCCACGACGCTCCGCGTCGCCTGGATCGACGCAGAGCGTCGGAAAACGCGGGTTCCCACGCGGAGCATGGGAACCAGGAAACCACTAACCACTAGCCACTATGTCTACTCGCCGCGGTCTCTCCACGCTGGAATTGGTCCTTGCGCTGCCGATTCTATTGATGGTCATGGCGCTGATGGTCAACTTCGGCACGGTGGCATGCTGGAAGGTGCGCGGTCTAAGCGTGGCGCGGAACGCGCTGTGGAGCACTCGTTGGCCGCGTTCGGGCACGACGAACCCGCGTCCCGGTTACTGGCCGCAATCGGCCGGCGTGGGGGCCGGAGGGGCTGGCAACGTGGCGGAACTCGACGATCCCCGCGTCTACCAACCAGTGGCCCGAGGACCGCTCACCGGCGCCGAGGTGAACGCCGATCTGCTCGATCCCACCCGCGGACTGCGGCGAGGATCGGCCACGCTGACCCGCGGCTTCGCCATGCTCTCCAAAATGGGATCTTTCCGGATCGAGGCGAACGCCCTCATGCTCGACGACCGCTGGCAGCACCGGCAAATGGGGCTGTGGTCCAGTTGGGATCGCCGTATCCCGGTGATTTATCTTTTGCAGACCGCGCCGCCCAACCTCGTGGCGTCCTACGTGCAGGCGGTCGTGGCAATTTACTACGCACCGTTTCAAGATGCGCTGCGCCCGTTGGACAACGACAAAGAGTACATCTACTACGGCCGGTTGTTCGGCTGGGGCGGCGCGCCCGATTTCCATCCCCGCTTGAACCGCTTCTGCAGCCTGGACCGGGCGCTGGCCGACGAGCGGGCCGAAGACTTGATCGATCGCATTCAAGGGCGCGACAATCCGCGAGTTTCCAGTCTGGCCGAGCGGATGGCCCGGGCGTTCATCGGCCTGTACGAACGGGTAATTCGAGAATACGAAACTTTGCTCGGCGCCGATCCGCCCCCGTCCGCCGCTCAAATTGTGGCCATGCAGGCGGATATCGGCCAACTCCGGCAGAAGATCGACACGCTCGATCAGTTTTTGCAAACGCTCCAGAATTGAGATGCCATGTCCGATGCCCCTCGAACACCCGAACCGCCCGGCTACGCCGCGCTGGCGAAGCGCATCTCCGTCTGGACTACCAAGGGACTGCTCAGCGCGATGGTGTTGGTGGCCGGCGTGGGCTTCGGGCGGCAGGTGTTGATCTGGTGGGGCAACGATGATGCCCCGACGCCCCAACTATTACCCGCAGAACTCTTGGGCGACCCCGGCCAACCCCACTCGATCCGCTTCGGCGACGCCGCATGGTCGCTCCACCGCCGGTCGATCTCCGGCGATCGGGACGAGGCCGTCGCGCAACTCCGGGCGGAGTGCCGCGAGTTGCTTCGCGCCATATATCGCCTATCCCAAAATGTAGCACAGCCGCCCCCGGCTGTGCAGAATCTTCCAGGACAGCCGGGGGCGGCTGTCCCACAAACGATTATGGCGCACTTGTCCGGCTCAACCCCCGTCGATCGGGAACCCGGCAAGTGGCGGCTGTACGAGTTCCACGAGACGTTCCCGATGGCGGTCGGCGTCGCGCGGCCATCAACGTCTCCTTCGGAGCCGGAAAACGGGCAAGCGGACCTTGCCCAACTCGGATATCGGGCGATAATGTGGGCAATAGCGGCGCCGGCGGGCGCGAACCAGTGGACCTTGTGCGTCTTCCGGTCGGCCGATTCACCGATGGGAGAAGAGTCCGGCTTGGTCGAAGTGCCCATCCCGCCCGGCTGCCGACGGACGCTCTCGATACGGGCGGTCGGCGGCGGGGGGATCGTTGCGTTCGGCGGCCCCGACCGGCTCGACAGGTGGAAGCGGTTCCACGACGATTGGTTCGCCAATCAGGGCTGGCGGCAGTCGGTCCATTGGCGTTCGGCCGGAAAAGCATGGTATGCAAAGTATCTCGCGCCCGATTATATCGGCGGCGCGGTTGAAGTCCGCTTCGGCCCGGACGACCAGGGGGGATTGAGTGGGTTATTGATGATTACGCCGCGGCAGTCGAGGTAGAATTATAGCACAGCCGCCCTCGGCGGTGCATGCCTTCGGCTGTGTTACCACAATGCACAGCCGAGGGCGGCCGTGCTACACAAAAGGGAAAAATGATGAAAGGCATTCAAGGTCTCATACTGGCGATCGGACTGGGCGTTGCCGGCGCGCTGTTCAATTGGGCGTATCTCGCCGGCAAGTCGAGCCAGGAAACAATGGTCTCCTTCGTGGGGATCAAGGGGAACACAACCGTAAACCGCGGCGAAATCCTCCGCGACGAAGACCTCGTACCGGTGCGGATTCCGCTCCGTTTGGTCGGCAACCTCAAGAACTTCGCCGTGCGGTACGACGGCAAGGGATCGGTCGTCGGCCAGAGGGTCTCCCGAAATATGACCGGCGAATGTCTGCTGCTGCGTGAAGACCTCAAGACTCCGCCGCGAAAACTCGATCTGGAAGAGGGCGAGGACGTTTGGTGGATACCGGTCGATACCCGCGCGTTCGTTCCGTCGTTGGTCAAGCCGGGCGACATGGTTTCGTTTCTGATCAGTCGCCCGTCGTTGCCAACGCCGGCCGTCCCCGGCCGCCCAAGAAGTCCCGCGGTCCCCGGCGAAGACTCTTCCACCAGACCAATCGAGTCCATCGGGCCGTTCAAGATACTTGCCCTCGGCAATCGCTTGGGCAGCGCCGAGGTGATGCGCGCGGCCAGGATGCCGCAGTTGCAGGAAAACGTGCTGGCGATCCGGGTGAGCGACCACGTTGCCGGCGAACGTCAGCGGGCCGAAAAACTGTGGAGTCTTTTGCAGGCCGCCAACTTTCGCAACGTAGGCGTCACTTTGCACAATAGAAAAAATTAATTCTCCTGGTTCCCACGGAGGACCGTGGGAACCAGGACTTCAATTTGCAATTGCGGTGCAGCCATGAAGGTCTGGTACAACAAGGTGAACGAGAGCCGCCGGTCGGTGCTGGAGGTCGACTCGACGGAAGTCACCATCGGCCGCGATCCGTCCAACACTGTTTGCCTGCAAAGCCCGTTGGTCTCGCGGCGTCATGCCGTGGTGCGCATGGTGGACGGCAAGTTGCACCTGGAAAACGTCGGCCTGAACAGTTGCGTGGTGGCCGACGAGGAAGTCCTCGGCGGGCAGACGGCCGTATTTACTCCGGGCGCGAAAATCCGCATCTGGCCCTACACGCTCACCTTCGAGGCCGAAAAAGCGGCGACCATAACCCTCGGCGAACTGGAAGCGCACCTGCGTTCTATCATGGCCGAGCTTGAGCTGCGCATCCACCGCAAGCTGCTCGAAAGGCTCGATCTCTACGAGTTCGAGACCAATCTGGCCGGCGACAATGAAAGCATCCTCCTGTTGGAAAACAACATCGAGGACGTCTGCCGCGACCTAAAGGTGTTCGCGCCGGAGAACGAGGCCCTACTGGAAGAGATCACCGGCCTGGTGCTCCGCGACCACCTGATAAACCAACTGATTATGGAGACCGGCACGGAGGAGTATTTCGATCTGGCCGCGCTGAGCATCACCGAGTTCGACGTGCCGGCCACGCTGGTTCCCGAACGCGAGGCCGAGCTGCATTCCCTGCTTCAGTTCCTCCGCGAGCGGCTCAAGCTGGAGGAGTGCCGCGACGTGACCGAGCAGGTGCAGCGCGTGGAGACGCGGTTCAACGAGGAGTTCCATCTGGTCCGCCCGCACCTGCACCACGAATTGCGGAAGTATCTGGTCCTCCGCACGTTGAAAAAGGATTTGAAGGACACGATTTTCGGGTTTGGGCCGCTGCAAGACCTGCTCCGTGCGCCGACCGTTACGGAAATCATGGTCGTCTCCAGCGATCAGATATACGTCGAGCGTGGCGGGATCATCGAGAAATCGGGGCGTCGGTTCATCTCCGACAAAGTTACCGAGGCGATCATCGAGCGGATCGTGGCCCAGGTCGGCCGTCGGATCGACAAGAGCCAGCCGCTGGTCGATGCCCGGCTGCCGGACGGCTCGCGGGTGAACGCCATCATCCCGCCGCTGGCCTGCAAGGGACCGACGCTGACCATCCGCAAGTTCCCCGCCCAGCGGTTGACGATGGACGACCTGGTCGAGATGGGAAGTATCAGCACTCCGGCGGCCATGTTTTTGCGTGCCTGCGTAATCGACCGCCGGAACATACTCGTCAGCGGCGGCACCGGCACCGGCAAGACGACGACGCTGAACATTCTCGGCGGCTTCATCCCCTTCAAGGAACGGATCGTCACGATCGAGGACACGACCGAACTGCGGTTGCATCAGGAGCACGTAGTCACCTTGGAGACGAAGCCGCCAAACGTCGAGGGGACCGGCCAGTACACGGTCCGCGATCTGGTGAAAAACGCGCTCCGCATGCGCCCCGACCGGATCATCGTGGGCGAATGTCGCGGCCCCGAAGCGCTGGACATGATCCAGGCGATGAACACCGGCCACGACGGCTCGATGACCACCGTCCACGCCAACAGTTCCCGCGAGGTGATCGAGCGGCTCGAGGTGCTGGTGCTGATGGCGGCCGACCTGCCCATGTCCTCGATCCACCGTCAACTCACTTCGGCGCTGGACCTGATCGTCCACATCAGCCGCCTGCCGGGCGGAGTCAGAGTCATTACCCAGATTACCGAAGTCCTCCGCTACGACGCCGACGAGCAACAAATAATTTTGCACGACATCTTCAATTTCCGCGACGGCGCGTTGCTGCGCCCCACCGGCTATCTGCCGTCGTTCGTCGATTCGCTGGTGGAAAAGGAACTGCTGGACCTGGAGTTTTTGTACGGAAAAGAAGGGGAATTATGAATTTTCCTGGTTCCCATGCTCTGCGTGGGAACCCACTCGTTCCGACGCTCCGCGTCGGTGGCGGGGGGCGACGCAGAGCATCGCGGGTAGTGCGTTCCCACGGAGGACCGTGGGAACGAGGATATTCATAATTCATCATTCTCCCTTGGGCCTATGACCTCCAACATTGAAGCGTTACTGGCTAGCTTGTTCGTCGGCATGGCCGTCGCGGCGGCCGGCTGGGCGGCGAGCGACTACCTTGCCGCCGCGCTGGATGCCGCCGAGCGCGACGTTGCCGACAAGCTCCGCCGGCTGCGGGCGCCTACCCGCAACGTGCGGAAATACCTCGTCGTCTGGCTGATCATCATGGCGTGCGTCTTTTTCGGCTGCTGGCTGGGGCTGGACAGCATGATCTTCGCCGTCTTGGCGGCCGTGTTCCTCGCGGCCACGCCCTGGTATCTGCTGCGGCGGATGGCGGAGCGACATCGGCAGCGGATCGAAGACCAGTTGGCCGACGCGATGGTGACGATGGCCAACGCGGTTCGGGCGGGCCTTTCGCTGGCTCAATCGCTGGAAATCCTCGCCGCACAATGCCCTAAGCCGATCAACGCCGAGTTTCATCAGATCGTGGCCGAATACAACCTCGGCAAGCCGTTGGAGCGTACCTTGACCGAGGCCAAGGAGCGGTTGCGGAGCGAAAACTTCGCCCTGTTCGCCGCGGCGCTGTTGGCCAGCCACGAGAGCGGCGGTCGGCTGAACGAAACCATCGAACGCATCGCCCAATCCGTGTTGGAATTGCAACGGCTCGAGCGGAAGGTTCTGGCCGAGACCGCCCAGGCCCGCAAATCGGCCGTCTACATGGCGATGGCCCCGGCGTTTATTCTAGTGGCTTATTACTTCGTCGATCCGATAAACACGACGCTGTTGTTCACCACGATGGCCGGGCAAATGTTGCTGGCCACCGCGGCGGTGCTGAACGTGTTGGCGTACTTGTGGGCAAGGGTGCTGTTGAACCCCGATATTTAAGCGGCATACAATGACGACCATTTCCATCATCGCCGCGCTTCCGCCCGGTTTCGCGCTGCAAGCCGCCGGCAGCGCCGTCGTCGGATTGGCCGTTGCGATACTCGCCTGGTGGATCGTCTCCGTCTTGCGGAGCGAAGACCTGCAACAGGGGATCGAGTGGCGGTACGACGTCAGCCGGATCAACGAACTGCGGCGGGCCGATTGGTTCTTCCGCCTGCTGCAACCGGCCGTTCAACTGCTGGCGCGAGGCAACCGCAAGGTGCTCCGCGAAAGTCTGCCCGCGGTCGGCCGCGAGATTCAAGCGGCCGGTTTGTCCCGGTTCTGGCTGCCCGAGGAATATCTGGGCAAGATCGAGTTGATTGCCTTGTTTTGCTCGCCGATTTTCGTGTATTTCTTTTTCGGCTGGTTCGGCGGCGTCGGGATCGCGCTAGCCGTGCTGTTCGTCGCGCTCACGGCGTGGCTGTTGCGGCGGCGTCTGGCGGCCAGGGCGAAAGCGCGGCTCCATCAAATCAAACGCCGTATGCCGTTCCTGTTGGACCTGCTGACGCTCCTGATGGAGGCCGGTTCGACGTTCCTAGGCGCGATGAAGCAAGCCGTCGGCGAGTTTCAGGGACATCCGATCGCCGAGGAGTTCGGCCGCGTCCTGACCGACATGAACCTCGGCAAGACCCGGACCGAATCGCTGCTGGCCATGCGCGACCGGCTGGCCGACGACGAAATCACCAGCATCGTCGGCTCGATCGTCCAGGGCGAAACGCTCGGCACGCCGTTGGCCAACATTTTCCGCACCCAGGCCGACGTGTTGCGGATCAAGCGGACGCAACGGGCGGAATTGTTGGCCGGCGAGGCGGGCGTGAACATGCTCCTGCCCGCCGTCCTGATCATGGTCGCCACGGTGCTGATTATTATCGGACCGTTTATGCTGAATTACTTGAAATTTGGGTTATCATTATAGTAGATCGTTTAGCCCCGGCGTCCACGCCGGGAGATTGAATGATATTTCCGCGTTGATACATACGCCGCGTGGACGCGGCGGCTAAACTTTCAGACGGCGATACATGCCCATCAAACTCGACTGCCCCCGCTGCAAGACGCCCCTGCAAGTGCCCAACAAATTGGCCGGTGGGTACGTGAATTGTCCGCACTGCAAGGGGCGGTTGTGGGTCTCCAAGGACGCGGCGGCCGAGAAGACGCCGACCGCGCCGTTGGCCGAGCCGCCGTCGAAAAAGGGTGCCGCTGCTGGCTTGCCCAGCAGTGCGGGGAGAAACACCCGGGAAAACACTGCTGGACAAGCCAGCAGTGGCGCCCAAACTTCCGAAAGCCGACTTTTTCAACGGACTGCTAAGCCGCAGCCCCCCGCTCCGCGCAAGAAAGTCGCCCGATTTATCTCGGCCGAGACCGCCGACTCGACGTTGCGGCCGGCCGCCGACGGGAAACTGCCCGAGTTGCAACTCGACGAGGGCGCGGTCCGGCAGAAGTCGCAAGAAAAATCGTCGTCGATTAATCCCCTGGTGCTGCTCGGCGTTTTGAGCGTCAGCGTGGTCCTTTCGATCGTGCTGGCGATGATCGACTTGGGGTCGCCGGCGGCCCCGCGAAGCGAGCGGAAAGAGCAGATGCGGTATCTAATCGAAAGGGATTTCTTCGGTTCCGGAAACATCGACAACAGGGCGCTGAAGCCGTGTCAGATATTGTTGCGCGAGGCACAACGGGCGTATACCCGCGGCGATTACAAAACCGAGCGCGAAAACTACCGCCGCGTGCTAGGAATGCTTCGCGCCGAACGCGGAGCGGACCGGAAGGGATTGACGGGCAGCCGCCGGCGCGATAAGAAATTGGAGGAGGCGATATCGGTGTTGTTGAGCGGAGGATAGTGGGTAGTGGGTAGTATACACCTTGTTCCCATGCTCCGCGTGGGAACACACTGCCCAGGACGCTCTGCGTCCGAGGCTCCAGAAAAGGTGTTACACTAGTGGTCCGCTAAGTTGGGTTTGACGGGTTGGGTGCCACTGGCTCTGCCAGTGCTTGCCTCGATGCAACACTGGCAAAGCCAGTGGCACCCAACGAGCCAACCTATCAGTTTCCACTCGGTGGACCACTAGGTAATTACGCTTCAGGACGCAGAGCGTCCAATTAGTGCGTTCCCACGCAGAGCATGGGAACGAGAGTGTGGTGGCGTTTCACGCACCCTACGGAGGAAAACGCAATGGACGGCGCCTCGCGTTATGAAATCGTCGATACTATCGCCCGGGGCGATTTCGCGGTGGTGTATCGTGCCCGCGACCGCAAGTTGGGCCGCGAAGTCGCCATCAAGCAAATCCACCGGCAGTTCCTTGCCGACGGCCGGCAATTGGCCCGCTATTGGCAGGAAGCTCAATTGTTGGCCTCGCTGCAACATCCGAACATTTTGACGATCTACGACATCGTCCAGCCCAAGGGATGGCTGATTCTGGAGCTGATGCACGGCAGCCTGCAACCGGCCACGCGGAGCGAGGGGGTCGATCTCGATTTTCTGCGGATCGCATTGGCCGATTGCCTCGGCGCGCTGGAGTTTCTTCACGCCAACGGCATCATTCACGGCGACATCAAGCCGAGCAACATGCTGGTCGACGCCCAAGGCCGGGTGAAGCTGGGCGATTTCGGACTGGCCCGACGCGCCAGCAACGAGGAAGGGAGTCTGCTTAAGGGGACGACCAAGTACATGGCCCCCGAGTTGGTCTCCGACCAGTTCGGCGCGGTCGGCCCAGCCAGCGACCTCTATTCGCTGGGGTTCTCGGCCTACGAGTTGATGTGCGGGTCGAAATTCGAGACTTTATTTCCGGGTCTGAGCAGTTTCGGGCGCGATCGGCAGATCGCCTGGATGATGTGGCACGCCGCCGCGGACCGCAATCTGCCGCCGATCGGCCGCGTGCTCGAAGGCGTGCCGCCGGACCTTACCCGAGTGATCGAACACCTGGTGGTCAAGGACCAATCGAAGCGATGCAAGTCGGCTAAAGAGGCCCTTTGGGAACTGCGGGTCGATCCGTTGCAGGCCGCTGGGGGGCCGAACGAAGCCGACGCGAAAGCCGAGGCCGCTCGGGAGGCGGCCGGAAAAAAGAAACGTCGTATGCGCTTCGCCGCGGTGGCGGCATTGGCGTTTTCGGCGGTGCTGAGCGTAATCATGCTCCTGCCCGAGAAGCCGAAGCCGGTCTCGCCCGGTCCGCCCGCTCCGACGCGCGGAGTGGTGACCAACGTCTACACGGACGAGTGGCGGCTGGCAATCACCCAGGCGGACGACGGCGCGGCCAAGGAGATTTCGCTCAACCGTTACGATCGCATCTTTATCAACGACAAGTCGCGCCTGTTGCGCGATCTGAGGCCGCAAGACCGGATCGTGATTTCGCACGTGCTCGACCAGTCGGGACGCCGGATCACCGAAATCCACGCCTTCCGCCCCGAGATCGGCCGCGGCCGGATCAAAACCATAGAGGCCGGCCGGCGGCGGATCACGCTGGCCTTCGACGAAGGCGACGGCCGAATAAGCGAGCTGGAAGTCGCCGTGCCGGACGATCTAAAAATCACGTTCAATGGGCTGAATCAAATCGACGGCCGGCCCGTCGCGCTGGCCGATCTGCTGCCCGACGATCGGGTCGCGGTCCATCACGTCGGTGGCGAAACGGGGCGCGAAGCGACCGAGCTGTCGGTCGAGCGGGTGGTCACAATCGACGGCGTGATCCGCGATCTCGACGCGGATAATGGACAAATGACCATCTCGGTCGGTCCCGACGACGATCCGCGATTGCTGACGCTTCCGTTCGCGCCGAAATGCGAAGTCACGATCAACGGCCGCCGTTTCATCAACGCAAAACTGCTCGAGCCGGCCGATCTTCGCCCCGGCGACGTGGTCGGCGTCGCTCACGACACCCGCGTGGTCCGCGTCGGCGCCTATCGCGTTTTGGGTCAGGAGGGTGTGATTCAGGCGGTGCATTACGACGCCAAAACGATCGACGTAGTCGGCCGGCGGGGCAAACTGACGACCTATTTTATCGACCCGAAATGCAAAATCACCCTCGGCGGCGACGCGATAAAACTGAGCGATCTGCGCAAAGGCGACGTGGTCGAGGTGGCCCACGATTCGCCCGAGGCGACTCGGCCCAAGGCGATTTCGGTCTCTGCCCGACGCCTCTCCGACCGATCGCGTTGGGCGCTGCTGATCGCCAACGAGAACTTCGAGGACCGCTCGCTGAGCCGGCCTGAACACGCCGCCGCCGACGCGAAGCTGCTCCGCGGCGCGCTGGTCGGCCGCTACAAAGTGCCCGCGGACCAGACGCTGACGCTGACCGACGAGAGCCTGGTCCGCCTCGAGCAGAGCATCCCCGATTTCCTCGGCCGGTTGGGCGCGGACGACAAGCTGTTGGTCTACGTCGCCGGCCGGGCGTATCGGAACGAGGACGGCAAGGTGTATTTGGCCCCGCGAAGTTTCGATTTCCGCCGCATGAACGTCACCGGGCTTCCGCTACAGTGGCTGGTCGATCGGTTGGAGGGCTGCAAGGCCAAGGAAAAGCTGTTGCTGCTGGATTGCGGCCGCGCGGGCGACGGGGCCGACCTGGCCAAGGAACCATCCTCGGCCGAGATGCTCGGTTCGCTCGCCGCCCCGCCGGGCCGGGCGGCGCTGCGGACCGTCACCGCCATCGCCAACAGCAAGGCGGGTGGGCGCGGCGCCGTTTGGTCCGAGAAGGGACACGGGCTGTTCGCCGTACTGGCGGCCGAGGGCTACTCGGGCGCGGCCGACAAGAACCGCGACCTCCGTATCGAGCCGACCGAGTTGTTCGGCTTCCTTCAGGAGGCGATTGTCTCGCCGGCCGAGAAACTCGCCGTCGCTCAGTCGCCGGAATTGTTCCTACCCGACAACCGACCACCGCGGCTGAGCGAACAAGCGAAAACCGCCATCCGCCGCTTGGCCGCCTACCTCGGACAGATTCGGATCGATATCGAGGCGGTCGGGAACGATTACCGTTCGGCGGCGAGCGCGTCGGGCAAGGAAATCGAGCCGCGGCTGCTGTTCGGACTGCTGTTGATGAAGCACAAGCAGCGCGACGCGGCGACGAAACACTTCGAGGAAGTCCACCTTCAGCAGCCCGACTTGCTCCTGCCGCTGGAGGCCATCGCCTGGATGCGTTTCGAGCGGCGGGCATACCAGTCAGGCGTAAACAAGCTAAAGGAATTGGTCTCGAAGGTTCCTTCGCCGAAAAAGCCGGGCCAGTCGTATCCCCAGTCCTCGCGGCAAGTCTTCTATTGGGTCGGCCAACTCCGGGAGTACGCAGCCCGTGCGGCCGAAGAGATCCGCCGCCCTTCGGCCGCCGCGCTTGCCGAACTCGACGCGGCGGTCGCCCGCGCGGGGGCCGAGGCGCAACGTTTCTACGATCAAGGCCGAGCCAAGTCGCGCGGCATTCACGCCGATTTCGACAAACGGATCGCCGCCGCGACCAGCGGCGCCGAAGCCGCCAAACAGAAAATCGAGCGCCGCCGCATTATCCACTACGTAGACTTCCCCTACGATCGGATATTGCGGCAGATTCTCGCCGGCTTGGATCGGTAAGTAATGTGTGGCAACATTTTCCTCTCGGTAGCCCGAAGGGCTTTTCACAAGATAGCCCAGGATTGACGCGCAGCGTCTATCCTGGGTTCCGGGTGACGAATCCAACAAATACCCCAAAGGGGTTTCGGAAATGCGACCCCGCACGACACAACCCTTTCAGGGTTGAGAGGGCGATCGCGGCCAGCGACCCAGGGTAGTCGCTAAAGCGACAACCCTGGGCTTTCTTATACAATCCCTTCGGGATTGGAATGGTGGCGGCCTACATCCGCTTGACCTTGCACTTAGGCAGCGCCTGCCGCAGTCGTTCGGCGGCTTCCTTGCTTACCCTGGTCTGATTCAGATCGAGCGATTTGAGATTTTCGAGGTTCTTGAGGTGTTCCAGACCGGCGTCGGTGATCTTTGTCAGGCTGAGGTTCAAGTTCTCCAAACTGGTCGTCGCGCCGAGCGCCGCCAGCCCGGCGTCGGTGACGTTGGTGTCGGTCAGGTTGAGGTATTTTATTGTTGGGTTCTTCAGCGCCGAAAGGTGTTGCAGCCCGGCATCGGTCACTCGGGTATGCCAAAGATTGAGCCATTGCAGTTTGGGAAACTCGGTGAGGCGGCGCATGGCGTCGTCGTCGGCTTGAGTTTCGCTCAAGTCCAGTTTTTCAAGCCCCTTGGCGTTTTTGATGTGCTCGAGTCCCGAGCCGGTGATCGCCGTGTCGCGGACGGAAAGCCGCCTCAGCCGCTTCAGCCCCTTCATGGCCTTGAAGGCGTCGTCGGTGATGTAGTAGCAGCGGAAGACGACGAGGTCCTCGATTTTGTCGAGCTTCTCCAATACTTCCAGCCCCTCGTCGGTGATTTGTGCGTCTTCGATGGAGAGGGATTTCAGTTGCGTCATGCCCGCCAGATGCGCCAGGCCCGCGTCGGTCACGGCGGTGTTGCGGAGCTTCAGGCAGCGGAGGTTCGTCAGGCCTTTGATCTGCTCCAGTCCGGCGTCGGTGATCTGTACGCAACCGCGCAGGTCCAGCAGGCGGAGTTTTTCGAGGCCCTTCAGTTCGGCCAGTCCGTCGTCGGTGATGTTGTTGTAGAGGAGCGAGAGATATTTGAGGTTGGTCAGTTTTTTGACGTGCGCCAATCCGGCGTCGGTCATGTAGGTGCTTCGGCGGAGGTTGAGCGACCTCAGTTGCGGCATCTTTCCGAAGACTTCCAGGCCCGCGTCGGTGACTTCCGTGTTTTCCAAGACCAGGTCGGTGAGCTTGGGGAAGGCCGCGAGTCGTTTAACGCCTTCGTCGTGTATCTCCGCGCCCCAGAGCATTAGTTTCCGTAGATCGGTCAACTGGGCGAGCAGTTTCACGTCGGCGTCGGTGGCCTGGCATTCCATGAGGTCCACGGCGACGACGCGCTTGTCGGCGTCATATTTGATTTTGCCGCCGAGCGCCTCGACGCGCTGGATCGCGTCGGACTGCGCGGCGAGTGAGGTGTTGGGATTGATCAGGCAAAGAAGCCCCACGGCCAAAAGCGGAGCGAATCGACGTTTCATCACACGAACTCTCCTTTCGTAATCCAATGGATCGAGGGAAACACCAATCAGGGTAACGGATAACCGGAAAGCGTGCAAATAGAGGACTGCGGGGCAGGCTGAGTATGCCCCGGTCGGGCGGGCGCGGGTCTGGTAATACTTGCAAAAAACCGCTTTGGCCGCTATTCTGAATGTTTAATGCGATGGCATACGATTCACACCGTGCCATCCTCCCACCCCGCGCCGCAGCTAAAACGTTTCATGCTGAATTGTCCTCTTTTTCAACATCGGGAGTCAATATCCATGTCACATCGCACCAATCGTCGCCGATTCCTGCAAGCGTCCGCCGCGACGGGCGTCGGCTTTTGGGTTGCCGGCGGCGTCCAAGCCAAGGAAAGCACCTCGCCCAACGAGCGGATCGCCTTCGCCAGCATCGGAATCGGCGGCAGGGGATCGAGCGATTCGGCAAACGCCGGAAACGCCGGCGAGATGGTTGCCATCTGCGACGTCGACGAGAAGCTTCTGAACGTCGTAGGCAAGAAGAGGTTTCCTGAGGCCAAGCGTTACACCGATTTCCGCAAAATGCTCGACGAGATGGGCGATCGTCTCGACGCGGTAACGGTCAGCACCCCCGATCACGTCCACGCCCCGGCGGCGTTGATGGCCATGCGGATGGGCAAGCATTGTTTCTGCCAGAAACCGCTGGCCCGCACGATCTACGAGGCGCGTCTGATGGCCCGAGTGGCCCGCGAGCAAAACGTCGCTACGCAAATGGGCAATCAATTCAACGCCGACAGTTCTCTCCGTAGGGCGGTGGCGGTCATTAAGTCCGGCGTGCTGGGAACGATCACCGACGTCCACGTGTGGACCAACCGGCCGACCTGGCCGCAGGGGGGCGATCGAGCCAAGTCCGTCCCCTGTCCGAAACATCTGGATTGGAACGTCTGGCTGGGGCCGGCGCCCGTGCGTCCATACGCCAACGGCTATCACCCCTTCGCCTGGCGCAGTTGGTGGGATTTCGGCAGCGGCGCCTTGGGCGATATGGCCTGCCACACAGTGAACTTTCCCTACATAGCCTTGAACCTCCGCGATCCGGTGGCCGTCCAGGCCGAGACCTCCGGGCACAACGGCGACTATTTTCCAAAATGGTCGATCATCAATTTCGACTTCCCGGAGCTGGACGGCCGGCCCCCGGTCAAGTTCACTTGGTACGACGGCGGCAAGCGGCCCGATCGGGAACTGCTTGAAGGCGAGTCGGTTAATAAAAGTGGTTGTCTGGTGATCGGAGAGAAGGGCAAGCTCTACGCGCCGGGCGATTACGCGGGGCCGGACGACGATGGCGGACCGCACCTGATCGGCGGCGCCGAGATGCCCGAGGTCGAGTGGGTCGAATCGCCCGGCCACTTCGAGGAATGGGTCCGCGCGATCAAGGGGGGCGAGCCGGCCATGTCGAACTTTCCCGACTATGCCGGCGGATTGGCCGAAACCAATCTACTCGGCAATCTGGCCGTCTGGGTAGCCGCCACCGGCAAGGGCGAACGAGTGCAATGGGACGCCAAGAACATGAAGTCCACCAACGTCGCCGGCCTGGAAACGATCATCAAGCCGATTTACCGCCCGGGCTACACGCTCGACGTGTGAGCCGTAATGTAGTCCGCACACTCCGTGTGCGGACACAACGGTCGGCACACGGAGTGTGCCGGCTACATTGGCTACCGGCCGCCGAGAGTGGCCATCACCCGATCGGTGATCGATTGGATCAGTGCTTCCTGGTCGGTCGATACACCGGCGACGGTTGAACCGTTGCCGCCGGCCGGCGGGGCGCTCTTCGCTCCGCAGAAGCTTGGCGACTGGAATGCCTTGGGGGACACGCCCGACTCCTGCCAACTCTCACGGAAGGTGTCGTTAGCGCAGATGTCGCAGTTTTTCGCTTCCAGCCGGGGATCGGCATAGCCCCATTTCTGCTTCAGGTCAAGCAGAGCACGCGCCTCCGGCTCGCTGAAGTAATTGACCGATCCGAGTCCCCGGGCCAGCATCAACATGCGGCAGTAGGCGTCGAGGATTTCCGTCCACCAATAAGCATTCTCCACGCTCTCGCCGAAGCTAACCGTGCCGTGATTGGCCAGAATTATCACGTTCGACTTGTGGACGAAAGGCAGGATCGTGTCGGCGAACTCCTGGCTGCCGGGGGTATCGTACTTAGCGATCGGCACGTCGCCGAGGAAAATCTCCACCTCCGGCAAGACGCACATCGGCACCGGCTCGCGCGCGATGCCAAAGGCGGTGGCGTGCGGCGGATGACAATGCACCACCGACTTGATCTCCGACCGTTCCTTCATGATCGCCAGATGCAGCTTGATCTCGCTGGTCATCTTCCGCCGGCCGCTCGTCTGATTCCCTTCCATGTCGACGACGCACAGATCGTCGGGCTTCATGAAGCCCTTGGAGATCATCGTCGGTGTGCAAACGACCTGGTTTGTCCCGGCGCGGTAGCTGATGTTGCCGTCGTTGGCGGCGGCGAAGCCCTTTTTATACAGCCGTTCGCCGATCTCGCAGATTTCCTGCTTGATTTTGTGAATATTCACCATGTGCGTTCCTCTAGCCGAGTGTCGGCGTTTCGTAATCCAAAGTGTCGAGTATCGCCGCGTTGTAGGCGTCGATCGGTTTGATTTCGGGGTAAAATGGCATGGCGGCTTCGCGTCCCTCGCTGATTGCGATGCGGCTGCCGATCCCCGCCCCCAACTCGTCGAACACGGCGATTTCCTCCAGCCGTTGGTCCCAACGGCCGGCGAGGTTGTCCCAGCTCAACGGCGTGACCAGCTTGATCCGCGCGCCGATCAGGCTCGGATGGGCGCGATTGAGCGTGACCGTTCCCACCACGTCGGCAATTCGCATCGCATTGCTCCTATGTCAATCTCCCGCGGAAAACCTCGGGGCAAGAACGCATCCCGCCGCGGGCGAACTCCGCGACAATCTGTTTCAATTGGAAAAAACTCCCTGCCCGCGGGTCGGCAACCAGCAGGTTGGCCCCGACGGCGGCGGCGGCCGCGGCCACTTCCGGCGCGCAGGAACCGCCGATTGCCCGGACCCCCGGTAGCCGGTTCGCCAAACACAAACCCGCCGCCGTGTGTGGAGTCAACAGCACGCCGAGTGTATCCGACCGCGATGTTTCCTTCGCCAGTTCATCCACCGCGGCGATCAGGCAATCCGAATCCGAACGTTCTACGCTGAATCCCTCGCGGTCGAGCGCGGCCGCCAACGGCGCAGGGTCGAAATCGGTCCCTGAAGTTATCATTGCCAGACGAATAGCCTCCTTGCGGCCGTCCGATGGATCGACATATTCCAGGGCGATCCCGCGGCGGAACAATTCGTCGCGCACCGCCGGCGTGACGACCGCCCGGCGCGAGACTACGACCCGACGCACCGAGTCCAACCGGCCGGACAGTTCGCCCGTCGAAACCACGCGGGAAGTCAGCACCAACTCGCCGTCCGCCGCACTGGGCACTAAAGTGCCCAGCCCTCCACTGGCTAAGCCAGTGCCACCCCTCGTTTCACTGGGCACTGAAGTGCCCAACCCTTGTTTCTCCCTCTTCTCCCTTCCCTCTTCTCTCTTCTCTCTTCCCCCCTCTCTTTTCTTCGTATCCCCGGCCGGCGCAGCACCGAGTTCGGCCAACACCTCGCGCACTACCAGGTCTATGTCAATTGACGGCTTGCTCACGGATCACGAATCCCCAATACTGACCAGCGGACGGGTGAGTTCTTGTCGCCCAACAGTTCGCGGGCGCCGATCCCATCGCTGGTAATTATCACGGTTTGTCCTTTTCCGGCCCCGAGCGAATCGACCACCAGGATCGGATCCCCTTCGATTGTTTTTCCGTCGGCCTGCAGCGCCATAACCAACAGCAGCTTCCAACCTTCCATCGAAGGATGTTTTATCGTGGAGGTGGCGTTGCCCATTACGCGGCCGAGATACATTGTCAATTTCCTTGCTTTATGCGTTATTTCCCCAGTATCCGCAAATCGTCGATCATCGAGCAACGGCGCTCGCGGGTGAACGTCATCGGGTTTGTCACGCCCTCGCCGGTCGGTCCGGCGATGGAGAACGAGCAATATCCTTCTCCGCCTAGTCCGAGTCCGGCGGTGCTCGGTCCGTTTTTGACGAACAACGTCGTATCCAGCGCCTTGCCCGTCTTGGTCATGTTGCGGACGTTGTTCGAGTGGATGATCGCCGTGTGCCGGAAGCCGTGTTCGCTACGGAGCGCCTTTTCGATCGCCTCGTCGACGTCGCGGCAGCGAACGAAGGGCACGAAGGGCATCATCTGCTCGACCGGCACGAAGGGGTTCGACTCGTCGGTCTCGCCGAAGAGCAGTTCCACCTCGGGCGCGACGTTTCGGCCGGCGGCCCTCGCCAGCACCGCGGCGTCGCGGCCGATAAACTCTTTTCGCGCCGCGTCGTGCTTATCGTCGCCTTGGCCGACGGTGGTGATGGCCTCTTTGGTCAGGCTTTGGATTTCGGCGTTGTTCAACCGCACGGCGCCCGCCCGCTCCATTGCGGCCATAAGTTGATCGAAGATCGCATCGACGGCGAAGACCTGTTTTTCGGCGATACACAGCAGGTTGTTGTCGTATGCCCCGCCGATGATGATCGACCGTGCGGCGCGGTCCAGATCGGCGGTTTGGTCGACCACGACGGGCGGATTGCCGGGACCGGCGATGATGGCTCGTTTCGCCTGTCGCATGGCCGCTTTGGCCACACCCGGCCCGCCGGTCACGCAGATCAGATCGATGTCCGGGTGTTGGAACAGTGCGTTTGCCGATTCGATGGTCGGCTCGGTGATCAGACAAATCAGGTTGTCCAGCCCGAGGTCGCGGTAAATCGCCTCGTTGAATCGCCGGACGCCCTCGGCCGCGACGCGTCGCCCGCTGGGATGCGGATTGAATACGGCCGTGTTGCCGGCGGCGATCATGTTGATGGCGTTGCCGGTTATGGTGGGCAACGAATGGGTCACCGGCGTGACCGCGGCAATCACGCCGAACGGCGCGTGTTCGATCACCGCCAGACCGTGGTCGCCGCTGAAGACCTCGCTCCGCATGAACTCCACGCCCGGAGCTAGTCGGCCGACCGTTTCGATCTTCTCGATTTTGTGCGACAGCCGACCGATTTTGGTCTCTTCCATTTCCATCGTGCCGAGTTCAACCGACTGATCGACGGCAATTCGCCGGATGTGGGAGATGACCCGGCGGCGGTCTTCGATCGAACGGCGCGAAAGCTGCTCGAACGCATCGTGGGCGGCCGCCACCGCCCGATCCGCCTCGGTGAACAGGCCGAATCGTCCCTGAACGTTGCCTAGCGTCGCGGCGCCGTCGCCGTTTCCGCTCAATCGCGTGAGGACCTGCTCGACCACGTTTCGGACCAGAGTTTCGTCGACTTGCATGAGAGTTTTCAGTTGTCAGTTGTCAGTTTTCAGGCGCGGGAGCGCCGATGAAACGTTCATTGCGAAGCCGCAAGCGGTTTGCAGTTCATTTCCCTCTTCCCTCTTCTCTCTTCTCTCTTCTCTCTTCTCTCTTCTCTCTTCTCTCTTCTCTCTTCTCTCTTCTCTCTTCTCTCTTCCCCCGTCCCTCACCCCTCGTCCCCCGTCCCTCTCCCCTCTTTGTCATACACGCACGCATGATCGACGTGAACGGTGTCGATGATGCCGACGATGACCGTGTCGATCGGCAGCGACTTTGTCGTGGGCGTGAGCCGGGCACTGGAGCCTTGGGTGATCAACACGAATTCACCCTCGCCGGCCCCCGCGGTATCGACGGCGACCATCGAACGGCCGGTGGTCGTCAGACTGCCGCGAGTTTTTGGATCGAGCCGATAGGGTTCGACAATCAGCAGCTTGTGGCCGACAATCGAACCGACCTTCTCGGTGGAAACGAGCGATCCGGTAACTTTTGCGATCAACATGGCGTTAGCCCTCCGAGAGCAATTTTGCGGCCTGCCGGGCGACGATAAGTTCCTCGTTCGTGGGAACGATCCAGATTTGCACCCGGCTATCGGCGGCATTGATTTTCGCTTCGCCCGCGGCCGACTCGTTCGCTTTCACGTCGAGCACGATTCCCAACTCTTCCAGGTCGCGACAGACGGCGTTGCGAAACGCGGGCCGGTTCTCGCCGATGCCGCCGGTAAAGACGATCGCGTCCGCGCCGCCCAACTCGACCAGATACGCGCCGAGGTAGTGTCGCACGGCAGCGACGAAAACGTCCCACGCGAGTTTCGCCCGAGCGTCGCCGTCGCCGGCCGACTTCTCGATGTCGCGCAGGTCTCCGCTCGTACCGCTAAGCCCCAACAAACCGCTTCGGCCGCTCAGTTCGGCGAGCACTTCGTCGAGCGATTTGCCGGTCTGTTTCATAATGATCGGCAGCGCGAAGGGGTCGAAGTCGCCGGCGCGGTTGCTTTGCGGCAGGCCGCTTTGCGCGCTGAACCCCATGCTGGTGGCCACGCTCAGTCCGTCGCGGATCGCACACAAGGAACTCGACCCGCCCAGGTGGCAGGAAATGATCCGTCGCCCCGGCCCGATCAATTCGGCCGTCCGCTCGGCGATGTACCGATGGCTTGCGCCGTGGAAACCCCAGCGGCGCACCAGGTGTTTTTCCGCCCAGTCGAAGGGAACGGCGAAGTAGCGGTTGCAGTCGGGAATGGTGCGGTGGAAGTCGGTCTCGAAGACCGCCACCAGCGGGATATCGGGCAGCTTTTCGCTCAACAGCCGCATGGCGGCGATGTATGGCGGATTGTGGGCCGGCGCCACGTCGGCAAACTCCTCCATCGCCGCCAGCACGTCGGGTTCTACTCGTTGCACGCCGCTCAGCCGGCCGCCGTGGACCGCCTTGAAGGCAATGGCCGAG
The DNA here is from genome assembly GCA_030611515.1 of Planctomycetota bacterium. Lineage (GTDB taxonomy): Bacteria > Planctomycetota > Planctomycetia > Pirellulales > Thermoguttaceae > JAHIKV01. Next base: position 11,518 of record JAUWPQ010000011.1, on the reverse strand, counting down.
ATTTCCGACGAATCCGCAAGGCAACCGGTTTGCGGGTCGGTCAATTGGTCCAGACACTGGCGGACCGCCTCGGCATGGTCCGCTACCCGCGCGGTCCGCTCCTGCCGCCGGTCGCCGATCTCCGCCATGCACCGGCTCTCCGGCGAACCGATCCGTTCGACACTGCCGCGCGCAAGCTGCGCCTGGCCGGCCATGTCGAACAGCCGGTACTTGAAACTCGTCGATCCGAGGTTGGCAACGAGGATTTTCATAAATAGTGGCTAGTGGTTAGTGGGCCGCCGTGCCGGCGGCCGCTAAACGGTAATTGGCATCCTATCCCTCGCCCCTCGTCCCTCACCCCTCGTCCCTAACTCATATACGCCGCGACCACACCGTCGGCGGGCCGGGGAATGATGTGGCTGGCAATCAGTTCTCCGACCTGCGAGGCGGCGTTGGCGCCGGCCTCGACCGCCGCCCGCACGCTCCCCACGTCGCCGCGGACAATGGTGGTCACCAGTCCGCCGCCGATCTGCACCCGTTTGACGATCCGCACGTTGGCGGCCTTGGCCATCGCGTCGGTCGCTTCGACCAACGAAACGAGGCCCTTGGTTTCAAGCAATCCAATGGCGTCTTGCATCGCAGTGGTTTCCCTTTTTCTAATGGTTCTTGATTCAGTCATGTAGCACGGCCGCCCTCGGCCGTGCCTGGATTTTTGTTTTGCACAGCCGAGGGCGGCTGTGCTACAAGTGTTTCTATCCCGCGGCCTTCTTGCCGGACGGGGGCAGAACGATGTCGAGGTCTTCGTGCGGTCGAGGAATGACCTGCACGCTGACCACTTCGCCGATTCGCCCACCGGCGGAGGCGCCGGCGTCGGTGGCGGCTTTCACCGCGGCCACGTCGCCGGTCACGAACACGCTGACCAGCCCGCTGCCGACCTTGTCCCAGCCCAAGAACTGGACGTTGGCCGCCTTTAGCATCGCGTCGGTGGCCTCGACCAGGACCACGAAGCCGCGGGTCTCGATCATCCCCAACGCTTCCATTGTTTTCGCCATGTTCATTTCTCCGAAAGGTAGTGGCCAGTGGTCAGTGACCAGTGGCCAGCGTGGTTAGTGATAGGTAATCTGAATCTAAAGATGGTTGTCATAACTGTTTTTTTCCGGCCACTGGCCACTGACCACTGACCACTACTCCTTCAACAACTCCACGCCGGTGGCGTGGTCGATGTCGCAAGCATTGCCCTCGTCCGTGTCGAGGTGTATTTCGAGCTTGATTTTCTTGCCTACCCGCACCAACAGATCGTGGAACGTCGTGGGACAGCGCGATGCGACGCGAAGATTCATGCGGTCCCCGTCGGCCATGCCGTAAAACTCAGCGTCGGCGGGCGACATGTGTACGTGCCGCTCGGCGCGGATCACCCCGCGGCTTAGTTCCACCACACCCTTCGGCCCGACCAGTACGCAACCGGGCGTGCCTTCGATGCCGCCGCTGGCGCGGACCGGCAAGTCGATGCCCAGCGAAATCCCGTCAGTCAACGCCAACTCGACCTGGATTTCCGGCCGCGTGGGGCCTAGAATCCGCACGGTGGGCAACATCCGACGCCGGGGACCGACCACCATTACCGTCTCTTCGGCCGCGAAATAACCGTCCTGATACAAGTCTTTCGCCACGGTCAGCTTGTGGCCGGCGCCGAACAGCGATTCCACGGCCTCGTCGGTCAGATGGACGTGACGCGCGGATACGCTAACCACCAGATTCGGTTTGCCCGGCGGACCGCCGACCTGCGCCAAGACAATCTCACGGACAATCTGTTCGACGGTGCTTCGATCAATGGTGGACGGTGCGATGCTCATGTTTTCCAGAGATATTCTCGTTCCCATGCTCTGCGTGGGAACCAGGATTCCGATTACATTGCTAAACGGTCGTATTTGTGTTTGTTTCCGCCACGATCAAGTTCACTCCCGCCGCCCGCACCTTCTCTCGCCACTCGGTCGTAATGCCGTCATCGACGATCAATTGATGCACGGCGTTCAACGGACAGAGGTGCGTGAGGCTCTGATGGTCGAACTTCGTGCTGTCGGCCACGACGATCACCTCGGCGGCCGCCCGCATCATTGCCCGTTCCGTTTCGACCAACATTAAATCATTGTTGAAAAACCCGTCGTCGCTGACCCCCGCCACGCTGAAGATCGTCTTCCGCACCCTCACCATCGACAACATCCGATCGGCATAAGGACCGCGTGCGACCCCCGACCGTGGGCAGATGTTTCCGCCAATCAATACTAGGTCGCTGCCGGCGTCGGAGGCGAACAGATTGGCCACCGGCAGCGAGGTGGTCAGGACATGCAAAGGACGGCCGACGAGCAAACGGGCCAGCTCGTAGGTGGTGCTTCCGCCATCCAGAAGTATGGTATCGCCGTCTTCGATCAATCGCTGGGCGGCGGCGGCGATCGACTTCTTTTTGTCCCATTCCGCCGGTTGTTGGGCGTCGAAATGGGGTAGTTTCGGCGAAACGCCCGTGTAAAGCACGCCGCCGTGTATGCGTCGTGCCGCCCCTTGTTTCTCCAACTGGTCCAGGTCGCGGCGGACCGTCGATTCAGAGACCTCAAGCTGGTCGGCCAGCTCCGGCAATGACGCGAATCGCCGAACGCGGACCAACTCCAACAAGTGATTTCGGCGTTCTTCAACTAGCATAAGGCACCGATCAAGGAGACTAATGACACATTTCTCTCGAATTATGCCATAAACCACGAAGGAACACAAGCATATACTGGGATATTATGGTAGATTCCGAAGAAAACCCATCGCAGGAGGGGGGGTGGTAGCATGTGGCGGGGGATTAAACTATCGATATGGGTGTGCCGGCATAACCGTAGACGCACCGATATTCTTGTTTGTGGTGCGTCGCGGACGCACCCTACTGCTACTTGGGATTCGCAATTTCCCGTCCCCGAGCCCCCAGTCCCGAACCCCGAACCCCGATTCCCCAATTCCTAATCCCTCACTCTCATCCGCACGCTGCCCGGGTGGACGCAGGCGAGTTGTCCGATCAATTTCATGGCGTCGGCCACGTCGCCTTCGGGCGAGGTGTGGGTCATAATGACCAATGGGACCGCGTTGGAGGAGGAGTCTTCCTCAGTTTCGTGCTGGATGACCGAGGAGATGGAGATGTTGTGCCGGCCGAGTATGCCGGTGATTTCCGACATCACGTTGGGCCGATCGTCGACGTTCAGGCGCAGATAGAAGCGACTGGGCACTTTGGCCGGATCGCGCAACAACACGGACGATTCCGCGTCGGCCGGCCAGAAGTTCAACGTCCGAAAGGAAATGGCGCTGCGGCCACTGATCGTGTCGATCAGGTCGGCGACCACGGCCGAGGCGGTGGGCATCTGGCCCGCGCCCAGGCCGTGCAAAAACACCCGGCCGACCGCATCGCCGACGACGCGGACCGCGTTGTAAGCCCCGCGGACCTCGGCCAACGGCGTCCCATGCCGGACCAGCGTGGGCGAGACGTGCAGTTCGAGTCCCTCGGGCACCAACTCGGCCACCGCCAACAGCTTGATGGTGTAGCCGAGTTCCCGCGCGTAGCGGACGTCGTCAATGTCCACTACGTCGATGCCGACGCGGGGGATTTCGTGCCAATCGACTCGGGCGCCGAAAGCGAGGTGGGCGAGAATGGCGAGTTTCTGTGCGGTATCGCCGCCGCCCACGTCCAGCGCGGGGTTGGCCTCGGCGTAGCCGCATTGTTGGGCCTCGGCCAAGGCCACGGCATACTCGCTGTCGTTTTCCTCCATCTGCGCGAGGATAAAGTTGCTCGTGCCGTTGAGTATGGCGTGAATGGACTCGATCTGATTGGCCGTCAGACATTCGGTGATCGCGGCGACGACGGGCATCCCTCCGGCCACGGCGGCCTCGAAGGCGATCGAACGCCCCACCTTTCTCGCCCGCTTGAAAATCTCCGCCCCATGCTCGGCCAAGAGGGTCTTGTTCGCCGTGATCACATCCTTGCCGCTATCGAGCAGCTTGAGCATAACCGATCGCGAAGATTCCGCGTTGCCGACCAGTTCCATGACGGCGACGATTTCGGGGTCGTCGAGAACGCTGTCCAAGTCCGCCGTCAACAGATTGGGCGGCAAGGCGTAGCTTCGCGGCCGCTTCAGGTCGGGGTCCACCACCCGGACCAATTCCACTCGTTTGCCCGCATACCGGGCGATCCGCTCGCCGCCGGTCAGCAATAGACGGGCAACGCCGGAACCGATTGTGCCATATCCGACAATGGCGACCTTTGCAACTTCCATATTTGCACCGATATGTTGTGAGAAGCCCCCGAGCAACACAATCCGTTATCGTATGATGCACGGCCGAGGACCGTCAAGTGGGTATTGCACTACGCCGCAAAATTGTGATACTAAACCACTTAACAGTCAATTATAGCTCAGGACGCGTTCATAAGATTGAGCCGTTTTCACCCCGTTCAGCAAAGGACCATGCCTTGAACCCCACAGCCCTCGATTTCTTCCGCACGCTACTTGAAACCCCCAGCCCGTCGGGCTACGAAAACGCCGTGCAACAGCTTGTCCGCGATTACGTCAAGGATTTTGCCGACGAAGTTCGCACCGACCTGCACGGCAACGTCATCGTGGTGAAGAACCCCGACGCCCCGTTTCGGGTCATGCTGGCCGGCCACTGCGACCAGATCGGTCTGATCGTCCAGCACGTCGATGACGAGGGGTTTTTGTACGTCCGGCCCATCGGGGGCTGGGACCCGATCATTCTCGTCGGACAGCGGATGACCGTCTGGACCGAGGGGGGGCCGGTCTTCGGCGTGATCGCCCGAAAACCGATCCACCTGTTGAACGAGGAAGAAAAGAAGCAAGTGCCGAAGATGAAGGACCTTTGGCTGGACATCGGCGCGGCCGGCAAGGAAGAGGCCCTGAAGATGGTCCGCATCGGCGACGCGATGACCGTCGAGCTTGGCTTCCACGAGATGCCCAACAGTTTCGCCGTCTCGCCGGCCATGGACGACAAGGCCGGCTGCTGGGTGGTGATCGAGGCGTTGCGCCGGGTATCGGAAGCGGGCAAACTCAACTGTGGACTGTACGCCGTCTCGACGGTCCAAGAGGAACTCGGTCTGCGCGGCGCGAGGACCAGCGCGTTCGGCGTCGATCCGCACGTCGGCGTGGCCGTAGACGTCACCTTTGCGACCGACTGCCCGACGATCGAGAAAAAGGAGGAGGGGGACGTTCAACTGGGTAAGGGACCGGTGATCCATCGCGGCCCGAACATGAACCACAAGGTCGTCGGGCGGCTGATCAAAGCCGCCGACGACAACCAGATCGCCTACCAATTGGTAGCCTCGCCCAAGGCGACCGGCACCGACGCCAACGCCATTCAGATCAGCCGCGCGGGTGTGGCCACCGGCCTGGTCAGCATTCCCAACCGCTACATGCACAGTCCGGTGGAGATGATCTCGTTGGAAGACCTCGACCACGCCGCCGACCTGCTGGCCCGATTTGTCGAGGGGATCGGCGCCGATGCCGAGTTCACGCCGTAGTACGATGGTGCGTTTCACGCACCCTACAGATATGTGGGACAGGTTGGCAACCTGTCCTACAAATAATCGCCGAACAGCTCGCGGCTGGGGCGGGGGATGACGATCTCGGAGACCAACAGGCCGCGGCGGCGGGCCTCTTCGGCGGCCACTTGGATGCCCGCCCGAACGTCCGCCACCGTGCCGGTCATCAAACACAACCCTTTTCCGCCCAGGGCCATCGCCACGTGAATGCGGAACAGCGTGACCCGCGCGGCCTTGGCGGCGGCGTCGGCCGCGGCGATCACGCTCACCCCGCTGAAGGTCTCGACCACGCCCAACGCCCCCGTTTCGTCCTCTTCCAACGCAACCGACTGACCCAACGCCGGAAACACCGACGGATGGACGTTGGGGATCACCAAGTGGTCGATGATGGCCTCTCCGGCGGCGGTCAGGCCCGTCTGAACGGCCACCTCCACGTCGCTTACCCCGCCGCCGACGACGATCAGGTACTTGCCCGAGCAGATCGTCCGCGCGATCAGCAGTTCGACCGAAGCGGCCTTGAGCATCTCGTCTTCGATCTGGTATCCGATGCCGATGCTGGAAAGCTCGATGGCGCCGATTGCTATGGGAGAAGACATTTTAGTGGATAGTGGGTAGTGGATAGTGGATAGTGGCGAACGCCGCGGGGCGTTTGCCTTCATTCATCATTCATAATTATTACTTCATCATTTCCCGTCGATCCACACCACGCCGTCCTCGACGGCGGTCACCGCGCCGTCGATTGAGGCATGGACCGGTGCGCCGAGAGCGGGTTTGCCGTCGACCGTCGGCGGCCGGCCGACCGGCTGGCCCTTCTTGACGGCCTGACCGACGCTGACGGCCGGTTCGCACGGCGCGCCGAGATGCTGTTTGAGCTTAATGCCGACCCGGCCGGTCGGCAACAGGTTGTCGTTCAATGGCCCGACGTTGCGAAACCGCCGCAGGCCGAGTTTGGTCATCAACCGCTGCATGGGCGCCTTGCGGTTTTCCAGATGCATCTCCGGCCGCTGTGGATTGAACGGGGGATTCTCCCACCTTTTCTTCTCGGCCACCAATTTTCGTTTATTCTGCGTGCAAACGCTTTTCGGATCAAGATCCTCGGGGCATGAATAGAGGCTGCACAGGTTGCACTCGCTGCAAAACTGCGTGCCGACGACGTTCGTCTCGCCGACCAGATTGAACCCGAGGCTCCGCATTGCCCGATGCGGCTCGATCGGATGCCCCAGCAGCCATCGCGGACAAAGCTCCGTGCAGAAGCTGCACTGGTCGCAGGCGCTGCGGCCGATCCGGGCGATCTGTTTCCAATCCTGCCGGCGGCGGCGGACCACGACGTGGTCTCCCGGCAGCACGATCACTCCGCCGGTGGTCTTGTCGACCAGCGCGTCGTGGTCCTCTTCGAGGTAGCCCATCATCACGCCGCCGACAATGTAGTTGGGGTCCGAGACGGTCGCTCCGCCGGCCGCCGCAACGCACTGCGCCAGCGTTGCTCCCACCGGAACGCGGAGCGTGACCGGCTCGGCCACGTCGCCGGCGACGGTGAGGTATTTTTCCGTAACCGGGCGATCCGCGGCCCGGGCGACGTTCATCGCGGTCTCGACGTTCAACACTACCGCGCCGACATTTAGCGGGATTCCGCCGGGCGGGATCACCCGCCGCAACACGTCGTAGACGAGAATAAACTCGTCGCCTGCCGGATAAGCGTCGCGGAGCGGGGCCACCTCCATGCCGCGAGGCAGTTTCGACCGCAGCAGGTCGATCACGTCCTGGTATTTCTCCTTGATGCCGACGATCCCCCGATCGGCCCCCACGAGCCTCATTCCCGTGGCCATTCCTTCGAGCACGTCGTCGGCGAAGGTTCGCAGCACTTCCTTGTCTTTATGCAGCAGCGGCTCGCACTCCGCCGCGTTCAACAGCAGGGTATCGGCTTTTCCGGCGAGTTTGACGTGGGTCGGGAACCCCGCCCCGCCGGCCCCCACGACCCCCGCCTCCAGAATTTCGTTTATGGTAATCTCAGGCATGACTTCTCTAGGTTTGCTAACCGATTATACCACTCAAATACCATGTTTGGAAATCAACGGGGGTTTACTTGGAACTACTGGATTTGTAATAGCCGAAGGCTAATAGCTCCCGGAACGCTCCGTGTTCAAACGCTCACTTCAGTCGTCGTCCTCGTCCTCCTCCTCATCATAATCGGGATACTGCGGCGGGGACTTGCCGCGGGATTCCAGCACTCGCGGGTACTTGCCTTTCTCCTTGGGGGCCTCGACCGCCTCGACCGTGATCTCGTGCCACCACTCGTCACCGAAGTCGAAAAGGTAATAGAACTTCCGCTTTGGTTTCAGCTTCAGCGAGACAAGGCTCGTCTTGGCCGCGTTCCGCTTGTCGGAATCAGCAAAGGGGCCGTCAAATACAAACGGAGCAGTGTACTCCGCCGCATCTCGCATTATCGACCGGAGATTCTTCTTGGCCTTAGGGCTGGGAAAAAAGAACGAGTAGAGATGTTCGTCATAGCGGTCAAAGGCGCTGAAGATCATCTCGTGAAGATCGTCCAGTGTGTCGTTCCCTTCGAGAGCGATCCGACGCCAGATGGTCTTTCGGCCCGATAACGCCACCTTGAGAATAAAAATAGGTTGTGACATTATGTTTTCCTCAACAACAGATTCCAGGATAAAGGGGTCGGGAGTCTTTGTTTGGTGATAATTGATGTTGCATGTGCATGGATCATCGGTTTCATGCGGTATTGCCCAAACAAAGACTTCTGACCCTCTTTATCCTCTTTATCCGCCTCTTTATCCGCTACGGACATGGAGTGTATGACTTACTCTACTCACCAATTTATTATGCTGAGTTGTTCTATGTTCTTGGATGCAATCTTTGGTATCCAAGGTTTCTTTGCACGAGAAAAAATAAACCGTGATGCTCCATATGCGATTCGTCTATTTGCCAGCTTAACTAATTGACTATTCCTAATCTTTTGATTGCGAAGACGAATGGGACTCCAACTTCCAAACAATACCAAGCGGCTAGAAATCGGAAAAGTCAACTCAGATTCCAGTTTTCCAAGACCGTAACACTCGAAGAAGAAGGCGGGATTATCACTGGTCAGAAAAAAGGAAGATTCATCAGCGACTATGAATCGCCAGGTCATACTGAAGATGAGTCGAGTTATTCGATTACTTGGCCAAGGAATACGGAGCTCGGGAACAGCCTCCAACGGCGATATTTCCCTAAGCTTTTCTTCCGTATTATCGATTGTGGTCAGATGTTCTGCGACTATTGAGTCTTCAATATCCCCCAATGCTGCGAGTTCACGAATCTGCTGTTTGCACCTCGAAACGGCCTTATCAAGAGCCTTTGGGGCCAATTCAAGAGCTCGCTTTCGATGTTGAGGTACACGCGTTATCATGGTAGCAATGTAAATTGACAGTATAGCACGGTCTTCTTTGGTTATCTCTTCATCAAATCGCAACTTTTCAAGTACCCGATTTCCGGGGATTTCGATTATGTCGTTTAGCTTTTTTTCAATGTTTGGATCATAGAAACCACGCTGTTGAGCAACTTTTTCAATCGCCACTGGTTGACCTGAAAACTTTGCGGCTTTTTTATCGAACTGCCAAACAAAATCAAGGTGGAGTGGATCTGAAAAACCCTTCAGGTATTTCTTTGGAACGTAGTGGTATCCCATTAAAAAGGGCGGGTTAAGGGGTCGGGAGTCTTTGTTTCGATTCGGGACGTCGCACAAACTCCGAAGCGGCCGGTTGCATCTCGATTTGAGACAGCCGACTCTTTTTGTCACCCTCAATTTAGCGGCTTGCCACCGACTGTCAATACACCTTCCTCTTCCGGCATCCATGCCACATATAGTTGGTGACAGAGCGTGGGCTGAGGGAGGTGGAATGTTGATCCGGCAACCATCGGTCGGAAAGCCCTCACCCCCGGCCCCTCTCCCAAAGGGAGAGGGGAGACATTCCAAGCCCCCTCTCCCAAAGGGAGAGGGGAGACTTCAGATGCCGATTCTCACGACGCGATCTCCGCCCCGAACCGATCGCCGGGGCGGACCTTGTGGCCGCGGAGGAACTCGGCGATGGTCATCGGACGCTTGCCGGCGGGCTGGATCGCGGCGGGGGCGACGGCGCCGACGCCGGCGGCAATCACCAGACGGTCGCCGATCGCCTCGATTACCGTGCCGGGGGGGAGTTGGGGCAATGTCGTCTCGTTATGTTTAGCGGCCGACGGCACGTCGGCCCGATCACCGTTGCAAGCCGCCGTACCGGCGGCTGCTAAACGGTTTTCGACCACCGACAACGGACCGAAAATTACTCGCAACGGCGGTCCGTCCGGGCGATGCCAGTACGTGTAGGTCTTAGGCCACGGCTCCATCGCGCGGACGTGGTTGCGGATCGCCGCGGCCGGGCGGGTCCAGTCGAGCGCTCCGTCGGTTTTTTTCAGTCGCGGGGCCTTGGTCGCCAGCGCCGGGTCTTGGGGCAACGGCCGCGCATCGCCCGAGATGATCCGGTCGATCGACTCGCAAACCAGCCGCGCCCCGATCTCGGCCAGCCGGTCCTCAAGCTCCGCGGCCGTTTCGTCCGGAGCGATGTCCACCCGCGACTGGGCGATGCAAGGCCCGGCGTCGATCCGGGGAGTCATGTGGATCACGGTCACTCCGGTTTCGGTGTCGCCGTTGTAGATGGCCCAATTGATCGGGGCCGCGCCGCGATATTTCGGCAGCAGCGAGGCGTGCAGGTTCACGCCGCCGTGGCGGGCAGCGGACAACGTGGCCGGGGAAAGGATTTGACCGTAGTCGCAGACCATCAGCAGGTCGGCCCCGAAACCGGCGAGCCGCGGTCGGAACTCCGGGGCGTTTACGTCCTCGGGGTCGAAAATTGGCACGCCACGCTGCTCGGCCAACGCGCGGATCGAACTGGCCGGCGCGAGCGGCCGTCCGCGATGGGCGCGAAGCGGAGAAGTGATCAACGCCGCCACCGCGTGGCGGGCGTCAAGCAACTCGCGGAACGTCGGCACGGCGAACGGACCGGTGCCCAGCATTATTAGTTGCATTACGTCCTCAACGATTCCAACTCCGCCAGCCGGGCGGCGATTTGCGGATCGGCGGGAATCGCTCCCCGCTCGCGGCTGCCTTGAAATTCCAATTCCTGGTCGGTCAACTCCTGTTTGACCGAAAGCATGACGGAGGGCGAAAGCCGGTCGATAAACAATATGCCGTCGAGGTGGTCGTATTCGTGCTGGACCGCGCGGGCAAAAAATCCGTCCAACCGATAATTGACCTCTTCGCCGGCGAGGTTGTAGGCGGAAATGACAATTTTATCCGATCGCTTGACCGGGGCGTAGATTTCCGGAAAGCTCAGGCAGCCCTCCTCGGCCTTGATGGTTCCGCTGCGCCGGCTGATTACCGGATTGATGAACACGACCCCCTCGCCCTTTTGCGGATCGGCCTCGAGGTTGATGATGAACAGGCGGTAAGGGAGATCGACCTGGTTCGCGGCCAGCCCGACGCCGTTTTGCCGATACATCAGATCGAACATCTCGTCGACGATTTCTTTCACCTCGCCGTCGACCCGCCGCAGGGGTTTCGACTTGTGCCGCAGGGTAGGGTGCGGGTATTTGACGACTTGCAGCACGGATCAGGCTCCTGTAAGCGTTCACGGGTTGGCTGGGGACTGGTCCATTTTTCGGCCGAAAAGCGCATTTTGTGGGCAAACGGTTGGCCGAAAACATGGACCTTGTATGTTTCCAAATAGTCTTTGGGGCATGTTATCAAAAGTTACCTTGGAGGGTAAATTGGGATTCGCAGGGGACCCCCGCGGGGGTCCCCTGCGGCCGGCCGCGAGATCGTTTGGACCTGGGCCTTCGAGGCCGTGGGACAGCTGGATACCGGTCGGCTCTTACGAGTCCAACCCGAACAGTCGCTTGGGCCGCTGCGTTCAGCAAGCCCGCATTTGCAAGGAAGGG
>JAUWPQ010000224.1 GCA_030611515.1 Planctomycetota bacterium | reverse complement strand
GTCTCGCGCAAAATCAGCTTTCCCCGGCCGCGGCGGAACTTCAGCCGACGCGGCATCCGAGCGGCCAACTCCGCCACTCGATGGTCGAGAAACGGCTGGCGACATTCCAGCCCGTGGGCCATCGAAGCAATATCCGTCTTGGTCATCAGATCGCCGGGCAGGTACGTTACCAAATCGGCAAGACTGAAGGCCGTGACCGCGTCGCGGCGGTCGGCCCGGGCCAACGCCGCGTCGAGAAACTGCAACGGATCATTGCCGGATAGTTGGGCCGCGAAGCCGTCGCTGTAGAGCGCGTCGCGCCGCGATTGGCCGAAAATGGCGATCCACTCCAAATATCGCCGCGCCGGGGGCATGTCGAGCATCTCGACGAACCGCTTGAAGCGCCGGCGGAGCGATTTCTGCCGCACCCCGCCGGGCAACTTCTGCCAATATCGGCCCGCCGACATCCGACGCAGCACACTCGGCATCCGGTCGAACATCCCCGCCAGCCAAACGGCCAGATAGCGCGGGTAGCCGGCGAACAACTCGTCGCCGCCGTCGCCGCTCAGGGCCACGGTTACTTGTTGACGGGTAAGCTGCGAGACGTACCACGTCGGCACCGCCGAGCTGTCGGCAAACGGTTCGTCGTAGTGCCACACCAGCCGGGGCAAGACCTCCATCGCGTCGGGACGGACCTGAAACTCCCGATGGATCGTGCCGAACCGCTCGGCCGCCGTCCGGGCGAAACCCGTCTCGTCGAACTCGCCGACCGGGAAGCCGATCGAGAAGGTCCGCACCGGCTCCCGGGCAAGCTGCGACATCAGCCCGACGATGATCGTCGAGTCGATCCCGCCGGAAAGGAACGCCCCCAGCGGCACCTCGCTCTGCAACCGCATCTCGACCGCCGAGGTCAGCAGATCGCGCAGCTCGCCGGCGTATTCCGCGGCGGAGCGGTCCTCCTCGACGTTGAAATCGGGATGCCAATACGGCTGCACTTCCAGTTGGTCGTCTTCATAAATTGCGTAATGGCCGGGCGGCAGCTTGGCGATGCCCCGGAATATCGTCCGCGGATGCGGCACGTATTGATAGGTCAGATAGTCGTCGAGCGCCCGCGGGTCGATCTCCCGCGGCATGCCGGGCACTTGCAGCAGGCTTTTCAATTCGCTGGCGAACAGCAGCCGCCCCGGCTCGTGGCGATAGACCAGCGGTTTTTGTCCCAGTCGGTCGCGGGCCAGGAGCAACCGCCGCCGTCGGGCGTCCCAGATGGCCAGGGAGAACATGCCGCAAAGGCTGCCGAGCATCTCCGGCCCCTCGTCCTCGTACAGATGGACGAGCACTTCGGTGTCGCCGTGGGTGCGGAAGCGATGGCCCGATTGTTCCAGCCGGCGGCGCAGCTCGCGGAAGTTGTAGATTTCGCCGTTAAAGACGACCCACACCGAGCCGTCTTCGTTCGAGATCGGCTGCCGGCCGCCTTCAATGTCGATGATCGACAGCCTTCGATGGCCCAGCGCCACGCCGACAATCTCCCCTCTCCCTTTGGGAGAGGGACCGGGGGTGAGGGCAGTTGCTCCAGGCGCACCGTCCACGGCCGACTTAACTGGGCGCTGAAGTGCCCAGCCCTCATTCCCTGCCCCCCGACCACTGGCCACTGGTCCCTGACCACTAAAAAACATCCCCTCATCGTCCGGCCCGCGGTGGCGCAGCACATCGATCATCCGCTGGAGCGTCTCCCGCTCCACGGCCTTATCCGCATCGTTCCACACCGCTCCGGCAATGCCACACATTAAGAGGCATGATATACCGCGGGAAGATGCATCGGCAAGGGGATGGAAAAAAAATCACTTTTCACTTGCGCCGGCTTGGAAGTTGCCGACTGCTTCGGAGGTGCGAAGGTAACGATCATAAACTCGCAGGGATTTCAGCGACGGACCGGCGGCCAGCGGACCGGCCTTCAAAACCGTCCCCAGGGTTCCCGTCCAGCGTCCCCAGCCGTATTGGCGGTGCTGGCCGCCGTCACAGAGGACTCCGTCCACGACAAACGTGATGATCCTCGGCCCGGCGTCGGCGATGGCCACCACATGGTGCAACTTGCCCGCCTGGAGCAATCCCGGATCGCAATCCCACGTGGCCGTGGTCGTGCCGTCGCTGAGTCGTAGTTGGACGGCGCCGCCGTTGATGGTGGTCAGGGAAACACGTTTGCCGCCCGTGCCCTGGCAGTCCACGAGCACTTGCCCGGCGGCGAGGTCGTCCAATCGAACCCAACAATCGAGGGTAATTCCGCTGGACTGCGCCAGGTCGATTGCCCGCGGCAACACCGGCGCGCCGCCGGTTTCGCCCGACCTCCATTCCAGCAGCAGGTTCCCGCCGGCGCGCTGCTTGTTCGACTCCTGATTCCAGAGTCCCTCCAAGAGGGTCTTGTCGATTTCATGGATGCGGGCGACGGATTTATTTGTTTCGGCGACCCAGTAGCGGCCGTCCTGCTCGATCAGGTCGGGGTAGCTCATTCTTGTGCTGACAGTGGGATCATAGAGGAGTATCTCCGGCTGCGACCAGTGAATGTGGCCGTCTCGCTCCACGCCGCCGACGACCCAGGCCGGATTGCGGCCATTGAAGTCCAGGCCGCTGTGATTGTGGAACCAGAAGAGGTAGCGGCCGTCGGCCGTCTGCCATAGTTTGGGGCACGCCCGCGAGGTCTTGATTTTGCGTCCCCCCGGCGTGTATGTCATGTGTTCGGGCTTCGTCCAGGTGTGTCCGCCGTCGTCGCTGTAGCTCTGGCAAGGGTATCCGGTGGTCGTCCGATATACGCAATAAAGATTGTTGTTTCTGAGTGGAACGATGTTGTGTTCTTCCTGGACCGAACCGAACTCAGGCGCTCGGATGCCGTGATCGCCGTCGGGCAAGGGGGTCCAGCGCAGCTTTGTCGGATCGGATTCGGTCAGAATGTTGTCGGAGCGGAAAAGCCATCCCTCGCCGTTATCGAGCATGTAACGGCCCAGCTTGGTGTAGGCAAAGATCGCGCTGTCTCCGACGACGCTGGGCTTGTCGATCCCCCAGAAAATCTGCACATCGCCGCCCCAGTCGTTGGCTCGATCGCATGCGGTCACGGGCATCGGCAGGCGATATCGCTCGGCCGACCACGACTGGCCGCCGTCGTCGGAGTACTTGAAACAATACCAACCGAGCATGTCGAACCGCCGCCCGCTCGGATTACCGGGAACCGAGTTGATCCTGTCGCCGTTGTAGGTGTAGAAGGCGTAGACGCGTCCGCCGGGCACGATCAGCGGCGTTACCCAGGACGCTTCGGGGCCGTTGCTCGGTTCGATGTCCACCAACTCGGACCACGTCTTGCCCTTGTCCGTGCTGATGGTGGAAACCACGTGCTGGCCCTTCGTGCCCTCATGCCCCGCACCGGTTGTCAGAGTGCAAAGCCAATTGCCATCCTTGGTCACGACGACGTACGGTTGATCGCAGTACCCTTCGTCTGGAATGACGCTGCCGAAACGCAAATTGCGCGGGTCATCCGCCGCCGTGGAAGCCGGGCAAAAACACGCGGCCGCAACCAACAGGACGCAAAACTGAACAAATATGGACGTTTTCAGAGACTTTAGCATAATATCGAGTTCCCCGTGTTGATGCGCATTGTAGCCCGCTATCGATGCTAACGTCTTTCCGGCGATCGGCAAGCCATCGACCTTCTTGGTGTGTGGCAAGATTTTCTGGCGGCTATGCCACTTTTGTCATTCTGAGCGCAGCGAAGAATCTCGCTTTTCCGGCAGCGTCGGCGAGATTCTTCGCTGCGCTCAGAATGACCGAGCCTGCCGGGAAATCTGGCCGCACACCCTTCTTGTGGATCAGAATTTCTTTCCGTCGATCGTGTATCCGTCGCCGCGATTGCCCAGATGCGCATGGACCGACAGGTCGATCGTGTAGTTGATCAAATGGACCGAGCCGTCGCATAAGGCCATGTGGAAGCCGTTGCTGTGCGCGCTGCCGAATGCCCAAGCGTTTGCAAACCCGGGCGTGTCCTGCACTGGTTGGTAACTGTCGTTGGTCACACGCGCCACGTCCCAGTCGACGCCGCAATCAATGACTTGGTCGTCAGACAACGAACGCGCGTCGTAATAATAGTCGGCGCAGATATATTTTTCGCCCACCAAATAGGTGTTGCTCAGGCCGTCGGTGATGTCGCACAGGGCCACCTCGCTGTGGACATGGATGACGCCCGTGACGTCGTTCGCGCCGTACAAAACGTCCACCCATTCCTGTCCCAGCATTTGGTCGCCCTCGTCAAGCGTCGCTGGGCCGAAGTAGAACGAGTTTATTGTATACGAGCAAGTTCCGAGGTTGGCCGCGTAGTCGCCGCGGAAGACCAACGACGGTTTATCCAAGTTCCAGTAATGCACTGTCGAGACGTGCGGGTAAAGCCCTGGGGGGCGACGAGTGGGACACGTCAACACCTCCAGCGGCACTGCTTCACGTTGTGGAAAGTAGACGGATTTCTTTTGGTCGAACGTGGAGCCGATGCCCATGTCGTGCAAGGCTTGCTGCTCGATGTACGGCAAGATGCTGAATAGCCAGCCGCCGGGCTGACGCCTGCCGAAGCCGCGGTCCGGGTCGCCCACCCAACGATTCCCCCAGCCGCCCGTGGGTAGATAGCCGTGAACTTCCTCGTGGTTGAGGCAACTCAGGGCGATTTGTTTGAGGTGGTTTTTGCACTGTATTTGCCGAGCCGCCTCGCGGGCCGCCTGAACCGCCGGCAGCAGCAGCGCGATCAGAATGCCGATGATCGTGATGACGACCAAAAGCTCGACGAGGGTAAAACCACGTGGGGCGGGGGACGGGGGACGGGGGACGGGGATGAAATGATCGTTTAGCCGCCGCGTCCACGCGGCGTCGGTGGATGGTGGATTTGGGTTCATGATTTCTTCCTTCATTCCTTTTCTTTTCACCGCGAAAACGCCTTGCACTGTACACAGCCGGAACAGCGCAGTATGATTATAGGAAAGGGAACACTCCCCGTCCCGGGAGGGCAATAAGATGATGCAAACATTGTGGGCCGTGATTCACGACGGAAAAGTCGAACTATCCGAGCCTGCGGACCTGCCCGAAGGAGCCAAAGTGCTCGTGACGCTTTTGCCCGTGGATGAAAGCCGATTCTGGTTGGAGGCCGGCCGGAAATCGCTGGCCGCGGTCTGGGACAACGCCGAGGATGACGCCTATGCCCAGCTTCTCGAAAAATGAGGTTGTCCTGGTCCGCTATCCCTTTTCGGACCTGATCGCCGCCAAGATTCGGCCCGCCGTCGTGGTCAATGGTCCGCACGCCTCCGAGGATTGCTTGATCGTGCCGTTGACCAGCAGAACCAACCGTTTGGGCGTCGGCGAGTTCGTGCTGGCGGATTGGCAGGCCGCCGGATTGAATGTGCCGTCGGCCGTAAAGCGGGGAGTCTATACAGTGCATGGCAGCTTGATCCTCAAGTCGGTGGGGCGATTGTCGTCGCGGGATTCGCAACGGGTCGGACAATCGCTCCGGCAGTGGCTGGGACTCTCCTAACGTGTTATCCCCGGTCTTTCTCGCGCCAAGGCGCAAAGACAAAAAGAGTCCGTTCTCTTTGCGCCCTATCGCCTTTGCGTGAGTTCTTGTGATTCCGAGAATGGCCGGCGTGCCGAGCGTCGTCACGAAAGCCGTTCGTGACGACGCCGGAAAAGCGCCAGTCAAATCAGAAATCATACATCCTAAATCTTGTTGGGGTGGCAGTTTAACTGCCACCCCAACGGCTGGCCACTGACTGGCCTGCTCCCCAAAAACTGATCCATGTGTTATGAGAGTCCAAGAGCCCCTGACGGGGGCGAGGAGGACTCTCGATGTCACGACGAAGGAAGCGACATAGCCCGGAGCAGATTGTGCGGATGCTGCGGGACGCCGACGCCATGCTGGCGGGCGGTAAAACGATCGGCGAGGTGTGCCAAGCACTGGAGATCGCCGAGGCAACATTCCACCGATGGCGAAACCAGTATGGCGGGATGAAGGCCGAGGAAGCCAAGCGGCTCAAACAACTCGAAGAGGAGAACAAGCGGCTGAAGAAGCTGCTGGCCGAGGCCGAGTTGGACAAGGCGATCCTTAAAGAGGCGCTCTCGGGAAACTGGTAAGTCCTGCACGCCGCAGACAAGCGGTCGACGAATCGCAATGCAATCTGAGCGTAAGCGAACGTCGGGCGTGCAGGATATTGGGACAACCGCGAACGACGCAACGTTACCGGCCGCGTCGCCGTGAGTTTCGGCGGCGGCTGGTGACGCGAATGTTGGAGTTGGTGCGCGAACATCCGCGATACGGCTATCGGCGGATGTGGGCGTTGTTGCGACGGGAGGGCTGGCGAGTGAACCGCAAACGAGTGTACCGATTGTGGCGTGCCGAAGGGCTGAAAGTACCGCGAAAACAGCGGAAGAAACGCTACTTGGGCCACAGCGCCAACGGCTGTGCGCGGCATCGGGCGGAGCACAAAGACCACGTGTGGGCTTGGGACTTTATCCACGACCGGACGCACGAAGGTCGGCCGCTGAAATGGCTGTCGATCATCGATGAGTACACTCGCGAGTGTTTGGTTTTGGAAGTTGGCCGGGGCATCACGGCCGATCGCGTGATCGACGTTTTGGTGGAGTTGTTTACGGTTCGCGGTGTGCCCCGGCACATTCGCAGCCGACCAACGCTTCGCGTCGGTGCCCGCGGCCCGGAGTTCCTCGCCACGGCGATCCGACGGTGGCTGGAACATGCAGCCGTGAAGACCTTGTACATCAAGCCTGGCAGCCCGTGGGAGAACGGCTACGCCGAATCGTTCCACAGCCGGCTTCGCGATGAATTGCTTGCTCGGGAGGAGTTCGCCAACTTGGCCGAGGCTCGGGCCCTGGGCACGGCTTGGCGATTGAAGTATAACCATCGACGGCCACACAGTTCGCTGGGATACCGGACCCCGGCGGAGTATTCGGCCGGCTGTGCTGCTGCCGGAGTGAGGCCGTAGGCCGAACGGAGGCAGCAGCACAGCCGAACCCCCGGACGTTTACCCTTACCCGTTACTCAACCAATACTCTCATAACCCCTG
>JAUWPQ010000063.1 GCA_030611515.1 Planctomycetota bacterium | reverse complement strand
CAGGGGTTATGAGAGTATTGGTTGAGTAACGGGTAAGGGTAAACGTCCGGGGGTTCGGCTGTGCTGCTGCCTCCGTTCGGCCTACGGCCTCACTCCGGCAGCAGCACAGCCGGCCGAATACTCCGCCGGGGTCCGGTATCCTAGCGAACTGTGCGGCCGTCGATGGTTATACTTCAATCGCCAATCCGTGCCCAGGGCCCGAGCCTCAGCCAAGTTGGCAAACTCCTCCCGAGCAAGCAATTCATCGCGAAGCCGGCTGTGGAACGATTCGGCGTAGCCGTTCTCCCACGGGCTGCCCGGCGCAATGTACAAGGTCTTCACGGCCGCATGTTCCAGCCATCGCCGAATCGCCGTGGCGAGGAACTCCGGGCCGCGGGCACCGACGCGAAGCGTTGGTCGGCTGCGAATGTGCCGGGGCACACCGCGAACCGTAAACAACTCCACCAAAACGTCGATCACGCGATCGGCCGTAATGCCCCGGCCAACTTCCAAAGCCAGTGGCACACCATTCCACTCCCTTTCGTCTGATTCTATGAAAGAGTGGTCCTCCTGCTGTGGTTTTGATGGGCGAAACACTTGCCACATCGTTTATACCACCAGGAGGACCGCTCTTTCATGGAATCAGAATACCGAACCCCCGGGTTCCCCATTCCCCGCCCCGCGTTACCGGAACTTTGCGGTCGGATCGGGGTTTATGATTGGGGGAGGATGCCGCGCGCTGGGGTTCCGCTTCACAATCGAAAATGCACAAGGTTGGATAATGGATAAGGATCGGCGAATCAATAACTGTCGCCATCGGGAAGGGGACAGTCCCATTTTCGTCGGACGAAAATTGGGACAGTCCCCCAGTTGGGCCCGCGGCGGGTTTACGCTTGTGGAGTTGCTGGTCGTGATTGTGGTGATCGGAGTGTTGATTGGACTGTTGTTGCCGGCGGTTCAAGCGGCCCGCGAGGCGGCCCGGCGTATCCAATGCCGAAGCAATCTGCACCAGATCGGCATCGCGTTGGACATGTACGTGGATTTTCAAGGGATATCGGGGCGTTTTCCCGACGCCGCCCAGATGCCGACCGTGACGCCGGAGAGGCCGAGCCTTCGGGAGATTTTGGGGCCGTACATCGAGCAAAACGCGGGCGTCTTTCACTGCCCCAGCGACACCCAATACAAGCAGGGGCAAGAGGAAGGGACTTACTTCGAGAAAGAGGGACTCAGCTACGAGTACCATTGGTCGCGGTTGGCCAGTCCCGCCCCCAAAACCCGTGTCGAGATTCGCGCCACCCGTTCGGGCAGGATACGGCAGTCGTCGGAAATCTGGCTGGCGACCGATTTTGAGCCTGTTCATGGCACGCCGGGCCAGTTGGGATCGCGCAATTTCCTTTACGCCGACGGGCACGTCGACTACTGAAATGTCATTTGAGGACGAGTCATGAAGAAGAAAAAGACGGCGATTGTCTTGGCGATAGTCGTTCTCGTTATCTGCGGCGTGGTTTGGGCGTTCTGGGGCGGGCCCGATCCTCAGGTGAAAAAGCTTCAGGAGATGCGGAAGGAGTTCTTCGGCGAAGGCAAACAGCCCAGCCCGGAGCAGAGGGGCCGGTTCCGCGAGGAGATGCAAAAACTTAGCCCCGAGCAACGCCGGGAATTGTGGCAACCGATGCGCGAACAGATGGCGCGGCGGATGGAGAAAACAATCGACGGCTACTTCGCGCTCCCTCCCGATCAACGCAAGCCATATCTGGACAAACAGATAGAAGAAGGGGAGAAGCGCAGGAAAGAGTGGGAAAAACGGAGGCGGGAGCGGGAAGCGAACCGCGGCCCGTCGGGACAAGGCCCGAATTGGCCCGGCATGGGACCAAACCAACCGGGCCGGGGACCGGCCAACGCCAACCGACCGGGCGGCAGGCGGAACAGAACGCCCGAGCAACGGGCGCAGCGGCGCAATCGGAGGCTCGACCACACCACGCCCGAGCAACGCGCAAAGTGGGCCGAGTTTCGAGATGCCATGCGAAAACGCCGTATCGAGTTGGGATTGCCCGCCAATCCCTGGGGCCCTCGAGGCCCAAGGGGACGCTGATTCGCCAAGCCAGGCATATCCGACCTGGCACCCTCTGCCGCTCGCCGCACCATCTTGTGGTGGGTGCGATCCTCCTCTGGTAGCGTCGGTTTGGGCGTGAAATCAGACTTTTCCGGCAAATTCCCCATTTTTGCCTTCCAAGAAACCGCCGCTGGCCGGATTCACCACCAGTGGAAAAATACTCGTTTCACCCCGGCCCTAATTATAATTGAAAAAGCCCTACTATTCCCATTTCCCGTTGCTGGTGGGATTTCGCTGCGCTTGTCCCATCCTACGCGGACTTTTCCTTCAGGCGTTCGGCAATGGCTGATCCCGACAAAACCGAACTGTTCGTACATTTGATCACCCAGTATCAGCAACGGGTGCATCTGTTCATTCTGTCGCTGGTTTCCAACCGTGCCGACGCCGAAGAAATCCTTCAAGAGACGAACCTGGTTCTCTGGCGGAAGTTCGATGGATTCCGCCCCGGCAGCGATTTCCGCGCCTGGGCCTTCCAGGTAGCCTACAACAAGGTAAAGTCCTTTCGAGAGCGGCACGGCCGCGACCGGATGCGGTTCGGTCAGAGCGTGATGGACCGGTTGGCGACCGTCGCGGCGAGCGTGCCGGACGATCTTCCCGCCGCGCTGGAATTCCTTCAGTCCTGCAAGGATCAACTCAGCGATCAAGACCGCGACCTGATCGAGCGTCGCTACGAGCCGGGCGCGACCACGGCCTCCGTCGCGGCGGAGGTGGGCCGCAGCGTCGCCGCCGTCTACAAGGCAGTGATCCGTATCCGCCGCTCGCTATTCGAGTGCGTTCAGCGGTCCCTCCGTCGGGAGGAGCGAAAATGAACCTCAATCTCTTGCAGCAGGCCGAATTGCGCGATCTGGTCGATGCCATCTGCGAGGACGAGTTCTCGCCCGCCATCACGGAACGGCTGGAATCCCTGCTGCTGAGTGACGACGCCGCCTGCCGCTACTACTTTGAATACATCTCCCTGCACGGCGCGCTGATGCTGGCCGAAGGGCAGGAAACGGCCGGTTCGCCGACCATTGTTGGACGAGGGATGGCCGGTTTACCGGCCATTGATCTCTCTGTTGGCGCGGCGGCTGAACGTCCCGTTGGTGCGGCAGTTGAACTGCCGTCAGGCCAATGGCCCCGAACCCCGGACCCCGAACCCCGAACCCCGAACCCCGAACCCCCATTCCCCTCACTATCCACTACCCACTACCCACCACCCACTTCTGACTTTGTCGGCAGTTGGGCGTTCTCCTGCATGGTCTCCGCAGTGATCGTATGCGTGATGCTGCTGGTGTTCTGGGCGATGAAAGTCACCCATCACCAACATATCGCCGAAGCGCCGTCGCAGTCGGTTCCGTCGGAAGCCATGCCGGAGATGGTGTTTGTCGGCCGGATCACCGGCATGGTCGATGTAAAATGGTCCGACGATCCCTACTTCCTGCCCCCGCTGAGTTCACGGGCTTACGTCCCCCTCGGCCGCAAATACATTCTCTCTTCCGGGCTGTTGGAAATCACCTACGACTCCGGCGCGAAGGTCATTCTCGAAGGCCCCTGCACCTACGAGGTCGAATCCACCGCCGGCGGCTACCTCTCGCTGGGAAAATTGACCGCCAGAATAGAAGAGAGAAGAGAGAAGAGAGAAGAGAGATCGCAGACGGCCGATTCCACGTCATCCCTCATCCCTCATCCTTCATCCCTATTTTCCGTCCGCACTCCCACCGCCGTCGTAACCGACCTGGGCACCGAGTTCGGCGTGGATGTGGACAAGGCGGGCGTTACTGAGTCGCGCGTCTTCCGTGGTTCGGTGAAGGTGCAGGTGGTGGGTGGCACTGGCTTAGCCAGTGGCACTCCGCGGGAAGTGGTGTTGCGCGAGAATGAATCGGCGCGGGTCGAAGGTGGCGACGAGCTTCGCATCACGATGCTTGGTGCGTTGGCCAAGACGACCGATTTCACGCGCAGGATTCCCAAGGTGACATACAAGAGGCTGGATCTGGTCGACGTGGTGGCCGGCGGCGACGGCTTTTCCGGCCGGCGCAACCGCGGCATCGATCCGACCGACGGGCAAACAGACGCGATGATGCCAAAGGATGCGGACTCAAATTTCCTCGGCGACGGAAAGTATCATCGTGTCGAGGCACTGCCGCTGGTGGATGGCGTTTTCATTCCCGACGGCGGCAAGGACGCGGTGCAAGTCGATTCCGCCGGCAATATGTTCGCCGGCTTTCCCGATACTTACAATGCCACGTGGAAGCCTATATGGGCGGGCGACGTAATTCCCGCCGACCAGCCGTTCACGGCGGTTTTGGGGGGCGTCGACTATGCTTCGCCTCCCCACTGCCTGCTGTTCCTGCACGCCAACAACGGAATCACCTTCGACTTGGATGCGATCCGGCGCGCGAACCCCGGTTGCAGGCTGCTTCGATTCCGCGCCGTGGCGGGCAGCAGCGGCGGGGCAATGTACGCCCCGGACGGCGCGAGGGTGATCGCCGACCTTTGGGTGCTGGTCGACGGTCAAATGCGTTTCGAGCGCCGCGATATCGATGGCTACAGCGGCGCGTTTCTGGTCTTGATTTCAATCGGCGACGACGACCGTTTTCTGACGTTGGCAACCACCGACGGCGGGAACAACAATATCCATGGCGATTGGACCATGTTCGGCGATCCACGGCTGGATCTGATGCAGGTCGATGCGAACGAATCAAAGGACAAAAGAGGCGACGATTAATATCGAAGTTAGGTCTTGCGGCCGTAACAACAACCAAGAAAGGAGGTAACGATATCTGAAGCGATGTTGGGGTGGCAGTCCGTAGGGTGCGTGCAACGCACCAAACGGAACCCTCGTGGCGGTGCGTTTCACGCACCCTACTGTCACCCCAACGAGTGCGCGGAGTTTTGCACCGCCAAGTTGACCGGCGCCGCAAGGGCCTCTTGGAGGATGCAACAGTGGAAAGGAAGCGAGGGCCGTTACTCGGGATAAACTTTGGCAGCATGTCGCCGCCGGCCCGGCAACGGTTGTGTGGTTGCGGCTCTTTCGTGTGAGCCGCCTTTCGAAAAGGGATAGTTAAATGTATCGCGCAATTCAATTTGTTGTGCTAACTGCCGTTGTGTTGTTCGGGATGTCCACGGTCGCCCAGGCCGGACACATTCCAATTCTCTACAACGTCACCGACCAAGTAACTGTGTTCGACACCGACTTTGAACTACCCAACAACGTGGTGGGTAGCGTTCCAGGCCTTCCAATTGTCGGCACCGCTTGGACCGTAAACACGTCTTCCGGCAGTACGATAGCAATCGCCAACTCTACCACTGGCGGCTGCGCTCCTAACGAAGGCGCTCAGTTCCTGCAATGGGAATCTACCAGTGCCGGTTCCCGTCCCTGGGTGATAGCAAACGGCATTAACGACAATAGCGGAGACGACGATTTGATCGAGATGACGCTCGCTATTCGCCAAGAAGGTAACGTTACTGGCTCAATAGCTCTCTCACTCAGGGACGTTAACGGTGCCGGCATAAGCCAAATTATGTACGGTAACGATGCTTCGGGGACCGTGAAGTGGTATAACGGCAACCCCACCGATCCGAACCGCTGGACGAACTTCACTGCAACTGCCGCCCCTGACGCGTGGCACACGCTGGTTATAAGGCACCAGAACGGAACAAGTGCCTGGTCGATCTCGATCGACGGTTCGGATTTTGAAGCTTTTTCGTGGAGTGGGGCGAGCAATGGCAACTGGTCCAAAATCTGGACGGGGGCCAATGGCGACGGTTATGAAATCGCCTCTTATGACGCGGTGGTGCCGGAACCGTCCACGCTGGCGTTGCTGGCCACGGGCTTGATCGGTCTGCTCTGCTACGCATGGAGGAAGCGGAAGTAACAACCTTCGTTGGGGTGGCAGTTTAACTGCCACCCCAACAAGAGCGGAAGTAATAAGGGATTTATGGTTTCTGATTGGGTAATCTCCGGCGTCGCCGCGAAATTGTTTCGTGGCGACGCCCGGAGACCATTTTGGATACGCCCGGTGCGGGCATGTCCCGCAAAGGAGTATGCCCGACAGGATTATAGTCGCCGGAAGTTTACCCGTTATCGCAATAGAACAATAGAACAGGACAGCCGATGATGAGATATTTCATTATATTTGGGCTCTCGAGCGTCATTTTGGTTGGTACGGCAGCCGGGCAGCAGATCACGGACAAGACAATTCAGACCGTCGTGGATGGGTCGAGCATGCCCTACACGGATCCCGCCGGCGTTCCGAACGACTGGTACGGTAGGAACTCGATTGCGATCGTCGACCAGAATCGTTGGATCATGGCCCTACGTTCCGGCGTGAACCACATTTCCTGGGGTTCGGGAGATACGATCCACCTTATGACGTCGACAAATGAGGGAAGAACCTGGGGGCCGCTCAATCGGTGGTTCGACGGGACGCCGGTCGCTGGGCTGTCCTACTACGACGGAAAAACCCACAGCGAACCGGGACTGTACAAGATGCCCAACGGGGATTTTATCTTGCAGTACTGGAAAGACAGCTACAATGCCGGAACGAAGCAAATGCGGTCTACCGACAACGGGAAAACTTGGGTTAACGATATCAGCAGGATCAACATCACGGGAGTAACCGGAGGGGTGCCCGGCGATAGGGCGATTGGCACTCAGGATTATTTCACGGATCCGGAAAATCCATCCAGCGTGTACATGGCGTTCCAGTACTTCCACTACAACTCGCAGGCGGGCTCCCTTTTGGCCAAATCGACGGACAACGGCAAGAACTACTCGTTCGTAAATTGGATTAGCCCGCTGGCCTCCGAAACGAACCCCGACTCGGGCGCGACGTTTGAACCGGCAATTGAATACGTGGGCGACCGAACGATTGTATCCGTGCTGCGCGACTATGCGAACCAGCATACCTGGCAGACCGTCAGCACCGACATGGGGCTCACTTTCAGTACGCCGGTCGATATCTCCGAGCAGATCGACGGTGGAATCCCTGGCGGAGTTTGGCAGCGGGTGAGGCTTTTTAAGGAAAGCAACCCCGATTTCCAGTACGACAATCAACTGGATTACTCGGCCGGCGAAGGGCTGCTGTGGGGCTTCGGAATTCACAGCAACGGCGGCGGCTATACTCGCAAGCCCGTCGTCTACTGGTCCGACGACAACGGCGATACCTGGCATGGGCCGGAATCGCTCCACGGCGAGATGTTCCCCGGAACAGACACGGGCTATGGAGATTTGAAGCGTAGAACCGACGGCACATTCGTGGCCGCCACTTACTATGCCAACTCTAATTCCACGGTCGCGGACTCCGAACAGTACACGTTCACGGTCACCTACCCTGTTCCCGAGCCGGGCATACTGGTTCTGTTGGCCACGGGCCTGCTTGGCCTGCTCTGCTACGCATGGCGGAAGCGGCGGTAGATTTATGATTTAGGATGTATGATTTCTGATTTGACTGGCGATCTCCAGCGTCGTCACGAAATGTTTTCGTGACGACGCTCGGAGCGCCGGTCATTTTCGGAAGCACAAGAACTCGCGCGGAGCGTGGGAACGAGAGGCGTTGAGCGTGGGAACGAGAGGATATATTGGATGTTGGATGTGTCCGAAAGGGCACGTCCACCATCCAGAATCCGCCGTCGGAGTTTTCCGCCCCGAAAGGGCACGGGTTCGCCCAGCCCGGGGCAGTGCCTTTGTTGTTGCACACAAGCGGCCGGGCGGAGATCGAGAGGACCGTTTACGGTCCTTGTCCGCCGCAGGCGGTATTAGGCCCGGCGTTTACGCCGGGTAGGAGGGACGCGGACTATTGCAGTTGTCAGGCCCGTTAACGGGCCTCCTCGACGTTTCCGGGCAACAGGGAGGACGCCCGTAAACGGGCGTGACAACGCGAAAAAACAGGAACAACAGTGGAGGACGGCGGTTCCGCCAACCCGGCGTAAACGCCGGGCCTAATACCGCTTACGCGGGAAGGGCCGTGAACGGCCCTGGAGTCAATAATGGAAACTCAAAGTTTACCCGATATTTCAGGAGTTTATTTCAGACATCTTTTCCATTCAACCACGAGGCGAACAATGTACGGCGGCAATCATCAATCAGAAATCAGAAATCAGAAATCCGCCGCGTTTACGTTAGTGGAGCTTTTGGTGGTGATCACGATCATCGGCATCCTGATCGCGCTGTTGCTGCCTGCGGTGCAGGCAGCACGCGAGGCCGCAAGACAAGTGCAGTGCAAGAATAACCTCAAACAGATCGGCTTGGGTTGCATGCATCACGAGGAGATGCAGGGGTTTCTGCCGACGGGCGGTTGGTCGTTCGAATATGCCGGCGAGCCGACGCGCGGCTTCGACAAACGGCAGCCCGGCGGCTGGCTCTACAATATCCTTCCCTACATGGAGCAGCAGGCGTTACACGACCTGGGCATCGACGGGAACCGGACAGACATGGTAAGGCGCCCCCCGACGCCCCTGGCAGCCTACATTTGTCCCACCCGTCGCCGCGTCGTCGCCTACCCATTTGTGGTCTTCGGTTACGGTTACGAAAACCTTCCTAGCCAACCCACTACCCTCGGGCGCAGCGATTACGCTGGTTCTGGCGGGGATTGCGTGAATGGCGTCTGGGCGACGGACCTAAATGGGCTGACGCTTGCCGATGCCGACAAAAAAAGCGAGACGTGGTGGTTACAACTAGTAGTGACGCAAGGCAACGGCATCTTCCACTCGCGTAGCATGACCAAGATGGCCTACATCACCGACGGCACGTCCAATACCTACTTGGCGGGAGAGAAGTACGTCTGGCCCGACCACTATGATGACGGAATACCGCCCAATGACGACCAGGGCTGGGATATCGGCTTTGACTGGGACAACCTCCGCTGGAGCGGATTGACCTCCATCTCGGCGGCCGGCGTGCTGGATCCGATCGGCAGCGCGGACGCAACGTACCAGCCGCTGCAAGACACTCCGGGGTTTAACACCCCCGGTTTCGGCAGCGCCCATTCCAACGGTTTCCATATGGCCTTCTGCGACGGCTCAGTGCAGATGATGAACTATTCGATCGACCTGGAAACCCACCATCGCCTGGGCAACCGCAAGGACGGGCTGACGATCGACGGAAAGAAGTTCTAGCCGACCAGTTCGCGTGTTCGCGATTTCTAGTAATCCCCGCAAAGGAAACCTGCTATGTTGAAGACATTTCTGTCGAGTCGAACATGACTTTCCAAAACCCCTTGGAACATGAAGGAATAGCAAAAAGCAAGGCACAAAGTGCTAGGAACTATTGGCTAACCATCTCCCGGATGGAGAGTAGGCATTGCTCGTTGGGGCGACAGTTCCACTGTCGCCCCAGCGACTCGAGGCTGGGGGGGCAGTTGTACTGCCACCCCAGCATGGCGGATGGTGGATGTGACGACGAGTCATTCCACCATCCACAATCCGGCGTTGCACAACAACAACTGCGTTTTCGGCCTTCCCTATCCTGCCGAAGAAAGGGCTTTGTCATGCCTCGAACGATCTTTCTGCTCGTGCTTTCATTTGCGTTGTGTGGACTGACCTGCACTGCTCGTGCCCAAAACCCTGAGATCAGCGGCATAACGGGCATCACGAAAGGCAAAGCGGACCTGACCGTCCCGCCGAACACACCACCCGGGAAGGTTTGGCGATACGGTGGTGGGCCCATCTTCCAGGTTGGGCCTCGCACGGCTGGATTTATCAACGGTATCCAAGAGGATGGAACCGGCAACATCGATTTCGGGGTCGGAATGGACGCTATTCTTTTCGATGACCTGTCGAAAATCGGCGACGCCAAGCCGATTCCCATTTCGCGATATGAAAAAGGAGTTCATCGGGATTTTGGGAAAACAACAACAGTCATTGGGATAATTGTCGGAGGTTTTGTGCCTTTTGGTGCGAAACAGGCCGACGGTTTACCGTACCCCAACGCCGGAACCGGGTTCGGGATCGGTTACGTCATTCTCTATGCAGTCGACGAACGCGGAGGGTTCGATTACCGAGAGACCAAAAAGCACTCGTTCCAGCTTTTCCAGTTCAGCTACGACGGAAAAGACTTCCTAATTCTCGGGAAAGAAGACGTCGAGCGGAACGACCTTTTGCCGAACTCGGATTGGGTGTTTGGGGGTTATTCCCTTAACAGCGCAATTCCCGATGGGCAGGACTTTCTCTTCGCCATGTCCGCCGGGAAGAAAAGCGATGATCACGATGATCGCGCGGTGGCCGGAGTCACGCGCTGGCGGCACGGCGCAAAGGGCTGGCGCCCGATCTCCTTTACGCCAGTCACGAGGCGGAACGAAATCTGGTCGGAACCGAGTCTCATCCGCGACATGGACGGGAGTCTGCTCATGTCCGCGCGCAGCGATGGCTCCCTCGGATCGAGGGTCGCGTTCGACGTGGCCGTCTGGCGTTCCACGGACAACGGCAAGAGCTGGAAACAGGTCATTTACCGCCGGAAATGCCGCTCCGAATCTCCCGTTTCCATCAATCAGGCAGCCGACGGCACCCCGTTTGTCGCCGCCAATCTTCCGCCTCTCATGCGGAGGCGCGATATACTGTGTTACTGGCCTCTGAACGACAGCCGGACCGATCTCGGGGAACTGCGTATCGCTCGTGATTTGCGCGGCGAGTTCGGTCCCGCGCCAAGCGGCTCGTGGTGGCGCGCGGATCATCCCACGTCGGCTATCGTGCGATTGGCCGACGGCGCTTGGCACGGCCTTTTGATGTATCGCATCATCGATAACGGTGAAATCGAGGGAAGCGCCAAGCCCGCTCCGCAGACGGGCTGCTACGTCGAAGAAGTTCATTCGAGAGGACCGGCCACCGAGGTATGGAAATTCTAGTTTTACTGTCTAAGTGTTGACAATCACTCAGAGGTAAGGGACATGAATCGGAGCAAGCACACGCGACGTGAGTTCTTGAAAAAGTCGATAGTTATTGCGGCCGCAGGCAGCGCGGTTCCGTATTTTTGCTGGAGCCAACCGTCCTTCGCCAATGCCTCGGCAAACGACCGGCCGGGGGTCGGCTGCATCGGCATGGGCAAAATGGCCACCGACTGGGGAGACACTCCGCAACACGCCCAGTTCGGCGACATCCTGGCCATCTGCGACGTTGACTCGCGCCGTACCGAGGCTGCGAAGAACAACCCGGAGTTGGGTGCGAGCAAGGCCGACACATACGGCGATTACCGCAAGGTACTCGATCGAAACGACATCGACGTGGTGAGCATCGTCACGCCCGACCATTGGCACGTCAAGATCGCCATCGAGGCCCTCCAGGCCGGCAAGCATGTTTTCTGCCAAAAACCGCTGACACTGACGCTCGAAGAGAACCAACTGATCCGCAACGCCTGTAAGAAATACAGCGACAAGGTATTCATCGTCGGCTCGCAGCAGCGAAGCGATATTGGCCGGTTCCTCCGCGCCGTCAACATGGTGCAGAAGGGACTTTTGGGCGATATTCGGAAGATCACCGTCGGCATCGAAGGCAGCGAGACAGGCGGACCGTTCCCCAAAGTCGCCCCGCCGAAGGAACTCAATTGGGATATGTGGCTCGGCCAAGCGCCGAAGGTCGACTACATCAAGGAACGCTGCCATTTCAACTTCCGTTGGTGGTACGATTACTCGGGCGGCAACTTCACCGATTGGGGCGCCCACCACGTCGATATCGCCACCTGGGCCATCCAGCAGAACCAGGAAGGCATGGGGCCGATCGAAATCGACGGCACCAATGCCAAGCATCCGGTGCCTTTCAAGGACGGCTATCCAACCGTGGACGATTGCTACAACACGTCGCATGATTTCGCCGTGAAATGCAAGTTCGCCAACGGTATCGAGATGATCGTCACTAGCCACGGCGACAACGGCATCCTCTTCGATGGATCCAAGGGTCGTTTATTCGTCAACCGTGGCAAGATCACCGGTAAGCCAATCGAGGAAAAATGGGACGAAGGCAAGTTTGTGCTGGAAGACATAATCCGTCTGTACAAAGGCAAGGCCGCCGATGTCGACCAGCAGAACTTCTACCGCGATGTTTCTGAGGGTAACGTATCGCATCTCAGCGGCGTCGCCACGATGGTTCGACACAAGGCAAACTTCTACCGCTGCATCCGCGAGGGCGGGCTGCCTATCTCTGACGTGTTCAGCCACGTCCAGGCGCTGAACACCTGCCATCTCTGCGCGATTGCCGCGCGCCTCGGCCGGGTGATCCAATGGGACCCGAAGGCCGAGAAGATCATCGGCGACGATGAGGCTAACCAACTGATCCGCCGCAAGCAGCGGGCACCGTACGGAATTGCATCTTAAGGAGAAAGCGTGATGAACTATCATTGGTCGTTGTGGGTCTCGCATAGGCTTCTCACGAGTTGGAAAAAGGTGTCGGGAACCATTTTTGCTCGGATAATCTGGTCCCCTTCACCAGGAAATGGTTTCTGACACGAATGGTGCCTTTTTCTCCTCCACCTTTTTCTCCTCCAAGGGGACGCTGATTCGCCAAGCCCGGCATCCCCGGCCAATGCTATAATTGAGTAGACGACCATTCGGTTCGCCGCACGTTCTCAATTCAAGCGGAGGTCGGCCATGACCGCCAAACTAACGCGATGGTTCGTGCCGCGGATTCCGGCAATCTTCGTCGGGGCCACGGCGGGACTCGTTTTCAATCAGTGGTTCCGGCCGGAAGGGGGCGCATATTACATGATCGGTGCCGCCTTGATCGGCGCCGTATTGGGCTTGTGGATACACCACGACCTCCGCGGACTCTACAGAGCAACGCAAGCCGGCGCGGCGCGATATGTCGCCGTCTGGACCATCATCGGCGGATTGGCCGGCGGAATGTTGGGGCTGCTGATCCGGCGATTCGACTGCCAAGCGGCGACAAGCCTCCCTTGGCTGTTCGGCGCGACCCTCTGGACTACCTGGCTGCGATGCGCGCTGATCGGAGCGGTCCTGAGCTTGCTGCAAGTTGGCGACCACTACGATGACGCCACTGCCGCGACGCCGAAGAGCGGTTAGCAGCCCGTTGAAAAAGGGCGCCACTGCTGGCTTGCCCAGCAGTGCGGGGAGAAACACCCGGGAAAACACTGCTGGACAAGCCAGCAGTGGCACCCGAACTTTTGGAAACCGATTTGTTCAACGGGCTAGGCTTTTCACGCCGGCTAAACAACAATGACAAACAACACTGCGTTTCGGAAGTGTAGCGAGACTTTCAGGAAAACATCCGCCGTGATAGAATCAAACGGTGATGGCTGCCAACAAAGCACGATCCCGAACCACGCGTCCTTCGGCCGGAACGGGGCCAAGGGAATACCACGCCCTGTCTCAGCGGATACTACAATCGGCGAACAGCGATATTTCCCACGTCGATTTTTTGCGGGAAATCACCGGCATGTTGCTGGACTTCTCCGAATGCAACGCGGTCGAGCTGCGCGTGGAAAGAGGACTCCAGAGCTTCCGTTGCGAGGCATTTCGCGACAGGGTTGAATCCGCCGACGTGGAATTCCGCTGTTGCCTGCGTCGCGACGGCGACGGGCTCCTCGCACACACGGCGGAAAATGACCGGGCGGATGAACAACATAAACCACGAAAAAACGAGGAGTTTCCATCACTGATCGCCATTCCGCTGATTGTCGCGGAAAAAACGATCGGCCTGTTGCAATTTAAGGCTCGCGGCAAGGACTTTTTTCGGGCGGCGGATACGGGATACTACGAAAACGTCGCGCAAACGCTTGGGTTGGCGCTGATTAGCCAGCAGATGCGGGCGTCGCTGCGCGAGCGGGTCAAGGAGTTGACCTGCCTCTACCGCATGGCGCGACTAATGGAGCGGCCCGCCATCCGGCTCGAAAAAGTCCTGCAAAACATCGCGGCTCTGTTGCCGCCCGCCTGGCAGTATCCCGAGGTGGCGGCGGCGCGGATCGTGCTCGACGGCGAGTGCTTCTCGACGGAGGGTTTCAACGAGTGCGTCTCCAAGCAAACCGCCCCGCTGGCGATCAAGGACCAGACGCGCGGTTGCATCGAAGTGGGCTACTCGGAAGAGAAACCGGAATTCGACGAAGGGCCGTTTCTCGAAGAGGAACGCAACCTGCTCGACATTGTCGCCCGGCAGGTGTCCTCGCTGATCGAACGGCGCCAGGCCGCCGAGGACCGCAAACGCCTGCAAGTCCAACTCCGTCACGCCGACCGGCTGGCCACGATCGGACAACTATCGGCGGGCGTGGCACACGAACTGAACGAACCGCTGGGCAACATCCTGGCGTTTGCCCAACTCGCCCGCAAAGAGCCGGACCTTCCCCGGCAGACCGCCCGCGACCTCGATAAAATCGTGACCACTTCGCTGCACGCCCGCGAGATCATCAAAAAACTGATGCTCTTCGCCCGGCAGATGCCGCCGCGAAAATCGCGGGTCAGTCTCAACGCTTTGGTCGAGGAGGGGCTGTACTTCCTCGAATCGCGCTGTGTGAAGGACGGCGTGGCCATCCAGCGGCATCTCTCCCCGCGGCTCCCCGACATCGTCGCCGATCCCTCGCAGTTGAATCAGGTGTTGGTGAATCTGGTGGTCAACGCCATCCAGGCCATGCCGGGCGGAGGCGTACTGAAGATTTCCACGCGCGAACTGGACGATCGGGTGGTCCTCTGTGTCGAGGACAACGGCGTCGGAATGTCCTCCCACGTGTTGAAGCGGATATTCGTCCCCTTTTTCACCACGAAGGACATACACGAAGGGACCGGACTCGGGCTGCCCGTGGTCCACGGAATCGTGACTTCCCACGGCGGCACGATCGAGGTCGAAAGCGTACCGGGGCGCGGCTCCAAATTCGAGGTCCGATTGCCCCTGGCTGACGCGGAAGAGGAGACATAAGTTGTAGGAGGCGTCTCCAGACGCCGATGGCGGCGGGTGGCGCCCGGCGAGAAAAAATCGCCCGCCGCAGAACACTCCCCGCTAAAGTATTGAGTCGCACCCCACGGTAGTGTTACGTCCGCGGGGGTTTCCCGGAAAACCCTACCTAACCGCAGCTTTTAGGATTTTTCCTCTTGCAAAAAAAAAAATACAGCCGATAATTGCAGTGCGTCTGGGATGAGTCGCCAAGCGTCTCGTCTTGGGGCGAATCGCCCCAAAAGCCCAGTCGCTTTTTTTGTGCGCGCTAGCGCCGGCGGGAGGCACGATGTACCTCTGCTACATGGACGAATCCGGGACTTCCAGCATTCCGGGAAACACGTCTCACTTCATTCTGGCGGGAATATCCGTTCCGATTTGGCATTGGAACGACTGCGATCGGGAAGTCAGACGTATCAAGGAACGCTATGGTCTGGGCGACGCAGAGCTTCATACCGCTTGGCTGCTGAGAAAATACCTTGAGCAAAACAGAGTTCCGAATTTCGCCGGGTTGAACCGCAATCAGCGCCGAAGTGAGGTGGAACGGCTGCGCAAAGCGGAGTTGCTTCGCGTACAGGCCCAGCCGAATAAGAAGCTTCATAAGCAGACGAAGAAGAACTACAAGCATACCGCCGACTACATCCACTTGACTTACGATGAACGGAAGCTGTTCGTCTTGGATATCGCCGACTGCATGTCGCGCTGGGGTTTCGCAAGACTGTTTGCGGAGTGCATCGACAAAGTTCATTTCGACCCGGCGCGCGCCGAACGGTCGGTTGACGAGCAGGCGTTTGAGCAAGTCGTTTCACGGTACCAACAGTATTTGCAGGCGATATCCGGCGATCCCGACCAAAAGGCGTTCGGTCTGCTGATTCACGACAACAACCAAACGGTGGCACGAAAGCACACGGAACTGATGAAATCGTTTCACCGTTCCGGGACTTTGTGGACTCAGATCAACAACATCGTGGAAACCCCCCTTTTTGTAGATAGCCAACTCACGGGGATGGTTCAGATTGCGGATATGTGTTCCTATGGTCTGCGTCGATACTTGGAAAACGAGGAGAGCGAGATATTCGACAAGATTTTTGAGCGTGCCGACCGGCGAGGCGACTTGGTCGTCGGCGTTCGGCACTTCACCGACAGATCTTGCACCTGCAA
This sequence comes from Planctomycetota bacterium, assembly GCA_030611515.1. Lineage (GTDB taxonomy): Bacteria > Planctomycetota > Planctomycetia > Pirellulales > Thermoguttaceae > JAHIKV01. Next base: position 2,761 of record JAUWPQ010000063.1, on the reverse strand, counting down.
GATTTGCGGCCAGCACCGGCAATGAGAGGCAGAAAAGGTTCCTCTGGCGCCTTTTTTTCTGGCTACCCTACGGAGGGCCGTCTTGGCGTGATCGTCTATGTCGGCGGTTGAACATCGACCTCACAATCCGCCCCCGCGGCAGACCGCGAAAAAACCTATCCATCGAAGCAGGAAAGTAGTTCCGACACCTTTTTCTCGGGCGGGCGTTTTTCCCGGCGTGGACGCCGGGGCTAAACGGGCTTTCGGCGTCAGAACGAGCGTCACCGACGTACCCAGCGGCGGAATCCGTTCGGTGAAGGCGCGGAACATCAATTCGGCGTTGTCCTTGCTGCTTTTGATCGGCAGATCGAGCATTGCGCTGGGGAAGTTTGACACGCAGATAAAATCGCCGCTCTCGGCCTCGTAAACTCGTTGGCCGGTCACTTCGTTGTCCCAAAACCCGCTGCCGGCAAAGACCCACGGATGTTCCATTGCCTTGCCGGTCTTCACGTCGCGGACCCAGTCCCGTGCCCGCGCGGTTTGGACCTCGCCCTTGTCGTTTTTCCAGTGGACGGCGATGTCGATCTCCGTGCCGCTGGCGGGGACGTATTCCGGATCGAACCGCACGGATTTGCCGGCCTTGGCCCCGACGGCCAACAACGCGGTGTGGACCACGAACGCCTTGCAGGGCACCGCCACGATCGACTCGTGCTCCTTGGTGTTCGCCAGACAGGCGAACATCTCCAGCAGGGCGTCCCTCTGGCAGACTTGCCCCTGCAAGACCACCCGCTTGCCGACCATATCGATCCAGACCGTCGATTCCGGATTGAGCGGTTTCAGCCGTTCGAGGTGATCGACCAGCGGCTCGCCCAGCTTCAGCGAGGCCGGCCGCGGTTTGACGGGCGTCGGTTCCTCCGCGTGGCAACCGGCAACGGACGTAATCGCCGCCAATGCTGCGACGACCGAAAACAGACGCGAAAAACAAAAGTGTCGGCTCATGGTATTGCTCTTTTCGGAAAATGCGGAAAACAAGCTGTTCCAACTCCATGTAGGATAGCCGCGCGTGCGTTGAATGCAACCCGAGACGTTTGCCGAACCCGTTTAGCGGTCGCCGGAACGGCGGCCCCGATTTCGCCCGAGCCGCCGTTCCGGCGGCTGCTAAACGAGGTATGTTTCCGTGCTTTCCTGAGCTTCCCGGCACAGGCGCCGCAGGTCGTCGCTGCTGCGGAAGAAGGCGTCGATCACCGCCGGATCCCACTGCCGGCCGGCCCCGGTGCGTAGAATTTCATCGACCTTCTCGTTGGACATTCTCTTGCGGTAGTGCCGGTCGCTGCTCATCGCGTCGAAGGCGTCGGCCACGGCGACGATCCGCGCGGCCAGCGGAATCCGTTCGGCGTCGAGTTGCTGCGGATAGCCGTTGCCGTCCCACGATTCGTGGTGGTGCAGCACTACCGGCAGGACGTCCTTCAACTTCGAGAGGTCGTGCAGGATGCGGTGTCCGATCTCCGTGTGTTGCTTGATGTGTTCGTATTCCTCGTCGGAGAGTTTTCCCGCCTTGCGGAGGATGCAGTCTTCGACGCCGATCTTGCCCACGTCGTGGAGCAGTCCGGCCAGATAAATCGTTTTCAGCATCTCGGCGTTGCAGCCCATCTCCTTGGCCAGCCGGACCGCGACGCGGGCAACCCGATCGCCGTGGCCGCAGGTGTACGGATCCTTGGCGTCGATGGCGGAACTCAGCGAGTGGATGATCTTCTCGAACAATTCCGCCTGCTGCCTGTAGAGCTCGATGTTCCCGCCGTGGATACCCAGGATCGCGGCCACCGAACTCAACAGATTTGCCTCGACCGCGCCGATCTCTTCGTAGGTCGAGGCGAGGTTGCCCGAGAGCTTCTCGGCTTCTTCTTGCAGTGCCCGAAGGCGCATTTCCGCCTGGGCATTGTCCAGAACCAGGCCGGTGATTTGTTTCAGCGTTTCGGCGGACCAAGGCTTTTGACGGCGCGCCCACTCGCGAAGCTCGCCTGGCTCCATACCCAACCTCTGCGCTGGGCCGGAAAAATCCTCGTCCTCCGCCACCGGCCGGGTGAGGAACGTGGCGACCGCCACGGTTCTATTGCCCTTCGCGTCCAGGCACGGCAGGGCCAATGTCAGCAGTGGGTCGTCGTCGTCGATAAACTCGGGCCGGCCGCGCCGCGCCGCCTCGCGGCATAATTCACTGCAACGCCCCCAATCCCGCGATGGCTCTGCCGGCGAGGACTCGAGCACGTCGCCGGCGGCGGCGTCGAGGATCGCGAACTGGACGTCGAACGCACGCTCCAACAGCGATTTCATTTCGCCGGCGGACGTATCCGGACCGCCGGTCGTAGCCGCGGTCGAATTGGATTCAGTAATGCCGTCGGAGACCAACATGGCGTGTGTTGCCCTAGTTGACGTGGTCTGCCACAATGGGAGCGGTAAACTCTACGGCAAATTTAGGTTGCGCGGCAGGCGATGGGAGCACCGGAAACTCTTTCACGCTCAAGCCGCGTTGGAGGCGGTCCGATTGCGCCGATTCCGCCGTTTAGTCCGCATTTCTCACCACTCGGGGCGAATCGACAACAGTCTGCCCCACCATGGCGAGAAATGCGAATTAGGGCGTTTTTCGTGATTGTGTAGCGGGGGGGGGGGGGCGGGGGGGGTGGGGGGGGGGGCCCGGGGGGGGGCCCCGCCGGGGGCCCGGGGTTGGGGGGGGCCCGGGGCGGGGGGGGCGCGGGGGGGGGGGGGGGGGGGGGGGGGGGGGGGGGGG
>JAUWPQ010000225.1 GCA_030611515.1 Planctomycetota bacterium | reverse complement strand
AAACTCCTTCGGCGGCGGGAACAACCGCGCCTCTTTCATCACGTTTACGATCTGCCCGGTTTTGTCCTCTGCCATCTGTAGCGTCCTCCAAGCGAAAAAAGGGGTGAAGTGCAACGGCCGAGTGGTGGAACCCAGCCCGCAGCCATACGAAGTGATAGAACCTCGTATTTTACCCGCCCCGGGCAGGAAGTCAATAAGCCCCAAGTCTTTGGAATACGGCGGTTTTCCGCCGCTTTTGTCGGGGGGGCGGAGGTAGGCCGGATCGTGACCCGGCGGAATGTTCGTCGCCGGGTTGCAACCTTAGGTTTACCAACTTTTTTGTCCCGGAGGGACAGTAGACAATAGCCCGGCACTACGGGACGGATAATGGATTTGGTCGGCCCTCTTTCCCTGGAATGCTGAGATATTAGATTTGAGATTTCAGATTTGAGATTTCAGATTTCAGATTGAACACTTCATTCCTGGGCGTTCGGATTGGGATAGAGCCCCGGATGGGTTTGGTGCAGGGATTCGGCAAGTTTTCGCTTGAACTGATCGGCCCGCCGCTTGGACTGATACCGGTCGCGGGACGAATCGTTCAAGTGACGTTGCCCCTTGATGTCGGTGTTTTGCAGGCTGTTGGCCCAGGCGCGGATTTGACGCGAGCAACTCTCGGCGAGGGATTTCAGGCTGGAGATTTCAGATTTCATATCTGAGATTTGAGATTTCAGATTTGAAATCTGAGATTTCCCATCGGCGTCTATCAAGCGGGCGGCGAAATGAAGCATCGAACGAACTTCACCGGCGGAGCCGCGAGCGATGTAAAGGAACGCGAGCAACTCGGCCGTCGAGCCGCGCTCGAAGCCTTCGGCTATGTTGTTCGACACGGAAAGGGCGGCGCGGCGGAGCTGATCGCGCAGGTCGCCCGGCTGTGAAAAAAACGGGGTACGCGTCAACCCGTAGACCCGTTCGGCCAACTCCAAAGCCGCTTTCCAGGCGGGAAGCTCCTCGAAGCGCTGATACTTCATAACAATGCTCCAAAGGATTTGATATTTCAGATTTCAGATTTCAGATTCCATCTACCCCGACCGGCAGTCGTTCTGCTATGTCGCGGGACTCTCCTTTGCCCCCGTCCCGGCCAAGTTCAACTCCAACAGCTTTGCCAGGAGTTCCTCGTCGCCGATCGCGGGGTTCCAGCCGTAGGCCGCGAACACCGCCACGTCGAGCTTTTCGTGGGCCAGTCGCAGCCAAGCCGGACGCTGGTTGTAGAGGTTCGTCAGCGTCCGCTTCTTCAAGCTCTCCGCGCAGTCGGGGTCCTTAGGCATGACGCGCGGCCAGCGCACCGTGCCGATGCCGGGGGTAAGTTGTTTAGCCCCGGCGTCCACGCCGGGGACCGACCGCACCGTCGCCGGATCAATGTATCTCGACCACGGTCCATCGACCGACCCGGGAAACTCCAGCACTTCGGTCTTCGTCCACTCCGGCGGGTTCAGCCAACGGTTGCGCAGCTCGTCCAATTCCCGCGCCGCGACGGCAATTTGCTCCGTGTGCCGTTTAGCGGCCGACGGCACGTCGGCCCGTGCTCCGCCGCAAGCCGCCGTGCCGGCGGCTGCTAAACGGGACTCGTTACCGTCGTCGCCCGCCGCCCACACGCACTCCGGCAGCGGAAACGTCTCGAAACAACTCGTCGGAGTGTAACGCGGACGAGTTTCTAATTGCGTCCCCATCCGCAACGCCCACACCTCGTGGATCCGCGAATGAAGAACGCCAAAGAAACAATCGTCGGAACGGGCAAAAGCAAACAATGCATGGTCGGGAAGCGTTGGAGATTCCATCCATGCAAAGAGGCGATGTTTGGCTACACCGATTGTCACTATGAATCTTGCAATCGCTCGTAGCCGGTCCCGCAACTCCGGCCGGGGGCGCTCATGGAGCCACCACGACGATATCGTGGTCCGTGAACTCTTGCGATGCAGCTTCACGTGCTCCTGAATGTATGAAAACGACTGTTCGTACTGACTTGCTTCCTCAAGTCCGGTCCCGATGCCAAAGTCAACGATCCACATATCGCGTGGCCGGCGAGTAAGGTCCAGTCCATTGGCCCACGGGACAACAACATCAGAACTGGGCCTTCCATGTGGATTGGGAGCGTGCAACATTTCCAAAGCGGTTTGCTCCGAGATGTCAAACGCGCCACCCTTGGTATCCCCCATGAAGCAGATGTTCAGATTATCCACGAACGATCTCGCGGTCGTTGTGTCAACTGCCGAACGTAAGTTGGCATTAACCTGCGCAACCGCTTTCCCATCCAAGATGCGTGTAGGGTCGTTGCCGCCGTCAAAACCGACCATCGACACATGCACGTTGGCTCCATCCAACACCCAATCGCGGTCACTTTCGGCAAAGAAGATGTCGCCGGTTTGCTTGATGCGTTCCAGCACCTTGCGATTCGCACCGCCACGAATGCCTTGCGTGGCCAGCAGTCCGACCCGGGAGCATTTCTTACGTTCGATTTGTCGGCGGCCTTTCTCGAACCAGTAACAGCACAAATCGGCCTCGCGTGGCACTTGCTTATCCCACACACGGAACATGGCATCGACATACTCGTCGCCCAAGTTGGTTCGTAGCAGCTTTCCACCTAAAAACGGCGGGTTTCCGACGATGAACTCGGCCTCGGGCCACTCCGGCTCCTTAGGATTGTCCGGGTCGGAGAGATCGAGGATGGCGTCTTGACGGTGAATCGTCTCGATCGGCTCCAGCACCGGGTTGCTGGGCGTGGGAAACCCGTTGTGGAGCATCCACTGCAAGTAGCCGATCCAAATGACCACCTGGGCCAACTGCTGGGCGAAGGGATTGATCTCCAGCCCGGCAAGCTGCGTGGGCCGAACGTGAGGGATGAGCGACAGCCCGTGGGTCGCCGCATAAGCAATCACCTTCTTCTCCAAGTCTAACAGGAGATTGATCGCCACGTACAAGAAATTGCCCGAACCGCAGGCCGGATCCAACACCGTGGCGTGGTGCAGCCGTTCGGCAAAATCCTGCAAGGCGCGGTCGAAGGTCTTTCGGGCCTTTGAGTCCTTGCCGCTGCGGCGTTTGCCTTGCAGCTTGGGCCAAAGCTCCTCCTCGCAGCGGCGGCTGACCTCGACCCACTCGCGCCTCAGCGGGGCCATCAACACCGGCTCCAACAATGTCTCGATGTCTTTCCGGCTGGTGTAATGGGCACCGATCTGCGAGCGCTTGCTGGGATCGAGGATGCGTTCGAAGAGCGTACCGAAAATGGCCGGTTCGACGTTCGCCCAGTCGTATTGGTTGATCGAGGCCAGGATGTTGATCTCCGGGCCGGTAAGCGGAATGGCCTCGCAATCGGCGAACAGCCCGCCGTTGAACCAGGGGATCACGTCGGCCCCAAAATCGCCCCCTTCGGCCATAACGCGGAAGAGGTTTTCCAGCCGAGGGGTGAGCATGGCCGGGTTGGCCTTGGCAGTCTCCAGCAGCTTGCCGAAGAGTTTGGACGGTAGCAGTCCGATCCGCTCGCCAAACATGCAAAACATCAGCCGCATGAGAAACCGGGCCGCCCGCTCGGCCGGAATCCGCTTATGCTTGCGGAGTCCATCGGCCAGCTTGCCGAACCGCTCGGCGGCCTCCTTGGTGATCGCCTCGGCGCGGACGTCCGGCCGCAGGGCGTCCGGCTCGGTAAACAGCTTGCGCAGGACGTCGAGATTGGCCGGCTTTGCCAGTCCCGCCAGATCGAACTCGTATTTCCGCTTGGCCGTGGCCGTGAAGTTGGTGTGGACCTCGAAGCGGTCCATGTCGCAAACGACCAGCAGCGGCGGGTTCTCCAATGCCTCGCGGTAGAGCAGCAATTGGTTGTAGGCTTCCTTCAGGTTTCGATGCTTGCGTTTGTACTCCCAGCCGAAGTGGCCTCGTTTCCACACGTCGGCCCAGCCGTTGCCCCCCTCGGTCTTCGTGACGCCTCGCTCGAAGGTATACCATTGGCCCTCCGGGTCTGCCTCGGCAGGTTTGGGCTGGCCCAGCAGTTCGCACAGATCGAGGAAATGTTGCTGGCAGGCGCTCCTCTCCGATAGGTGTACCCGTTGCCACTTCGCGATGAATTGCTGAGGGGTCATTCTGCCTCCGTCTGGTCGGACAGCGGTCCTATTTCGACAAAAAGTATAGCTCCGCGTCGATTTTCCACCTAGTGGTCCGTCAAAGCTGTGGCAACAGGTTGGGGCGGCAGTTGTACTGCCGCCCCGGGAAACGCGGCAAAAACAGGGGCGGCAGTACAACTGCCACCCCAACGAAACCTACCAAATCAGCTTTGACGGACCACTAGGCGTAAAAAAGGAGATTCGGGGGAACAGCATACATAATTCACGATGATGGCGCGGGCGTTCCCCGGAATGTTCCCGGAGATATCCTTTGGCACTCAATTTTGCGCTAACTTTCCAGAAAAGCGTCTCGGGCGGAGTTTTGCGCGCGAGCGGCGTTTTAGGGGTCAATTCAACCCCGCGCCCCCAGGTTGATCAACCTGGCGCTTCAGGTTGATCAACCTGGGGTTGAACTGGGCTTACGTCTAAAGCACAGTCGCGTTGCGAAATGAATAGCCCGTGGGTTAAGCGGTTTGAACGCATCTTCGGCCCTCGACGAATCGACGTAATAATTAAATGGCGAAATCGGAAATTTTTTCCAGTTAATTCAGACCGGAAAATCGACCTTAACCTGAATAACACCTTATGCTTGCGGCGACAACTCAAAAAACTTTTGCAATTGCCCCTCCTGCGAGGTATGGGCAACGAGGTCATTCTACCAGCCGGAAACGCCTAGAAAAAGGCTGTTTTCTGGCCGCCGGTATTTATGCACTTTTTCGCCAGGGGCTATGGCGGGTGCAAAAACGCCTTATTGGGGTCTGCAAAGGGTTGAAACCAGCGGAAAATCCGTCGGACTCGGGCGGTTTCCGAGAGGTTTTCGCAACGGGCTGCTACGGCAGCGGACGCGGAAGCGTCCGGGCAGTGTGTTCCCATGCGGAGCATGGGAACAAGGTGGAAGCAGCACAGAAGGAACAGATCGCGGTAAATGAAAAGGAACCAGCCCTTGCAACTCAGCGGGAAAAATCGGTCTAATGAATGATGGTGATTTATCTTTGCGTGTGATGACCGTTTAGCCCCGGCGTCCACGCCGGGAAGAATGGTATGGCAAGAGTAGTATTGGCGATGTCCGGCGGAGTGGATAGCAGCGTGGCGGCTTGGCTGCTGCGCGAGCAGGGACACGATGTTGTCGGTATTTTCATGCGGCACGGGCAAGACGAACTGCCCTCACCCCCGGCCCCTCTCCCAGAGGGAGAGGGGAGTTGCTTATCACCCCCGGCCCCTCTCCCAGAGGGAGAGGGGAGTTGCTTATCGCCCCCGGCCCCTCTCGCAGAAGGAGAGGGGAGGAAGCAAAACTGCTGCTCGGCCGCCGACGCCGCGGACGCATGCCGCGTGGCCGACGTGCTGGACATCCCCTTCCACGCGATAAACTTTCAGCGGGATTTCGACCGGATCGTCGATTACTTCGTCGGCGAATACGCCGCCGGCCGCACGCCCAACCCGTGCATAGTCTGCAACGCGTGGCTTAAGTTCGGCAAGCTGTTCGAGTATGCCGACGGTATGGGAGCGGAATACGTGGCGACCGGACATCACGCGCGGCTTGTCGCACTTGAAGGCGGCGAGATCGCGCTCTGCCGCGCCCGCGACGAGTCGAAGGACCAATCATACGCGCTGTTCGGCATCCGAAGGGATTTGCTCCCGCGGCTGATGTTCCCCGTCGGCGAACACCGCAAGGAAGATATACGCCGCATTGCCAGGCGGCTGGGGCTGCGGGTGGCGGAGAAACGCGACAGCCAGGAAATCTGTTTCGTTCCCGACCGGGACCATGCCCGATTCGTCCGGCAACGCCGCGGCCACGTGGATACCTCGGGCGAGATCGTCGCCACCGATGGTACACTGCTGGGGCGTCACGAAGGAATCGAGCAGTTCACCGTCGGACAGCGCAAGGGGCTGCGGTTGGCCTTCGGCGAGCCTCGATACGTGGTGCGGATCGAGCCCCGTTCGCGCCGAGTGGTGATCGGCACGCACGAGGAACTCGCGCGGCAGGAACTGACCGCCTCCGGGGCCAACTGGCTGGTGGGAGAGAGAGGCGAGGGGCGAGGGGCAAGGGACGAGGGGCAAGGGCTGGCCGCTTCAGCGGCCAGTAAAATAGCCCAAGCATCATTCCGTGCTCAAGTAAAGATTCGCTACCGCAGCCGGCCCACCGACGCCACGGTCGAGCCGCTGCCGGGAGGTAGGCTTAGGGTTCGATTCGACGAGCCGTGTTTCGGCATCGCTCCCGGGCAGGCCGTCGTATGTTATGATGGGGAAAGAGTGTTGGGCGGCGGTTGGATCGACTGAAGTCCGCACTGGAAGACGAATTTCCTGATCCCCCCATCTTTATTTTCACCGTATCCCTTATTGTGCATAATGCACGGGGTCGAAAGACAGATGTGCGAGAAGAAGCAGCGAGTCGTTGTCGTTGGCGCCAGTCCGAAGCCGGAGCGCTACTCAAACCGCGCCATGCGCCTGTTGATCGAGCATGGACACGAAGCGATCCCGGTCCACCCGGCGGTCAAGGAAATCGAGGGAACGCCCGTGGTAAAATCCCTTGCTGAAATCACGGCTGATATCGACACCGTTACGCTTTACGTTTCGGCGGCTATATCAAGCTCCATGCAGGATGCACTGTTGGAAATGCGTCCCAAGAGAGTCATTTTCAATCCCGGCGCCGAGAACGCTCCTCTGCGCGATGCTCTCGAAAGCAACGGCATCCAGACTCTGGAGGCTTGCACACTCGTCCTCCTCAACATCGGTCAGTTCTAGGCTTTGTTTTAAAACTGCTCTATCGTCAAAGTGGGATTTTGTGCAAAGTATTGTCGGGCTGACACTTCCACTTTCACTTTGCCACGGAGGGCAGCGGAATGACTCGACATCGACTTACGAATGATCAATGGGAAT
>JAUWPQ010000364.1 GCA_030611515.1 Planctomycetota bacterium | reverse complement strand
TGCGGGCTGGGTTCCACCACTCGGCCGTTGCACTTCACCCCTTTTTTCGCTTGGAGGACGCTACAGATGGCAGAGGACAAAACCGGGCAGATCGTAAACGTGATGAAAGAGGCGCGGTTGTTCCCGCCGCCGAAGGAGTTTGCGGAAAAAGCCCGCATCGGTTCGATTGAGCAATACGAAAAGCTCTGGAAGGAAGCCGCCGGCGATATCGAGGGTTTCTGGGGCGGAATGGGCAACGAACTCCACTGGTTCAAGCCCTACGATAAGGTTCTGGAGTGGAACATGCCGTTCGCCAAGTGGTTTGTGGGCGGCCAGACGAACGTATCCTATAACTGCCTCGACGCCCATCTGGGCACCCACCGCGAAAACAAGACCGCGATCATCTGGGAAGGCGAGCCGGGCGACGTGCGGAAGTTCACCTTTGCCGAGTTGCACAAAGAGGTCTGTAAGTTCGCCAACGTGTTGAAAAAGCTGGGTATCAAGCAGGGCGACGTGATAACGCTCTACATGCCGATGGTGCCCGAGTTGGCCATTGCCATGCTGGCCTGCGCCCGGGTCGGCGCGGTCCATTCGGTGGTGTTCGGCGGGTTCGCGGCCGAGGCAATCGCCGACCGGAACAACGACGCGGGGGCGAAGATGGTCATCACGGCCGACGCCGGCTGGCGGCGCGGCAAGCAGATTCCGCTGAAGGCGAGCGTCGACGCGGCGTTGGAAAAATCGACGACGGTCGAGAAGTGCGTGGTCTACAAGCGGACCGGCTGCGACGTGACGATGAAGGAAGGGCGCGACTTCTGGTGGCACGACCTGATGGCCGACGCCTCGGACGATTGCCCCGCCGAGCCGTTGGACAGCGAAGCGCCGCTGTTCATCCTCTACACCAGCGGCTCGACCGGCAAGCCCAAGGGGATCAAGCACACCACGGCCGGCTACAACCTCTTTGCGAAGAAGACGACCGAGTGGGTGTTCGACGTCCGCGACGAAGACGTCTACTGGTGTACGGCCGATATCGGCTGGATCACCGGCCACACGTACGTCGTCTACGGGCCGTTGACGGCCGGCGTGACGACCTTCATGTTTGAAGGCGCGCCGGACACCCCGCAGCAGGACCGCTGGTGGCAGTTGATCGAAAAGTACAAGATCAACATTTTCTACACCGCCCCGACGGCGATCCGCACTTTCATCAAGTGGGGCGACGAGTGGATCACGAAGCACGACCTCAGCAGCCTGCGGCTGTTGGGCACCGTGGGCGAAGGGATCAACCCCGAGGCCTGGATGTGGTATCACCGCGTGATCGGCGGCGAGCGTTGCCCGATCGTCGATACGTGGTGGCAGACGGAGACGGGCGGGATCATGATGACCCCGTTGCCCGGCGCCATTGCGACCAAGCCCGGCAGTTGCACCAAGCCCCTGCCCGGCATCATCCCCGAGATCGTCGGCGAGGACCGCAAACCGGTTCCGATCGGAGCGGGCGGATGGCTCACGATCACCAAGCCTTGGCCGGGTATGCTCCGCGGCATCTGGGGCGACAACGAGCGGTACAAGACCCAATACTGGACCGACGTGCCGGGCAAGTACCTCTGCGGCGACAACGCCCGCTGCGACGAGGACGGCTACTACTGGATCATGGGACGAATCGACGACGTGTTGAACGTCTCCGGCCACCGGCTGAGCACGATCGAGATCGAGAGCGCGCTGGTGAGCCACAACGCGGTGGCCGAGGCGGCCGCGGTCGGCAGGCCGCACGAAATCAAAGGCGAGGCCGTTTCGGTCTTCGTCACTCTGGCCGGCGGGTTCGATCCGTCCGAAGATTTGCGGAAGGAGTTGAAGGGGCACGTCCGCAAGGAGATCGGCGCGTTGGCCGTGCCGGACGACATCCACTTCACCGCTTCGTTGCCTAAGACCCGTAGCGGCAAGATCATGCGCCGCCTGCTCCGCGACATCGCGGCGGGCCGCGAAACCGTCGGCGACACCTCGACGCTCGAGGACTACAGCGTCCTGGCCAAGCTCAGGGCGGAAGAGGAATAGTTGTTATGACCTCATCGCCTCGTCCCTCTCCCGCTTTGCGGGAGAGGGGCAGGTGGTCGTATCTTCTCTTCCCTCTCCCTGTGGGAGAGGGGCAGGAAGTGAGGGCGGCTGGATACTCCGTAGGTTATGCTACGGAACCGAGAGATCGTTTGGACACGGTCGCCGCGTTCGACGACGTGCAGCCCGAGAAAATCTCCGCTGCCGGTGACCGTAGCGCTCACACGATTTCTTCTCGCACGAGTGCGCTTGCATTGTGTTCACTTCTCGATTAGGCGAGGATTGCCCGAAACCCCGCTTGCTCGAAATGGTGATCGCCGGTTAGGGCATCGGTAAGTCCGTAGCGTTCCATAATCACAAACGAAATGCAATCGGTAAGCGACCACTCCTTGTCGGGGCGGTGGGCATACAACTCGATGCCTTGTTCAAAAT
>JAUWPQ010000370.1 GCA_030611515.1 Planctomycetota bacterium | reverse complement strand
CGGCGCGAGTGGAGAAGAGGGGCGAGGGGCGAGGGGCGAGGGGCGAGGATGTTCCTCACTATCCACTATCCACTACCCACTACCCACTATTCTCCGTCCGCACTCCCACCGCCCTCGTCACCGATCTGGGCACCGAGTTCGGTGTCGAGGTCGATGAGTCGGGCGCGAGTGCGGCCCATGTGTTTCGGGGTGACGTCGAGGTGCGAGTGGTCGCCGCCGAGGGCAAGGAAGGCCAAACCATTCGATTACGCGAGAACGAGTCGGTTCGGATCGAAACGAGCCCGAGCGGCCTGGGCCGGACGGTGCTGCGCGGCGCGGCCGATCCAACCTCTTTTTCTTCCGTTCGGCCCGGGCAGCTTGCCCAGGTGGCCCGGCAGCGGCGGCTGGCGCCGCTGCGCCGCTGGCAGGCATTTAGCGAGGAGCTTCGGAAACGCGACGATCTGGTGGCGTACTACGATTTCCAGCGCGACGGGGACAACTGCGCGTTGTTGCCGAACCGTGCCGCGACGGGCCGCCGGTTCGACGGACAGGTCCAGGGCGGCGACTGGGTTCAGGGCCGGTTCTCGGGCACGTCCGCCCTGCGATTCGGCATGCCCGGCAGCGGCGTCCGCTTGAATATCCCCGTCGAGTTTAGGCAGTTGACGTTGGCCGTCTGGGTTAATCTCGATTCCTTGCCAACGCACACGGAATTTACGAGTGGCCTGCTGATGTCGGACGGCTGGCACGAGAACGACCAGAGCCAGAACTGCACGGGCCGGATCCACTGGCAAATACACTACGACGGCAAGATGCTCTTTACCCGGGACAATTGGAAGGATGACGCGATTTCCCTTCCCGTGTTCGACAACGCCGAGGTGTGCGGCCATTGGCGCTGCCTGGCCGTGGTTTGCGTTTGCGACCCCGAGGCGAGTCACGTGGCCTTCTATCTCGACGGCGAGCACGTAGGCGCGGCGGACATGCCCGCCGCCGTTCACCCGACGATGGCGGCCAAGTTCGGACCGGTCACGATCGGCGCGTGGAACACTGCACAGGCGGGCGGTAGCCAGAGGTGGGTCCACGGCGCCATTGACGAAATGATGATCTTCCGCTCGGCGCTCGACGCCGAGGAAATCCACCGCATGTATGAATCCACCAAACCCTAAACAACAAAGGAGGTGAGACGACAAACAGTAATCGCACAAACCGCTCTTGTTCCTGGTTCCAACGCTCTGCGTGGGCGCCAGTGGAAGGGAGGTGATGCAACGGGGTAAAGCGATAGTCGGCGGCCGATGGCCGCCGGGAGCAACCGAGTTGCGGCTGCGTTCCCGCGAGGACGCGGCCGGCAATGCCGCTCGATGGGTGGCACGGGCATCTTGCCCGTGTTCGGGCGGGCACTGGCGAGACGCCAGTGCCACCCAACGCCGTTCTCGGGGTTTATGTTCTCGGAGTGTTTCCGAGTGCCCGGAGAAAGGCAACACGTTTTTCTGTACAGGAGTTTTTCCGATGAGAGCGAAACATTTTATTCTATTGGCGGCGGTCTTGGCGGGCATGACGGTGTCGATGGCGGCCCAGGCCCGCGCCGGGATGATGTGGAATTGGGCGAAAGACGACATCACCTACACGGTTGTCGAGGCCGACCCGTTCTACGAAGTCGGATCCGCGGGGAATACCCTCAACATTGCCAGCTCCGAGACGTATTGGACCGTAACAAGTGACACCTCTGGCAAGTGGAGACATCGTGATCGCTTTGACTTCAACGTACTGGGTGGAGCGGTATCAAGCGATCTCGACTACTTCATGACTTACCAATCGCTAAGTCCGCCGGATTTGCGGACGACCATCACCGGCTTGGCCGACGGCCTCTATGAGGTGTTCTTGGTCCAGGGCGTCTACGAACCTAATGGCGCCAATTTCTTGTGGATGAATGCGGACATCGACGACGGAGTAATAACGGCTCCCACGAGCGCCCGCAAGTATACCGATTCCGGCGTCGTTTGGACCGGTTACGAAGTTGGTTATGAACTCGTCCTGAATCCGCTTGGTCAGGTGACGGGCACGGGCTTCAGCGTCTTGGCTGGTGCAGGCGCTGCGGGAACCAACAACCCGGAACGCTCTCAGTATCTCGGCGTGGCCTATTATCTGGTTCCCGAGCCGGGCACGCTGGCGTTGCTGGCCACGGGTCTGATCGGGCTGCTGTGCTACGCATGGCGGAAGCGGAAGTAAAGTTTAGTGGCCAGTGGTCGGTGGTCAGTGGCCAGTAAACAAGAAAAGCTCCCCTCTCCCTTTGGGAGAGGGGCTGGGGATGAGGGCGGTTGGCGGCACAGATGAACGTGCCGAACGCCGCCCTCACCCTGACCCTC
>JAUWPQ010000197.1 GCA_030611515.1 Planctomycetota bacterium | reverse complement strand
GGCGCGTCGGCCACCTCGCGGTCCAAGCCCGCCACGCTGCAAACCGGCCTGGTCGTGCAAGTGCCAGAGTATCTCGCCGAGGGCGAACGGATAAAAGTCGATACCCGCACCGGCGAGTATCTGTCGAGAGCGTAAAATAGGGATTGGGGATTGGGGATTGGGGATTAGGGATTGGAAAAGCCGCTTGCGGTTCTCTATTGCGTCCTACATTGCCAATGAACCGAGGCCGACCAACGGGAGGCCGGAAAATAAGCCAAATATCCCCGCCCCGCCGATCATTATCAATGTAGACATCAATAATCCCCGGTCGCCGATTTCTAATCCCCAATCCCTAATCCCCAATCCCTATCATGCCGCAAGCCATCGTCGATCCCGAGGAATTGAGGCGCTTCGCCCAAAGCCTCAAGAAGTTCAGTTCCGACGTTCAGGAGCGAGTCAAGTCGCTGAGCGGACAGCTCGCCGTGTTGGAGCGCACCTGGCGCGACCAGGAACAAAAGAAGTTCACCGAGGAGTTCGAGCGGCAGATACAGTCGCTCGGCCGGTTTGTCGAGGTCATCGACCGGCACGTTCCATACCTGGCGCGGAAAGCGGAGATCATCGAGGAGTATTTGCAGCAGAGGTAGTTGTCCGTTGGATTGGACCGCAATAATGAGTATTTAGCTCCGGGTGAATACACCCGGGGCACAGCGCGTTCACATGCAACGCTTCAACCCGCCGTGTATTCACGGCGGGCTAAATAGAAGCAGCCGAGTACCATGACTCGATCCGCGAAGGTAACGTCGATCGACACGCTGCCGCTGGTGGCCGCGGCGTTGCAGAAGTTCCGCGGCGAGTCGGCCGTCGCGTTGGACGATCTGGAGATCGAGCTGCGCCGCATCGTCGAGTGGATCCACCACGACCGCAAACAGTATTGGTCGAAGGAGCGGGACCGGGCCTACGAGAACTTGAATCAGGCCCGGCTCCAACTCCAGCAGGCCAGGGGCTCTCGACGGATCGGCGACCACGAGCCGGCCTGCGTCGACGAAAAGCGGGCCGTTGCCCGGGCGAAACGCCGCCTGGAGACCGCATACCGGAAGGTCGACGAGGTCCGCCGCTGGACGGTGCTGATCGACCGCGCGGTGGACGATTTCCAGCGAAACCGCACGCAATTCGCCCTTTGGCTGGATACCGATTTGCAGCGTGCGGTCGCCGCCTTGAACCAGATGAGCGAGTCGTTGGTAAGCTATATTTCCCTGGAGACCCCGGCCGACCCCGCCGCGCCGACCGGCGCGGCCGGCAACGACAAGAAGGAAGACCCCGGACCGTGAAGAACTGGGACCTGAAAACCGCCACCGGAAAAATCGAGATGTCGCTGAAATCGCTCCGCACGACGCTGGCGGCGGTCGATCGCCAGTGGAACGACGAGGCGTACCGCAAGTTTCAGGAGAAGCACCTCTCGACCGTCGAGCCGAACGCGCGGAGCATGATCGACGCCATTGCGAAATTGAACGAAGTGTTGGTCGCCGCCGAGCGCCAGTGCGGCTCGGAAGGCGAATAGATAGTGGCCAGTGGCCAGTGGCCAGTGAATAGTAGTTAGTGGGTGGTGGCAACCGACGGACCGCTTGCGGTTTCGCAAAGCAGCAATGAATATACACCCCCAATATTATTATCCAATACTTGCTACCACTGGCCACTGGCCACTGGCCACTTATTCCGAGCATCAAAATGAGTGAATCTTTCTCGCCCGACGGACCGCAACGACTGCTTAGCGATCTATGTCGCCTGGTGGCCGAGCGGCGGACGGTCGAGCAGGAGTCGCAAGCCGACCTCGCCTCCGAGAAGGAAGCCGCGGAGAAAGAATTCCAACAGTCCCAGCGGTCGTCGGCCGAGCGTTACCGCGCGGAGAAGACGGCGATCGAGGCGGAATACGCGTCGACGCGCGAGGCGGTCGAAAAGAAGCACCACGCCGAGCACAACGCGCTGAAAAAAAAGTATGAATCGGTCCGCGCCGAGATCGAGGCCCAATTCGCCGCCGACTCTCAAGCGGCGCAACAGGCGTTGCAGGACTCGCACTGGGAAGCGATCGAGACCTCCGACGCCGCGCGCGGCGGATTGAATATGCCCCTGAAGGAGCTTACGGAAGGTCTGGAATCGCGCTGGCGGGAGTTGGAAGCCGTCCATCAGCAGGCGGCTGCCTTGCTCCAACATCGCGGGCACTGGGACGGCCTGCCCCCCGCGCCCTCGACGGCCGTGGTCCTCGAGAAACACCCTGGGCGGCGGTTTCGCCACGCTCTGGAGAAGTCCCAATCGCAGTACCGCGACCTGGCCGGACAGCGCTTGCCCGGCTGGTTTCATGGCTTGTGGCCCTTGGCGATTTTCTTTCTGTTGTGGATCGTCGCGGCCGTTCCAACTGGATTCCTCATGGGATGGCTCGACTGGCGTTGGGCGCCGATTAGTTGCGCGGCGGCCGCGGTGGTCGGGGCCGTCTTTGGGGGATGGACGTATCGCGTCGCCAAGCGGCGGTCGGTCGACGGATACCTCGCCTTGCGGCAGACTTTGCTCGAGGCCGGCTTGGGACATCCGGCCGTGCTGGAAACCGCCCAGACGGATTGCCGAAAACTGGACGCCACGATCATCGCCCGACACAAGGAACAAACCCAACAAGCCGACGGGGAGTTCGCCGCCGCCAACGGAAAAATCGAACGACGCCGCGCCGACGACCTACAGCGGGCGGAAGACACTTATCCGCGGAAACTGGCCGACTTGACCACCTGGCGCGACAACACGCTCCGCGAGATCGAAGAAAAGTACCCTCCCCTGCTCCGCCGGATGGAAGAAACTTTTCTGGCGGACTCGGAACGATTCCGCGAGGTCCACGCCCGTGCGTTGGAAAAAAGCGGGCGGCGCTTCGATCGCCGCTGGAGCGAGATGTCCGAGCGGTGGCGCGAGGGCGTGGAACGGTTCCGCCGGTCGGCCGAGGAGTCCGACCGCGAGTCTCGCGAGGCGTTCCCCGATTGGAACGGCGAGGATTGGGACCGCTGGGCGCCGTCGGAGGGCACCCCATCGGCGATTCCGCTGGGATGCGCCGCGGTGAAGCTGTCCGATCTGGAAGGCGGCGTGCCCGAGGACCAGCGGCTTCGGCCCGAACGGACCGAATACAGATTGCCGATCGCCCTGCCCTTCCCCCAGCGTTCGCTCTTGCTGTTGAAGGCCGACGGCGCCGGGCGCGCCGGCGCGGTCGAGTTGATGCAGAGCGCGATGTTGCGGATGCTCGGCTCGATGCCTCCGAGCAAGGTCCGCTTCACGATCATCGATCCGGTTGGGCTGGGCGAGAATTTCTCCGCCTTCATGCACCTGGCCGACTTCGACGAGCAGTTGGTGGCCAGCCGAATCTGGACCGACGCGGCGCACATCGAGCAGCGCTTGGCCGACCTGACCAAGCACATGGAAAACGTCATCCAGGTGTACCTTCGCAAGGAGTTCCACTCGATCGAGGAGTACAACGCCTTTGCCGGCGAGATGGCCGAGCCGTATCGGGTGTTGGTGATTGCGAATTTCCCGGCCAATTTCTCGGAGGCGGCGGCGCAGCGGTTGAAGAGCATCGTCGCCAGCGGCGCCCGATGCGGCGTGTTCGTGATCCTCAGCGTCGACGTGAAGGCCCCCCTGCCCCGCAACTTCCAGTTGCCGGACCTCGAATCCGAGGCGCTCGTGCTGTCTTGGAAAGACGGATGTTTCACCTGGAAGCACCCCGAGTTCGGATCGCTGGCGGTGGACTTTTCGGCGCCGCCGCCGGTCGAGCGGTTCAAGCAGATCGTCCGCGCCGTGGGCAGCGCGGCGCGCGACAGCGGCCGGGTCGAGGTGCCCTTCTCGTGCATTATTCCCGAGGAAAACGACTGGTGGACCGCCGACGGCCGCGCGGGTATCGACGTGCCGCTGGGCCGCGCCGGGGCAATGAAACTACAGCACCTCAGACTTGGCAGCGGGACCTCGCAGCATGTGTTGATCTCCGGCAAGACCGGCTCGGGCAAATCCACCCTGCTGCACGTGCTGATTACCAACATGGCCCTGCGCTATTCGCCGGACGAGGTCGAGCTATACCTGATCGACTTCAAGAAGGGCGTCGAGTTCAAGGCCTACGCCCAATCCGCGCTGCCGCACGCGCGGGTCGTGGCGATCGAGAGCGAGCGGGAGTTCGGGCTCAGCGTTTTGCAACGATTGGACGCCGAGCTGCGCGACCGCGGCGACATGTTCCGCCGCCGCGGGCTGCAAGACCTGAAGAGCTACCGCGCGGCCGAACCCGACGCACGGCTGCCGCGCATCCTGCTGGTGATCGACGAGTTTCAGGAGCTTTTCACCGAGGACGACCGGATCGCCCAGGATTCGGCGCTGCTGCTGGACCGGCTGGTGCGTCAAGGCCGCGCGTTCGGCATCCACGTGATGCTCGGCTCGCAGACGCTCGGCGGGGCGTACACGCTCGCCCGCAGCACCATCGGCCAGATGGCGGTGCGAATCGCCTTGCAGTGCAGCGAGTCGGACGCCCACCTGATTCTCAGCGAGGACAACACTGCCGCCCGGCTGCTGACCCGACCCGGCGAGGCGATCTATAATGACGCCAACGGACTGTACGAGGGGAACCATCCGTTCCAGGTCGTTTGGCTGTCCGACAACGAGCGCGACGATTATCTCGAGCGCATCGGCCGACTGCAAAAGCGACGGCGAATCAAGTCGCCGCCGCAGATCGTCTTCGAGGGGAACGTGTTGGCCGATCTGGCCGACAACGAGCAGTTGAAGGAACTGTTGACGGCCCGCTGCCGGCCGGCGGAGACCACGTCCGCCCGCGCTTGGCTCGGCTCGGCGGTGGCCATCAAGGAGCCGACCTCGGCGTCGTTTCTCCGCCAAAACGGCAGCAACTTACTCATGGTGGGCCACCGCGAGGAGGCTGCGTTGGGCGTGCTGGCCGGCTGCTTCGTCAGCCTGATCGCACAACATCCGCCCCAAGGGACGAAGTTTTACCTCCTCGACGGCATGAGGGCCGACGCGCCGGATGTCGGATTCTGGAAACGCCTGGCCGCCGCGGCGCCGCACGAGGTGAAGATCGGCGGAGTAAAGGACGCCTCGCGGCTGATCGGCGAAATCGCCGCCGAATTGGCTTCCCGCCGGCAAGAAGAACGCGAAGACGCGCCGCCGATCTACCTGTTCCTCTACAACCTGGGCCGCTTCCGCGATCTGCGGAAGGAGGACGAGTACGGATTCTCCAGCGGAGAGGACGATCAGCCGGCCAGCCCGCCCAAGCAGCTCGCCGCGTTGCTCGACGAAGGCCCCCCGCTGGGTATCCACACGCTGATCTGGTGCGACACCTACGCCAACGTTTCCCGGATGCTTGATCGCCGCGTGATGCAGGATTTCGAGATGCGCGTGCTGTTCCAGATGAACGCCAACGATTCGAGCAGCCTGATGGACTCGCCGGAGGCGGCCAAGCTGGGCGTACATCGGGCGATTCTCTACGACGAAGGCCAAGGACTGGCCGAGAAGTTCCGCCCCTACGGGCTACCCCGCGCCGAATATCTCGCCTGGGTCAAGAAGCAGTTGGTCGGGCGGAAGTAGGCCGGGTTGCAACCTCAAGTTTACCCGCATTTTTGTCCCGGAGGGACAGTCGACAATAGCCCAGCAGTTTACTGCTGGGGCGACGGGAAGCCCCCTTGTTTCCCCACAAGTCCCGTAGGGACGGCCGAAAATTGACCACCACGGTTCAACCGTCCCTACGGGACGGATAATGGATTTGGTCGGTCCTCCTCCCCAGCGATGAATCGCTGGGCTATTGTCAAACGACCCTACGGGTCGAAATTCTCGTGTTTTCCGAACTTTTTCAAGCAAAAATGTGGGTAAACCTAAGGTCGCGACCCGACACAGGTTCGGGCAGAATGAACGCCGGGTCACAATCCGGCCAGACGCCCCCTACTCCAACTTCACCGACGCCAACTTCAGCGGCGCGCCGCAACGGGGACAGTAGACAAACGAGAACGACGCCTCGTGAGAACACTCCGGGCAAATCTTCTTGCGCCGCATGATCGCGGAGCCGGAAGAATGTTTCTCGACGTCATTTTTTTCGGAGACGACTCCTCCGCCCGTCTGCGGTGAAGACATGATCGCCAATACATCTTCGTCGGAGATCGGCGGGCCGTCGTGCGTCTCGATGGCGCACTTCGGGCACCCACCGCCCGTTAGCTCAGGATCGTACCAGTGACCTCTAGGGCATTTAATTGCCATGAAAAGGACTCCCAGCCAGCGAAATGATCCATCCAACGATGCACGTCATTCGGGGGGAACGCCACCTTAATTATACCAGGTTTTGCCGATCCGTCAAACACTATGCCCGAAAAATCACGGCTCGACTCTCTCGACGCGGCTGGCGGCCTGACCGTGGGCGAATCGGGTGATTATTTCCTCGCCCGGCGAAAGCTCGTCGGCGGAGCGGATCAGCCGGCCGTCGGCCGCGCGCTGCGTCAGACTGTATCCACGACCCAAAACCGCCAAGGGGCTGAGAGATTCGAGCCGGCCGGCCACGGTGTCGGTCCGCTGCCGGGCAAGTCGGACCAGACCGCGAACCGCTCGGGTCGCTCGGCCGCCGAGATCGTCCAACCGCCGGCTCAGCTCGAATACCCGCTGGAAGGGACGGCGAAAGACTACACTCCCGGCAATCCCGCCGAGACGCGACCTGGCTGCCTCGGCCCGCGACCGCAACGCCGCGGCCAACCGCCGCTCGACCTGCCGCAGTTCGGCCACCAACTCCTCGGCCGCCGGAGCGACCAGTTCGGCCGCCTCGCTGGGCGTAAGCGCCCGGAGGTCGGCCACCAGGTCGGAAAGCGTCACGTCGATTTCGTGTCCAACCGCCGAGACAACCGGAATCGTTGAGGCGGCGATTGCCCGGACCACCGGCTCCTCGTTGAACGCCCAGAGGTCTTCCATGCTCCCGCCGCCGCGAGTAACCACCAAGCAGTCGATGGGGCGGAAAAAGGTGACAGTCACCATTTGCCGGAACGGCCCTCCGGGTGCTTCGCACAAATGGTGGCTGTCACCTTTTTCCGCCCGCTCGTTGAGTCGGTTCACGGTTTGGATGGCGGCGGCGATTTCGGCGGCCGCCCCTTCGCCCTGCACGCGGACGGGCACAACCAGCACGTCCGCCCCCCGCCAACGACGGCCGAGAACTTGGAGGAAATCGCGTATCGCCGCGCCGGTCGGGCTTGTGACCACCGCAATCCGACGTACGAACCGCGGCAGCGGACGCTTGCGCGCGGGATCGAACAGTCCCTCTCGGGTCAGTTTCTCGCGCAGTTGCCGAAGCGCCAGTTCCAACGCCCCGACGCCTTGCGGCACGATGTCGGCGATTACCAATTGGTAGCTGCCGCGGGCGGCGTACAGATCGACGTGCCCCCGGCAGACAACTTCCATGCCGTCTTGCGGCTCGAACCGGAGTCGGGCGGCCACGCCCCGCCACATCACCGCGCGAAGCTGCGACCGGTCGTCCTTGAGCGTCAGGTAGCAGTGGCCCGACTGCGGCCGGGCGAAGTTAGAGATTTCTCCGGCCACCCAAATCTCGGGAAACGCCGCCTCCAGCAGATCCTTGATCTGCGCGGTAAGTTCCGAGACGGAAAGCGGTCGCTGCGGCGAAGGAGAGGCGGAAAGCATCGCGGTGGTTTTTGGTTGGCGGCTATTTAGCCCCGGGTGAATACACCCGGGGCATTGTGTGTGATATGAAACCAACATTCCCCGCCGTGAATATACGGCGGGCAGCGGTGGTTGGACGCGGCAGACCGTGCCCCGGGTGTATTCACCCGGGGCTAAATAGCTGTTTTGCGGCAACCTCCTACAGCCCGTACTCCTTGATCTTCCGATACAGCGTCCTCTCGCCGATTCCCAGCATTTTGGCCGCTTCCTCGCGGTTGCCGCCGGTCAGGCGGAGCGTTTCGGCCACAAACAGCCGCTCGATCTCCGCCAGCGGCTTGCCGACCAGCGCGGTCAACGAGGCGGTCGAAGGCGCGCCGCGCGGCTCCGGGGTACCGGCCAACTCCTCGGGGAGATCGTCGAGGTCCAACAGCCCGTCGTAATCGACCACCACCTTGATCTCGATCAGGTTGCGGAGCTGGCGGACGTTGC
>JAUWPQ010000311.1 GCA_030611515.1 Planctomycetota bacterium | reverse complement strand
TAACATGAGCGTTTAGCGGCCGCCATCGGCGACCGCTAAACGGAATTACCCATGACCACCACTCGCTCGCAAGTTCGATCGCTCCGGCCGATACTGTTGACGATCTGTGGGATGCTCTGCCTGGCCGGCTGTCACGCAGTGGATTACTACGATTCGTCGTTGCAGCAGCCGGTCCCGCCGGCGATGGAGCCGCCGCGGGAAAAGAGCATGACCTCGCTGCCGGCGTACCGCGTCGAGCCGCCCGATATCCTGATGGTCGAGATGCTGAAAATGGTCCCGCTGCCGCCCTATCGGATCGACATCTTCGACGTGCTGCAAATCCGCGTGCTGGGTACGTTGCTCGATCAGCCGATCGACGGTTTCTTCCTGGTCGAGGGCGAGGGGATCGTCACGCTCGGCCCGGCCTACGGCCGAGTGCGAGTGGCCGGCATGACCGTCGAGCAGTCCAGCGAGGCGATCAGAGCCAAACTCGGCGAGATGTTGTCCAAGCCGGAAGTCTCGGTCCAGTTGGCCCGCACCGAAGGCACCCCGCCGGTGACCGGCGAGTACATGGTCGGACCGGACGGCACGATCAACCTTCGTCAGTACGGCACGCTGCACGTGACCGGCAAGACGGTGACCGAAATCCGGCTGGAGATGCAGAAGCTGCTCTCGCAATACTTCGACTCGCCGGAGGTCTCGGTCGAGGTGCGGCAATTCAACAGCAAGGTTTTCTACGTGATCACCGAGGGCGCCGGTCTGGGCGACAACGTCCGCCGCATCCCGGTCACGGGCAACGATACGGTGCTCGACGCGCTGAGCGCGGTGGACGGACTATCGCAGGTCTCGAGCGCGGATATATGGGTAGCGCGGCCCGCGCCCGGCGGGTTCGGCTGCGAGCAGATACTGCCGGTCGATTACGACGCGATCGCCCGGGGCGGGTCGTCGGCGACGAACTATCAACTCATGCCCGGCGACCGGGTATTCATTGCCGAGGACAACCTGATCGCGGCGAACACGTTCATCTCGAAGGTGACGGCTCCGATCGAGCGTTTGTTGGGCATCGCGTCGTTGGGCACCTCGTCCATCCGCGGTATGCAGACCCTCGGCCGAAATTACAACTTAAACCGCCGATATTAATGGGTTAGAAACGTACCGGGTCACGACCCGGCCTACTTATTCGCAAAAGCTAAACGGCACATTACAAGGATGAGGGCATAATGAGACGTACACTTAGGCCGACTACGATCGCGGGGGCGGTGTTGCTGATCGGATGGCTCTCGGGGCTGAGTTGGGCCAGGCCGCCGCTCGAGTATCCGCGGCCTGGCTCGAACGTCTGCGTACCCAACGTCAGGGGATTCGGCTATTTCGAGACGCAATGGCGTCGATGGCCCGGCAAACGTCCAGTCAATCCACGCTCGATCGGCTCGGAAGTGATTCCGGCGCCGAAGGGTCAAGAGGAAGTGCCACCGCCTAAGGCGACGATGCCGCGACCTCCATCGCCCGTGCCTCAGCAGGACGATCCGTTGCCGCTGCCCGAGGGGATGATCGTTCCGCCCGAGGGTCTTTTGTTGCCGGACAGCCAGCCCACGGAGATGCCGTTGGAACCGACGCCGAGCGGCCGGTCGAAGCCGTTGTTCGGGGACGGTTTGCCGGGGCTGCCGAGCTTGCCGGCCGAGCCGAAAGCCCCCGAAAAGTCGCCCGAAGAACGATCGCCGCGATCGGAAAGACGGCTTACTCCTCCTCGGCGCGAGATGGCGGCGAGGCCCCCGGCCCCGACGAACGTGCGCGAAGGGGGTGTGATTCCAGTAGTCGGCAACTTGGAGCCGGAGCGGAACGCACGGTACGACGTTCCGCGGCGCGAGCCGACGGCGGCGAGGTCCCCGGCCCCGACGAACGTGCGCGACGGGGGTGTGATTCCAGTAGTCGGCAACTTGGAACCGGAGCGGAACGTGCGGTACGACGTTCCGCGTCGCGGGCCGGCGGCGGCGAGGCCCCCGGCCCCGACGAACGTGCGTGACGGTGGCGTGGTTCCAGTGGTCGGCGACATTGAGCCGGAGCGGAGCACCTTGTTGACCGGGGCCTATCGTGCCGATTCGATTGCGTTGACGATACCCAGCCGGTTGGCCGAGCGGGTGGAGCCTGCGGCCTACGCAATGGCCGAATCGCCCGGCTTGGCGGAAGCCGGCGATCACCTCGTCGTTCCTCCGGTGGCGCTGAATGGATATTGCCCGGTGGAATTGGTCCTGAACGGCCGCTGGGTGGCGGGTGACTTGCGTTGGACGGTCGTCCACAAGGGACTGATCTACCGCCTCAGCGGCGACCGGCAGCGGCGAGAGTTTCTGGCCGACCCCGACTGTTTTGCACCGGTCGATTCGGGCAACGACCGGGTGATGCTGGTCGATCGGCAAAGAGTGGTGCCCGGCCGGCCGGAGTTCTGCGCGATGTACGAGGAACGGCTCTACATGTTCTCCAGCGCGGCCAGCCAATCGCGGTTCAACGGTGATCCGCAACGATACGCGGTGGAGAGGTAGTGGATAGTGGGTAGTGGATAGTGGGTAGTGAAAGCCGCTTGCGGTTCCGCAAAACCGTCCCACCTCTCGTTTCTCGCCTCCCGTCTGGTCCCGATCTCCCTGTGCCGGTAGAATAGCCGGTTGCGACACCATTCACCAGGGAACCTAGTTCATGGACCCGTTTCGAGTGTGCCTGGCGTTAGGCCCCGTGGCGATGTACATGTTGCTGCTGGGGGCGATCAATTTATCGCGGCGGCCGTTGCTGGTTTCCGGATTGCGCGACGCCGCCGCCCTGGCGGTGGCGATATCTGGATTGGTCGTGATCGGACCGATGGAACTGCTGTTTCCCGTCGAGGCGGCGATTGTATACGGCCCGTTCATTTGGCTGTTGTTGCTGGCGTTGTACGTGATGTGCGTGATGCTGTGGCTGTTGATGCTGCGTCCGCGGCTGGTGATCTACAACATCACGGCGGACAAGCTGCGTCCGATCCTGGCCGAGGTGGTCGATCGGCTCGACGCGGAAGCCCGCTGGGCGGGCGATAGCCTGACGTTGCCGACGTTGGGCGTGCAATTGTACGTCGACGGTTTCATGGCGTTGCGTTGCGTTTCGCTGGTTTCGGCGGGCGGTCTTCAAAACCACGCCGGCTGGCGGCGGTTGGAAACGGCGTTGGAGTCCGCGTTGGCCCACGAGAAGGTCGCCCGCAATCCGCGCGGCATCAGCCTGATCGGCGTTGGTCTGCTGCTGATCCTGGCCGTCGTTTGGGCCATCGCGCAGAATCCGCAAGCGGTCGCCCAATCGTTGCTGGACATTGCTCGGGGGCTGCTGAGAATGACGGGAATGTGGAAATGACGAACGGTTACACGTTTGGTTTATAAATATGCAGGGACAATAGGAAACATCCCATGTGCAGTTCCGACGCATCGCAACCCCCGGAGCCGAGTCCGCGGGAACTCAAGGCCGCGCTGAAGGCATTCAAGAAACGGTTGAAGCTGACCTGTCTGGACGATCAGTCGCGCATCGGCGTGGGACCGATGAGTAGCGGCCGGCCGTCGGCCATCGTGGCCATCACGCCGCCCGACCAGTATCCGCCGGCCGTCTGGGAAGAATTGGCCCGGCAGGGAAAGCTCAAACAATCGGGCAACGGTATGTTCGAGTTGCCGTTGTAATTGTTTCGCCCTACAGAGGTCGCGCTGGAGCGTTAGTGCTGCGTAAAATGTCCGAGCATCCCCGATGCCCAGCAGAACCAGGCCACTGGTGCCGACAGCAGCAGCGAATCGAGGATGTCCAACACGCCGCCGAAGCCGGGCATCCATTCGCTCGAGTCCTTGCGGCCCACGTCGCGCTTCAAGAGCGACTCGGTCAGGTCGCCGAAAATGCCGGCCGTGCCGACCAGCAGCCC
>JAUWPQ010000360.1 GCA_030611515.1 Planctomycetota bacterium | reverse complement strand
AGCGTTGCTGCAACTTTCCGCCGACTACCTATCCGAGACCGATCTCTTCACCCCCTTCTGGCGGAATCGTCAGTCCAACGCCACCGGCCATCGCCACTACCATGCCGCCGCCTGAAAAACTACAAACCGCGATTTGCACCCTTCCCCCAAATCCGAAGGGTAGCGTAATTGACTCACTCAGGTTAGAATATCCAATGGGGATGTCGGTTTGAGTACGCGGTATATAGGCGATATTCTTGTATTGTCCTTTTCAGGTTGATTATTGTAGGCCCAGTGTCGCCGCCACTGGGTTAGAGGGTGTTTTGCCGCGCTATTTGTTGCAATCTGCGCAGATTACGTTACGCTGAATACGCTAACATATCGGGCTCTTTTCGGGAGCGCCAGGCCATGTCGGATGTGCCTTTGGCCGGAAAAAATTTGAAAGTGGCCGCGCCGCTCGCCCCGGGAGAGTGGTCAGGCGCTCGGTCTATGTCCTCGGCCGGCGCCAATTCCGCGTCTCGTGTCAACAACCACGCCCAGACTCCGCGGCAGAACGATTCGCTCCCGCTCCTGCTGCACGTCGAGGACGCCTTGCCGCTCGGCATTTGGATGGGAAAACGCGGTCTGTTGGTTTCGGTTTCCTGTCTCGCACAGTTGCTCGCTCACGAAGCGCCGGCCTGGATGGTGAGCATGGTCGTCCACATGGTCACCTTGGTGGCGATGGCGATGGTCACCGTTTCCGAACCGGTCACATACAGGCCGCAACACCTTATCGTCACGCCTCCCGAGAAGAAGGTCGAAAAAATCGAGGACGTCGACGACAAATCGCCCACGACGTTGGACGAAAACGCGGTGATCGAAACGGTGGACTTGGACTCGAAGGTCGAGCAGGCAGAGAAGTTCGTCGATCCGAACAACGAGCCGGAAGCGGCGCCGGCGGCGGCGGAAACCGTCGAGTCCGGCATACATCACGTGGCGCCGGGCGATATGCTCAAATTTGTAGGCGGTTCCGGCGGCAGTCCGTTCTCCGGACGCGCCATGGCGAGGAACATCAAAAAAGTTGAGCGAGAGGGAGGGTCCAAGTCCAGCGAGCAATCCGTCTCCAAGGCGCTGAAATGGCTGGCCAACCACCAACTTCCCGACGGCGGTTGGAGTTTCGACCTCAAACGCTGCCCAACCTGCAACGGTCAATGCCGAAACTCCGGCAAACTGGCCAACGCCCGCAACGCCGCCACGGGCTTGGCGCTGCTGCCGTTCCTGGGAACCGGAGACACGCACAAGGCCAGCAGAAAATACAAGTCCACCATCCACAGGGGTCTGCAATACCTGGTAAACCGCATGCGTATCGGCAGCCACGGCGGCGCGCTGAGCGAGTCGGGCGGCACCATGTATTCGCACGGCATCGCCGCCATCGCAATCTGCGAGGCCTACGCCATGTCGAAGGATCCGGACCTCTTGCCCCCGACCCGCGCGGTGCTGGGCTACATCTGTTACGCCCAGGATCCGATCGGCGGAGGCTGGCGTTATCGCCCGCGTCAAAAGGGCGACACCTCGGTCGTCGGCTGGCAACTGATGGCGCTGAAGAGCGGCTACATGGCCGGCTTCGACATTCCGCTGCTGGTGGTCGAGCGGACCTCTCTGTTCCTCGACGGCGTTCAGCAAAACGGCGGCGCCGCCTATGGCTACACCAACCCCGGCCAGGGCGAGGCGACCACCGCCATCGGCCTGCTGTGCCGCATGTATCTCGGCTGGAAGCGGGACAATCCCGCGATGGAGCGCGGCGTACGGATGCTCAGCAAACGCGGACCTTCGCCCAGCAACATGTACTACAACTACTACGCCACCCAGGTAATGCGCCACTGGGAAGGCGAACCGTGGGAGAACTGGAACCGCCAGATGCGCGACCAGTTGGTCCACAGTCAGGCCAAGCAGGGCCACGAAGGAGGGAGTTGGTTCACCGGCAGCGGCGATCTCGGCGCGCCGACCGGCGGCCGTCTCTACTGCACGGCGATGGCCACGATGATCCTCGAGGTCTACTACCGCCACATGCCCATCTACCGCGCCGAGAGCGTCGAGCAAGACTTCCCCGACTAGCCTGCCCGTAGGGTGCGTCCTCGACGCACCGCAAATAAAATATCGGTGCGTCGAGGACGCACCCTACATCTACTCTGCCCTCTGCCCTCTGATCACTGACCACTGACCACTGACCACTGGCCACTGATTTTCGGCGTGAAAAGCGGTTTTTGCACCCGCCCCTGTCCCGCGCGAAAAAAGCCGAAAACGTCGGCGGCCAGAAAACAGCCTTTTTTCAGGCGTTTTCGGCTGGTAGAATGACCTCGTCGCGCATACCCCGCAGGAGGGGTGATTGCAAAAGTTTTTTGAGTTGTCGCCGCAAGCCCATGTTGTTATTCAGGTTACGGTCGATTTTCCGGTCTGAATTAACTGGAAAAAATTTCCGATTTCGCCATTTAATTATTACGTCGATTCGCCGAGGGCCGACGATGTTCTCGAACCGCTTAAACCAAGGGCTATTCATTTCGCCTTCACGACTGCGCTCAAAACGCAAGTGCAGATTAACCCCAGGTTGATCAACCTGGTATACCAGGTTGATCAACC
>JAUWPQ010000175.1 GCA_030611515.1 Planctomycetota bacterium | reverse complement strand
GGCTGTCGGCGTTGCCGTCGAATCGGGCTTGCCGGCCGCCGATCTCCAATTTCCGGATCAACCCGAGCCGCGCAAGCAATTCCAGGTTGCGATACACGGTCCCCAGACTGATATTTGGCAGCCGGCGGCGGACAATCTCGTGCAACCCCGCGGCAGTAGGGTGAGAAGCGAGCTTCCGGAGTTCCTCCAGAATCACGCTTCTCTGCCGGGTATTGCGGTGATTGTCGAAATGTTTCATGGCTTAACAATACTACTGGTAATTATTACTGTTATTTTTAATTGGTCAAGAGGGCTTTTCCTTTTATTCCCGATTGGGTTTTGGAATGGCAGTTTTTCGTTCCATGAACGTGTCATAAATTTGTGCATTTAGCCCGCCGTGAATACACGGCGGGCAGCGGTGGTTGGACGCTCCAAACCGCTTGCCCCGGGTGTATTCACCCTCGTTGTTACACACAAGTCTTGATTGGTATTGGTGGATTGGGGGCATTAGGGGATCATAGGCAGGTAAGTTGACACGGGGGGAAATAAATCAAGGAGGATCAGACATGCCTGCCCCGTGGGTAATGAATGAAATGAAAACCGCCAAGCTGGGAGACAAACGTTTGAACGCGCGACTCGGAGAAGTGTTGTCGCAACTGGCGGCGCGGCCGACGGCCAGCATTCCTGAGGCCTGCGGGGGACGTGCGGAGATGGTCGCCGCTTACCGGTTTTGCGAGAATGAGAACACAAGTTTTGATAATGTCCTGCAATCGCACATTGTCGCCACGCGGCAGCGGATGGCAACACAGACGGTCGCCTTGCTGGTGCCGGACACCTCCGAAATCGACGTGACCCGGCCGGAACAGCAAGTGACGGGGGCCGGTCCGCTGGATGGCAATTCCCGTCGCGGAGCGATGCTGCATCTGATGCATGCCTTCACGACGGACGGCACTCCGTTGGGCACCGTCTCTGCAACCGCCTGGATGCGCGAAGAAGAGCCGGTTGGTGTTTCCTTGTCGCGAGCGGAGCGGGCCGCCATTCCCATTGAAGAAAAGGAGAGTCATCGTTGGCTCGCGGCGTTCAAGCAGACGCGCGAAGAAGCGCAGCGTTGCCCCGCAACACAGTTGATTTGCGTGGCCGACAGTGAGGCCGACATTTATGAAGTGCTGGCCGAGGGAACGCGGGAACCACGGAACATCGACTACATCGTGCGCGCCGGTCAGAATCGCGCCTTGCTCTGCGAAAACGGTGAAAACCCCGGAAAAAAGCACATCCGCGAGTCCGTCTTGGAACAACCCGTGTTGTTCGGAAAAACGATCCGAGTTCGTGGGCGAAAGGCATTCATCGCTTGCGAAACCCGCGGGCGACGCCAACCGCGTCAGTCGCGCGAGGCCGAAGTTGTCGTGCGTGCGGCCCGCGTAGCGTTGCGTCCACCTTGGCGACCAGACCGCAAGCTGCCGCCGGTCATTGTGAACGCAGTGTTGGTCAGCGAGGTGAATCCTCCGCCCGGCGACGAGCCCGTCGAATGGCTGCTGCTGACGAGCTTGCCGATCGACAGCGTGGAGCAGTTGCAGCAGATCATCCAGTACTACTGCGTTCGCTGGATGATCGAAGTTTTCTTTCGGACATTGAAATCCGGCTGCCGTGTGGAGGAGCGGCTGTTTGAATACATGGACCGCCTGCTAACCTGCCTGGCCGTGTACGTCATCGTGGCTTGGCGGACATTGTACGTGTGTCGTTTGGGGCGAAGCTGTCCAGAGATAAGTTGCGAGGCGGTCTTTGAGCCGGCCGAATGGAAATCGGTCTGGAAGGTGTTGAATCGTGAAGCCCCTCCCCCTGAACCACCTCCCCTGGGAGTATTCGTTCGGCTGGTGGCGCAGCTTGGCGGCTACGTGAACCGAAAGCGAGCCGATCCGCCGGGACCGCAAACCATCTGGATCGGTCTTCAGCGCATGCATGATTTCGCTACCTGTTGGCAATTGTTCGGGCCCGAAGCTAAAAACGGACCCTTAATTTGTGTGTAACAACGAGGGTGAATACACCCGGGGCACGGTGCGTGGTGTGTCCAACCAACCTCCCCGCCGTGTATTCACGGCCATTCCCCGGCCCCGCCGTGTATGCACGGCGGGCTAAATGGTATTCACGGCGGGCTAAATGGAGCGCACGACGGCACGGTTTGAACCACCCGTGATGCAGTTGCACGCCAAGGGTGCGCGACCTATAATTCAGCATAGGGTGTTTTGCACAATAGTACCGTTTGGCTCGACTGTTCCAAATACTTGCAAAAGGAGTGTATCGGATGAAAACGCTCATTGCCGCTATCGCCGTGATCTTGCTGCTGCTCGGTTCGACCGCCTACGGGGGCTGGCGTGTTCCGCCCAGAGTCGTCCACGCCTATTACCCCGCGCCGCCGGCCTACGCTTATCCCGCGCCGGTCTACGCCTATCCCGCGCCGGCTTACTATTACCGGGCACCGGTGCTGAGGCCGATGCCGTACGCGGTATACTCGCCGGTATTGGCGCCCGCGCCGATGTGGGTAGGTCCCCGGGGCGTGGTCGTCCGCGGAAAGGTCTACATCCCCGGTCGCCCGATCCGCAACGCGGTTCGCGCGGTCCTGCCGTACTGATGGACCGGGGCTAACAGCCACCGGAATGTGTTCGGTTACGAGATTTCCCCACCGGGAGTTGTTAGCCCCCGGCTATTTTTTCGCTACGTAGGGGGCGGCGGTTGAACTCCCGTCCCAACACTGCCAACCGATAACTGCACAACCCAATCGGGGTCATGGCATGAGCACGTTAGTACCCCGCGCGGCCGCAAGAACCGCGTTCGCGCTGATCGTCGCCGCCGTGATATTCGGCCCCGCGGCGCTCGGCGCCGACGAACAGAAACCCGCCGCGCCGGCGCAGCAAGAGGCGGACTCGACCCAACGGATCGACGAGTTGATCCGGCAATTGGGCGACAAGGATTACTACGTGCGTAAGCGATCCCAGGAGGAGCTTGGCCGGCGGGGCTTCGAGGCCTTCGACGCGCTCAACACCGCGGCAGACCACGAGGACCTGGAAATCGCGTCCCGGGCAAGGTATCTGCTCCGCCTGATGCGGATCGAGTGGATGGCGGCCAACGATCCGCCGGAAGTCAAGCAGTGCTTGCAGGACTACGAATCGCAGAATGCCTCCGCGCGGAAAATGCGGATGCGAGTGCTGGCCCGTTTGCCCAACGGCCAGGGTATTCCCGCCTTGTGCCGGCTGGTGCGGTTCGAGAAGTCGTCGGCCCTTTCCAAGTCGGCGGCCGTGGCTTTTTTGGTCCGCGCCAAGGCGGCTCCGCCCCAACCTGCCGCAGCCGAAACCATCCGCAAGGGACTGAAAAAGTGCAATCGCACCGGCGCCGTCTGGATGTTGGCCTGGACGCGGTTGGGTGAGGAAGCCGAGTCGGAGATGGCCGAGTGGTCGAAGTTCATCAACAACGAGCACAATGTGCTGAAGCGGACACCCAAGGAGTCCAGCCCGGAAATCGTTTCCGGCTTGGTCCGCTTTCAGGTGGACTGGCTGAATAAACTCGGTAAGGCGGATGACGCCGCGGAGGTGATCCGCCGGCTGGTGGCGCTGGAGCGGGGTAATCCGCAATCGCTGGCCGAGTTGCTCGACTGGCTGATCGAACAGAAGGCGTGGCAGGCGGTGGACGATCTGGCCCGGCGGTTTCCGCCCCGATTCGCCGTCGATCCACCGCTGCTTTATGCGCTCGCCCAGGCATATGCCGAACAGGGCAATAAGGACCGGGCGGAAAAAACGGCCACCCGCGCGCTCAAACTACATCCCGGCAAGCGGCAGGAGCAATTATTCAACCATCTACGGACGGCCGAGGTGCTCCGCGACCGGGGACAATACGCCTGGGCACGGCGTGAGTATGAACACGTGATAGAACAGAGCGGCCGGCAGCAGACCGAACTGATGATGGTTGCCCGCATTTATCTGGCGGAGATGCTGCACGATCAAGGAGAAAACCTCGACGCCGCCAATACGTTGGAGAAGCTGTTTCGGGCAATCGACGCCGGCAAGGCGGACGCGGCCAAACTCTACGGCGGCAATGTCAATGAACTCCGCTCTCGACCACACTACTTTTTCGCCTGCCATTGGGAAACAAAACGAGACGCGGCGAAACAGCGCGAGGCGTTGGAAAAGGCGCTGGCGGTCAACCCCGAGGACATCGACGTGCTGATCGCCTGCCATCGGCTATCCGGACAGCCGCCGGAGTACCGCGCCAAGATAGCCGGCCTGGTCGAGAAGGCCGCGGAGGAGTTCCGCGACGCGATTGCCGAAGACCCCGAAAACGCCGCGGCTTTCAACCAGTACGCCTGGTTGATCGGCAACACGGCGGGCGACCTGGACGAGGCACTGAAATGTTCGCTCAAGTCGCTGGAACTGGAACCCGAAACGGGCGGATACCACGACACCCTGGCACACGTCTACTTCGCCAAAGGCGACTATGAAAACGCCGTCAAGAGTCAGACCAAGGCCGCGGAACTGGAACCGCATTCCGGCATCATCGGCCGCAAGCTCGAATTGTTCCGGGAAAAGCTGAAGGAAAAGAAGGGCGACGGGTGACACTGGCGTCTCGCCAGCGCCGGCCGGAACACGGGCAAGATGCCCGTGCCACCCATCGGCCCGTGTCACCCATCGCGACCGCAGTCGCGGGGCGTTGTCTTTTGTCGCATTGGAGACGGTCAACAGTCGCCCAACCGGGGCACGTCAAACCCGAAATAGCCGGCCGCGTTCCCGTAGCAGATGTTCCGCACCATCGAGCCGATCATTTCCATCTCGTCGGGCAAAAGCCCCTGCTCCATCTCCGTGCCCAATAGATTGCAGAGAATGCGGCGGAAGTATTCGTGCCGGGTGTAGGAAAGAAACGAGCGGCTGTCGGTCAGCATCCCCACGAACAGGCTCAGCAGCCCCTGATTCGACAGCGAATTGAGTTGCCGCTCCATGCCGTCCTTCTGGTCCATGAACCACCATCCGCTGCCCAGTTGCATCTTGCCGGGCGTCTCGCCATCCTGGAAGTTGCCGATCATCGTGGCCACCACGTCGTTGTGCGCCGGATTGAGATTGTAGATGATCGTCTTGGCCAGCCGGCCGTCGCGGTCCAGTCGGTCGAAGAACCGCGCCATCGGCCGAGCGACCCGCGGGTCGCCGATCGAGTCGAATCCGGTGTCCGGCCCAAGAGTTTGGAACATCCGCGTGTTGTTGCTCCGCATTGCTCCGAAGTGGAACTGTTGGACCCAGCCCTTCGCGCAATTCATCGCGGCCAGTTGTTCCAGCACGGCCGAGCGGAACTCGACGACCTCGTCGGCCGAGAGCTCCTTGCCGCTCCGAACTCGCCGGAAGGCAGACGCGACTTCCGCCGTCGTATGGTCGGCGGCGGGGAACGTCTCCAAGCCGTGGTCCGCGAGCCGGCAACCCCGCGCGTGAAAGAAGTCGTGCCGCTCGCGCAAGGCGTCGAGAAACCGGTCGTAATCGTCCTTCACTTCGATACCGCTTGCGGCCGCGAGCCGGTCCACCCACTCGCCGAACGCTGCCGGCGATTCCACGGCCAGCGCCCTATCCGGCCGGAACGTCGGCAACACTTGAATCGAAAAGGTACTATCCTCGGCAATCGACCGATGGTGTTCCAGCGGATCGGTCGGGTCGTCGGTTGTGCAGACCACCAGGACGTTCATTTGCCGCATGATTCCGCGTGCGGAGAACTCCGGCCGGGCGAGTTTCGCGTTGCACTCGTTCCAGATGCCCTCGGCCGTGTCCGGCCCCAGCAGCCGGTCGCCGATACCCAACGGCCGTTTCAGTTCGAGGTGGGTCCAGTGATAGAGCGGATTGCGGAGCGTAAGCGGTACGGTCTCGGCCCATTTCTGGAATTTTTGCCGGTCCGCGGCGTCTCCGGTGATGAATCGTTCGGACACGCCCGCCGCACGCATCGCACGCCATTTGTAATGGTCGCCGCTGAGCCAGATTTGCGAAAGATTCTCGAAGCGGCGGTCCCGAGCGATCTCGGCCGGCGACAGGTGGCAGTGATAGTCGATGATCGGCAGCCGGGCGGCATACTCGTGGTACAAACGTGCCGCGCGGTCGTTCTGCAACAAGAAGTTATCGGTGATAAATTCTTTTGTCATTGAGTATCAGAAATCAAATGCAACGTTGATGCCATGCAACGTTGCGTTGCAATACCATTGTGTCCAACAAAAAAAACCCCGCCGCTCGCGGCGAAGCGAAACGGCGGGGCCGGAACAGAGAAGAGGCAATGCTTTAATGATACCAGGTTTTATCGGGATGTCTAGTACCGAATGAATGAAATCCCGGCGGAAAAAAGTGGTTCCATCGATTTCCCACCCGCATTAGGGGCAAAGTTACCCTATCTTATCAGCATCGAAACATGCCCTTTCAGCTTTTATTTTGGCACGGCAGTTGCGTACTGTCGCCCTGGAAGGCAATTCGGTACATTTGACTTCATATTGCCCGGCGTGGACGCCGGGGCTAAACGGGAGAACAGCAATGTTTATTCGCCGCGCCCACGCGGCATGCGGCGTGAACAACATGGAAGAATATAACGATTATCTGCGAGTGTGCGAAGAAGCGGTCCGCGCCGCCGCACGCGTTGTTCAGGATTGGATCGGCCGGACAGAGACTCGCCAAAAAGGCCCCGCCGATTTGGTCACGCAGGCCGACCTGGCCTCGCAGGAAACGGTTCGCCGCGTCGTCCTCGGAGTGTTTCCGAATCATTGCCTGTTGGGCGAAGAACAAGAACAATCCGAGCTTCCTGCAACGCGATCTGAATACCGCTGGATCGTCGATCCGCTGGACGGCACGACGAACTTCGTCCACGGCGTGCCGCACTATTGTGTCTCGCTGGCCCTGGAGCGCAACGGCGAGTTGCTCGTCGGAGCGGTTTACGATCCCGCGCTGGACGAGTGTTTCACGGCCGTCACCGGCCAGGGGGCGCGGCTGGGCGACCGGACAATCCACGCCAGCAGCGTCTCCAAATTGTCCGAGGCTTTGGCCGCCGTCGGCTTTCCGCCCGGCGTGCAGAGCGATTCACCCGATCTGCGGATGTTTTTGGAAATGATTCCCCGTTGTCAGGCCATCCGGCGGACCGGCTCCGCGGCATTGAATCTCTGCTACTTGGCCGCCGGGCGTTTCGATCTCTTCTGGTCGTTCTCCACGCATATATGGGACGTGGCGGCGGGCGTATTGATCGTCCGCGAGGCCGGCGGCTGCGTCACTTCGCCCGATGGCGGGCCGTTCCGCCTGGAGGAGGCCGACTTCCTCGCCGCCGCCAATCCCGAGCTACTTGCTCAACTCCGCGAAATCGCCGCGACCACTACCGGGCGCAAAAGGGAGGTGGTGAGAAAATGCGGGTTAGCATGATGGAGCAGCGTTTCCGCGCCGGCGCGTGGAACGGTTCGCTTTCCACTGCCGCAATTCTTGCTGGAATCCCAGCCGCTCCGCCCGCCAATGTTCCGCTTGTTCGCGGAGATAGTCCTCTTCGCGTTGAAGTTGTTCTTCGCGGGCGACCAACCGCGATGCCTGCGTCTCGCAATCTTGTTGACGACCGGCGGCCCATCGCTCGAATTGCCGCTTGTGCTCGATCAGTTTGTTGAGCTGCGAGTCGAGCTGGCCGCGGATCGTTTCCAGTTCCTTTTTCTGCTCGACCAATTCGGCGTTGGCTTGGGCGTGCTGCTCGGCCAGCTTGGCGCGGATGCGGCCGAGCGAGCGCGTCAGCGCCGCCGGCGGCGCGGCGCCGGAAAGCTGCACCCAAAGCTCCTCGGTCGCCAGGCGGATTTCCAACGTCTCGCGGTGCATGCGTCCCAATTCATCGCGGAGTTGTTTCAAAGAGGCCCGGCATTTGTCCACGTGTTCGGCGCGCCGCTGCACCGTTTGGCGCTTCCGTTCCAGATTGGCCATCTCGCGTCGGTGCTCGGCGGCCAACCGCTCGCCGGCGACAACTTGCCGCTGCACGTCGTCGCAACGTTCGGTCGTCGCCTGCTCGTTCATTTCCCGGGCGGACTCCGCGACGGCCAACCGCTCCAATCGCTCCTCGAATTCTTGCTCTCGAAGGGATAACTCCTGCTGCCGCTGCAATAGCGTCTGCTCTTGGTCGGACATAATCCGCTGCTGCCGGGCCGACTCCTCTTCCCGATCGTCCATCGCCGCGGCCCGCGCGGTCAACTCTTGACGTTGCCCGGCCAGTGCCGCGTCCGCGGCGGCCAGATCGGCCCAACGTTGTTCGAGCCAGAGTCGAGCGGTCCTGGCATCGGACTCACAACGCGCGATGCGCGAGTTCAACTCGGCTTCGCGGGCGTCCAACTCCTTTTGCCGGCCGCGGAGATGCGTTGCCAATTGGAGGGCTTGGAGGTGGAGTTGTTCAGCGGGCGTATCGTCGGGAGGCGGCGTTTTGGCCGCCGCGAGTCCTTCAGGCGTGGGGCCTGAAACCGAGGCGGCCATCTCGTGTGGGGCGTCGACTCGGGTTGTAGACGTCAACGTCCAGCCCTGCGCGGGTGGGGCTTGACGCAACCCTTTGGTCTCAGACTTTTGGGAAGAATCTACCTTAGTCATTGGTCGAAGCAGGTTTGGGTCCGACGGCCGGCCCGCGCGGCACACTCCGCGCAATCGGCAAGGTTTACCCAATCTGCTTCATCGGCACTTGGACTCCCCGAATTCACTCCATTCCTCAACGACAACCACGGAAAAGCTGCAAACCAGTGGTCGCGGCTTTACACAGACGGAAATTCGCATCAATCGTCAGGCAGTAACTTGGTCGATGGCTTCCTGAAGACGTTTTTTTGGCTGGACGCCGACGAAACGCTCGGCTATCTCGCCGCCTTTGAAGATCATTAGGGTCGGAATACTGCTGATTCCGTAAGCGGCTGCCGTATCGGGACTATCGTCGATGTTGATTTTAGTCACTTTCAGCGTGCCGGCGTTTTCTTTTGCCAGTTCCTCGACAAGCGGCGCGACCATCCGGCAGGGACCGCACCACGGGGCCCAGAAATCAACCAGGACCGGTTCCGCCGATTGCAGAACCTCGGTTTCAAAATCACGGTCGGATAGCTCCTTGACATGGTCCATTCCAGAGTCTCCTTGCGGTTTTTGGAAGGGCTGCGAAAGCCCGACGCGGCATTCCCGAGGCCCATTATAGTGCCCGGCGCGAGGACGTCAATCGACAACAGTGTGCCCGGTGGGGCAGACATTCTTGTCTGCCCTATTCGCCATGATTCCGGGTGTAGCGGGGCCGCCGGGGGGGCCGGGGTTTTTTGTTTTTTTTGGTAGGGGGCCCCCCGCCCCCCACCCCCCCCCCCCCACCACCCCACACAAAAAATAA
>JAUWPQ010000346.1 GCA_030611515.1 Planctomycetota bacterium | reverse complement strand
AAGGGTGCTTCGCACAAATGGGGACTGTCCCCTTTTTCCAGTGCGACAAGCCGCGCGTGATGTCCGGTGGCCACGTATTCCGCTCCCAGACCGTCGGCATACTCGAACAGCCTGCCGAACTTAAGCCACGTGTTGCAGACTATGCACGGGTTAGGTGTGCGGCCGGCGGCATATTCGCCGACGAAGTAATCGACGATCCGGTCAAAATCCCGCTGAAAGTTTACCGCGTGGAAGGGGATTTCTAATACGTCGGCCACGCGGCGTGCGTCGGCGGCGTCGGCGGCCGAGCAGCAGCTTTGTTTCCCCCCCTCTCCTTTCGCGGGTAGGGCCGGGGGTGATAAGCAACTCCCCTCCCCCTTTGGGAGAGGGGCCGGGGGTGAGGGCAGTTCGTCTTGCCCGTGCCGCATGAAAATGCCGATAACGTCATGTCCCTGCTCGCGTAGCAGCCAGGCCGCCACGCTGCTATCCACTCCACCGGACATTGCCAATACTACTCGTGCCATGGTTCTATGATGCTTTGCGGCTGCAAGCCGCCAGAATGGTCACTTGGCCGACTCGATGGCCGCGGCGCGGACGAAATCCGATAATCCGCTAAAACCCTTTCGTTTCGCGGTGGCCTCCAACAGCACCTTTTCTTCCGCCGTCAGCCGCACATTCACCTGTGCCGTGCGGGTGCCTTCGCCTGCCGGCGTCGGTGGGCGCTGGCCCTCTTCCAGCAAGCAGGCCACCCAACCGGCAAACGCTTCACGGGTGTTTTTGACACATTGGTTGACAGTTTTGCCGTCGCCGTGGATGTTCGGCAACTCCAGTCCCCGGCCGTGCCAGTGCCCGTCCTCGAAAGCCAGGATGACTTGGTACTGCTCGACAATTTTCACGGCCTTGGCCATTGTGCGGGCGTCGAAGGGCCGATCAATCGCTTTGGCAGACCTTTTCGACTTGGCGGACATAGTAGGGTTTCACCTTTCCGTTATGCGCGGGAATGGAGAACGTTCTCGGCCAAAAGTGAAGTTCTAGAGTCTGACTCCGATCCTCACGTCCAGACCAGACGAGACAACCTCATTCCGGTCGAGCAAGACGCTCCTGGAACTGCTGGTACCGCGATTTCAATGCTTCCAGGGACGGTCGCTGGGCTTGGCTGCAACCAAGTTCTTTTCCGGCAAGGTATCCATACTCCTTCTCAATACCTGGGTGCAGGTCCACACGTAATCCATTAGGCTCAATCCCAATCAAGTCCAGATCAAAAAGCGTATGAATGTCGGCCCGAAGTAGTAATCCGTTTTCTATGTGACTATCATTTTCGCCCCGGTAGGGAGTGATATGTGCTGCCTCTAAAACTGCGAGTACCTCGCACCCAGTCACCAAGCAACGGTCCGCGTACCGTTTACGCACGGCATCGCGAAATTGCTGTTGTCCTCGCCGTTCGCGAATTTGTCGCTCGACAATTTGTCGTCGGTCACTCTCTTGCGGAACGTAGTGCGCACCGTCAGTCGATTCACTCCGGTTTGCTTCTTCATCTGGTAGCCTTTCGGATATTGCGGTTGCTGACTCGGCGAGATTGCGTACTCCCTGATGCTTCCAAAGGGCGTCCGCGACCTCTTGCGCTCGGTCGTCCTGCAACCACAACGTGGGGCTTGAACCATTCATCGCATGGTTCTTTCTTCTCCGGCCCATTTTGCCCTGATCGATTAAGCGTTTGCTTATGTCTCGCTGAGCACACCAGATCGGCAGGAGTTCCGAAAGCGGCACCAACGCTGCATGCACGATTTGTTCGTCGTCACGCTGGACGAAGAGCCAATGACCTATGCCCTTGGACTTACTCCGCTCAATCTTCTCGCGGATAGAACCTTCCCAGTTGCCATTCTTGACCCTGGCTAGTAGTTGGGCGGCGGAGTAGGTCTTCACCCGGTTCGAGTCTCGACTGC
Organism: Planctomycetota bacterium; assembly: GCA_030611515.1. Lineage (GTDB taxonomy): Bacteria > Planctomycetota > Planctomycetia > Pirellulales > Thermoguttaceae > JAHIKV01. Next base: position 870 of record JAUWPQ010000346.1, on the reverse strand, counting down.
CCGTCTCACGACGCCAGCATAGGTGAACCCGCATTGTCAATCGGTCGCCATTTGGGGACGTAGCGACGATGGTCTGGCCGTGACCGCTACGCTGATCGCTTATGTCGACGAAGCCCCGGCGACGTAGGAATTCGCCGACCTTATCGCGAGTCACACGTTCAGATTCGAGGCTTTCAGATGTCCGGAATGGTCGGACCATGGGTTACCCCCCCTGCCCCTCCCCCGGTGGAGAGGGGAGCTTTTCGGATAGCCTGTCAGACACACCACCCGTAGGTATAGCGATGTACGTCTGACAAGTCAACTACCGACTCACTCCGTGAGCGGCAAGATTTCACTGGCTGACCGCCAACGGCGGCCTCTGGGGCGCGCTCCGCACACCATTGGTATGCCTCGTCAAGGTCTCTGGCAGCGCGGTCGGTAAGAATAACCTGGTACGTCATTCGTTACGGGCAATGTCGTGCTTGGTCCGCAGTTGGGCATCCACGTCGCCCAGCGGACGCACTCGGCTGGCGTCCAGATCGGCAAGTCCCTCGCGGATGCCGGCGATGGTCTTGTCCCGATCGCGCAGCGCCTCGACCAAAACATCATCCTCTGACTGGTATGCGCCGGAAGCCAGTTCTTCCTGGACCAATCGGTCAAGCATGGGAGGGAAAAGATACGACATCGACATACTCCTCGATTCAAGTGGAGTTCCACGTGACTTCCCGGGCCAGTCGGGGACTGGTCCATTTTTCGGCGAAAAAACGTATTTTGCCGACGAACCGTTGGCCGAAAACATGGACCTGTCCCCTTCCCGCGGCTGTGAACGGTTACGACTGACACCCAATCCAAGCCGTCATTTCGCCTTTCCACGCCGCTCGAAGGCGAATA